>NZ_LNRD01000009.1:0-230896 GCF_001557775.1 Vibrio sp. MOR3 | reverse complement strand
TTAGCGTCTGAGTGTGTCATCTTAGTGTTTCAGTAAGGATTACTAAGTGATCAGATCACACACACTTGAAAGAGTTCAAAAAAAATCCCCAAGCTACAAGCTTGGGGATTTGTGTATAAGAGACAGCCAACTGGAGCCTTTTCTTTTATCTAATTACGGATTCAAACCTAAGCGGTCTCTCGGCCATCTACGTTTAACTTATCATAGAGCTGAATTAGGTTAAAACCCGCTTGTAGTCCGAGTTGGTAGTCATGCTCTAGCGCTTCTGGGTCACTAAGTAGAGAAGAGGATTGGAGTTCTTCTTTAGGAGCCAACTGGAGGATAAAGGTATCATCCGGTGGTGCAGACAAGAAAGCTTGTGTCAGTTCGAACGTTTGATAGTGAATCATCAACATATCTGCCAGCCCAGAGTCGAAGTTCTCCCCGATCAAATGACTCAAACGATACAAATTGTCCGCCCCAAACAACCAACGTCCGCCATTCAGCAGTTTGTGGCCAGTTAACTTAGAGTCATGAGCGACATTGATTTTTTGTTGAAGGAAGTCACTCCAATCATCTTTCCATTGAGTAACTTTTTGTTGCCAAGATTCTTGTACTGAATTAATAGATTCTCGATACCACTCAACGCCACCATCACCAATCTCACTTTGCGCTTTAGCTTCTGATTCAGAAAAAGGCTCGGTACGAATCACAATAATATTACGTGCATTTTGTCGCCATGCTTCTTGCACTGGGATAGACGCAGATACACCTCCATCCACAAACTGCTGACCATTAATACTCACGGGGCTTTGGTACAATTTTGGTATGGCGCACGTCGCTACCATGGTATTAACCCAATTTTGGCTCAAAATCGGCAGGTATTGATCTGAGAGAGTGTCGGCGTTAGTAACCGCTGCGAAGGCGTTACGGGCTCCTAACACACTTTTACCCATATCTAAGTCAAGTTTGTAAGGGTAATCCTGAATCCGCTCTAAGGCCCATTCTAGCCCCAAATACTGCTTTTTACGGATGTAGCGGAAGAGATTGAAGAATTCGTCAGATGTCGTGAGGTCAGTAATGAAAGCTTTCCCCATTCCGTGTTGTCGGCAGAGATAAGCACAGAGGTTAAGCGCGCCGGCTGAAGTTCCATAGAACTCATCAAACGGGTCGAAATTGGAAAGAAGAAATGCATCCAATACACCAGCGGTAAAAATCCCTCTCTGCCCTCCACCTTGTGCGACAAGGGCAGTTTTGCCATTTCTAAAGCGCTCGTAAACATCTACATCAAGCTCTGCATGGCTGTCGGTGATTATACCGCTGTTACGTATCATAGGCGTGATGCCAGTATGTTAGTTAAGCCGTAGTAATCGCAATAATGCCAAAAGACAGTAAAACTGCGAACACCGTGACGACAATGAGTAGGGCGGATTTTAGATCGTGTTCCATAGACACCTCCTTTAGTTGTAACAAATTAATAACACCAGTGTGAATTATGTTCAAGAATTGCCTAATTTAGTCGCACGATTTTGACTAAGGCATCACAATTAGCTTAGTCATAATAAGGAGATAGCAAATGAACTATAAAATTGGCTGGCTAGTTGGGAGTATCTTATTGAGCAGTTCTATGGCTGCTCAAGCAAACGTTATCGTTACTCCCTACGTCGGCTTTACAGGGGGCGGAAAAGTAGAGGATGAAAACAGCCGCACCTACGATTTAGACCCTTCCATCAATTATGCGATATCCGTAGAAACACCTTTCGAGATGGGTCGTATTGGTTTTTTCTATTCAAACCAATCCTCAGAACTACAAGACATCAATAATTCCGCAGATATTCACTATCTCCAATTTCAAAGCAGTATTTACTACCCTCTTTCTCAAGGATGGCAAACCTATGTTGGCTTGGGATTAGGAGCCTCTTATGCCGATGTTGATTGGGTTAATGACAAATACGGGTTTTCTGGCAGTGCTTTCGCCGGTCTTGAATACGAATTCTCGAAAACCTTTGCGATGACAGCTCAGATCCGTTGGTTGGGCACTGTTGTCGATAACGACACATCAGGAGCCTGCGTCCTACCGACTGACGGTTCATCTTGTATTATCAAGTTTGAAACCGATTGGATGAACCAATTCCAGTCAAATATTGGTTTTACCTTCCGCTTCTAACACGTCGTTTTAACGTAATATCTTCTATAGGGTGTCATCAATACAGACAGACACCCTATAAAACAAAAACAGTTTATTAGACCAAGATCACATTGATAAATTAGATATTTATTTCAAAAATAACCACTAGTTACCGATCGTATGCCCTACAAAAACACCATTTAACAATATTTAAACCACATAAAATCCTGCCATTAACATTTAGAATCTATTGCGCTAAATAATGTAAAAAGTTAGTCTAACTACAGAAAGCAGAAGAATATTTCAGCTTTTACAAACACACATCAAAATACTAAGCATTTAATTCTAATTCTTTGCAGGCATTGCAAAGTAAAACACCAGAATTTTGTAACAATTCGGAATTAAGGACAAAAACTGATGGATAACAGTTGTCCTTTCTTCTACTGGTTTTTTTCATAATGCCTGAAAGAGCTTCATTCCTTAGGGAGTTGTACAGGAGTCAAATATGAAGCGAGAACAATGGGGATCCCGTGCGGGATTCATTTTAGCCGCAGTCGGTTCAGCCATCGGTTTGGGTAACATCTGGCGTTTCCCTTATATGGCTTATGAGAATGGTGGCGGTGCCTTTTTTATTCCTTACCTTTTCGCCATGATCACAGCAGGTATTCCATTCATGATCCTAGAGTTCAGTATGGGTCAAAAGTACCGTGGTTCTGCGCCAAAAACACTCGCGAAGATCCACTCTAAGTTTGAGTGGTTAGGTTGGTTTCAGGTGGGTGTTGCTGCAGTTATCGCAGTCTATTACGTTGCCGTTATTGGTTGGGCAATTTCTTATTTTGGTATGTCGTTTACTCAAAGTTGGGGCTCAGATACGAATGCATTCTTCTTTAGTGAATACCTAAAGCTTGGTGATAATTCACCAACGGATTTAGGCAGTATTCAATGGAAGATCGCAGTATCTATGTTGATTGCTTGGGCGATTACCTACACAGCCATTGTGAGCGGTGTTAAATCGGGTATTGAACGCGCTTCTAAGATCATGATGCCTATTTTGTTTGTTATGGTGATCTTCTTGATTGGCCGCATGATTTTCCTACCTGGTGCGCTAGATGGTGTGAACTACATGTTCGAGCCTGATTTCAGCAAAATTTGGGATGTGAAGGTATGGGCTGCGGCTTATGGTCAAATCTTCTTCACGTTGAGCATTGGCTTTGCGATCATGCTGGCGTACTCAAGCTACCTACCAGAGAAATCGGACATCACCAATAACGCCTTTATGACGGTATTGATCAACTGTGGCTTCTCAATTCTATCGGGTATCATGATTTTCTCGGTGTTGGGTTATATGGCGCAAGAGCAAGGCAAACCACTCACTGAAGTTGTATCTGCAGGTGTTGGATTGGCATTTGTGACATTACCTGCGGCAATTAACTTATTACCAGCACCATACATTCTTGGCCCGCTGTTCTTCTTTGCTTTGGTTGTTGCTGGTTTAAGCTCGCACATTTCGATCATGGAGGCAGTCACTTCAGCGGTTATCGACAAGCTAAAATGGAGTCGTAAAAAAGCCGCTAACGTCGTAATTGGTGCGGGATTTGTTGTCTCGATGGCATTCGCGACCAACGGCGGACTGCTTCTACTTGACCTTGTCGACCACTTCGCAAACAACGTTGGTATTATGGTTGGCGGCCTTGTAGAAATCGTTCTGATGGCTTGGTTATTGAAACAAGTGCCAGAAGTTCGCAATTACGTTAATGAACGCTCTGACTTCTCTATCGGTCAATGGTTTGAAATCTGTCTACGTTTCGTGACGCCTATCATGCTAGCGATTATCTTGGCAACAAAACTGTACGCGCTTCTAACAGAAGGCTACGGTGGCTACGACCTAACCCTAGGTTGGGCAATGATTGCTGCGCTATTCGTGTTTGGTGTATTAATTAACGTAATGAGCAAGGAGAAAGCGTAATGACGACAAGTGCAATCATCATGATGATTATCGGTCTGGGTATTACTTGGGGCGGAGCCGCAATTTGCATCAAACGTGCGATGAACAAGCAATAATCATAATTAGAAGTTAAAAAATAAAGTGCCGGCGACAAAGCCGGCATTTTTGTGTCTGTTAGAAATTATACTTGATACCAAGTGCCCCACCGATTTGTAGGTCAGGTCCTTTATAAAGCTCAAGTTCTGGGTGAATTTGAGCGTAGAGGTCCCAACCTTTAGATAAGTCCCAGTTCAAACCCAATGGAACACGGACACCAAATTCATCATCCCACTCATACCAACCACCAATACCGACGTACCAGGTCAGTGGCATGCTTTGATCGAACGTCCCGCGCTTCGCAATGTAGTCAAACGCCATCCCATCATTACCAATGATGCCGCGATACTTATCTTCAATTTCAATCACGACACTCAACTGCTGATCAACAGCCATACCCACAGAAAAATTCTTTGGTCCATCTGCAGCCATTACGGCGCTTGGCAATGCAGCTGCTGCCAACAAAATTAGTTTTTTCATCAACATCTCCCCCTCTAAAAAACAGCGTGCATAATTCAAACATAACACCATTTTATTTTGTCAGTAACGAGTAAGGATGACGTACGAATAAAGCTACAAAGGTAAGGCTGAGAAGAAGATCACGCACTGTGACTAAGAGAGAAAACAGTAACAATAGAAAAGAAAAAGGTAGACCAAAATTTACAGATCAAAAAAGGAGGCCGAAGCCTCCTTTTTTATGAATGACTGAGATTAGCCGTGGTTACGAATCCACTCATCCATTTCTGTTTTCAGGTTGTCAGACTTAGTACCGAAGATAGCCTGTACACCACCTGCAACAACTACAACACCAGCAGCGCCAAGTTGTTTTAGCTTGTCTTGGTCAACGGCTGCTGTATCAGCAACTGCTACACGTAGACGAGTGATACATGCGTCTAGACCTGTGATGTTAGCTTTACCGCCGAATGCAGCAACAAGCTCACCAGCCATGTCTGAACCAGTCGCAACCGCAGCAGTTTCTGTTTCATCTTCACGACCAGGAGTTTTTAGGTCAAGAGCAGTGATTACTGTGCGGAATACTACGTAGTAAATGACCGCGTAAACTAGACCAACAGCAACCATCAGACCCATCTTCTGAGCGTGGCCAGATAGAACTAGGAAGTCGATCAGACCGTGTGAGAATGATGTACCGTGTACGAAACCTAGAGTATTAGCAACAACGTATGCAGAACCAGCTAGTAGAGCGTGGATACCGTATAGTAGTGGAGCAACGAATAGGAATGAGAATTCGATTGGCTCAGTAATACCTGTTAGGAATGAAGTCAACGCAGCAGATGCCATGATACCCATTACTTTCGCACGGTTTTCAGGTTTAGCACAGTGAGCAATTGCGATTGCTGCAGCTGGTAGACCAAACATCTTGAACATGTAACCACCCGCTAGCTGACCGAAGCCATTACCAGCAGCACGAGATGCTTCATCAGCAACTAGGTAACAAGTTAGTACGCCGTTTTGAGTTTCGCCCGCAGCGTTCACACAAGTACCAGCTTCGAAGAAGAATGGTACGTTCCATACGTGGTGTAGACCGAATGGGATTAGAGAACGTTCAACAACACCGTAAATACCGAATGCTAGTTGTGGGTTCTGATGTGCAGCCCAGTCAGAGAATGCAGAGATTGCACCGCCGATTGGTGGCCATACGAAAGAAAGTACTACCGCAAGGAAAATCGCAGCAAAACCAGTGATGATTGGCACTGCACGCTTACCAGCGAAGAAACCAAGGTACTCTGGAAGTTGAATTTTGAAGAAACGGTTGAATGCCCAAGCAGCAACACCACCGACAAGGATACCACCTAGTACGCCTGTATCGATTTTTTCAACGCCCATGATGCCAGCCATAACGCCAAGCGTTGCTGTCATAATGCCGTAACCAACAATAGCAGCAAGACCTGCTACACCGTCGTTGTTTGTGAAGCCAAGTGCTACACCAACAGCAAATAGAAGTGCCATTTGGCCGAATACTGAACCACCAGCTTGTTCCATAAGATTCGAAACGATCTCTGGAATGAAGCTAAGGTGGGCAGCACCAACACCTAGTAGAATACCTGCGACTGGCAAAACTGATACTGGTAGCATCAGAGCTTTACCAACTTTTTGCAGGTTTGCAAAAAGGTTCTTAAACATGTTTATGCTCCTGATAAATTATAAGTATTATTTGGGCACTAACGGCACACCCCCGTAGCCTCAATGTTAGCACCCAATGAAAATGTAACCACACGTTGCATTATATTTTCCGGCTCTAAATATATATTGATGGCCCTCAAACTTTCCACACAGTTACGAAATTTAGTTTCAAAACAAGTCTCAGATCACACCGAAAAAGCGCTAATGAAAAGGTTTGCATTAAACTTATATTACTGTTTTATAAAGACTTTATTATCAACAGAATTAATTTTAAGGCGTAAATAAAATAAAGACTGATGTTATTTTTAGTAACAAAATTACATTTGAGGGATTTGAATGCGGTTAAATCAACAAATTTAGTAAACATTAAACTAAATGATCTTTTTGGCGTATTTCTAAACAAAAAAGGGGCTATTGCCCCTTTTTTACTACGCTTATTGATTTTTCATCGCAAAAAAAGATTTCGGAAGTTTTCGGTGGTTTTTTGCCCTACCTCTGTTAGCGAGCATCCTTTTAGCTGTGCGATATAGGCTGCAACTTCGACTACGTAAGCGGGTTGGTTCTCTTTTCCACGATGTGGCACGGGAGCTAAATACGGTGAGTCCGTCTCAATAAGTAGCTTTTCTAGCGGTAATGCTTTCACTACTTCCTTCAATTCTGTCGCTTGACGGAAAGTCACAATACCCGAAATTGAGATGTAGAACCCCAAATCCAACGCAGCTTCTGCAAATGGCAGATCTTCCGTAAAACAATGAATCACACCACCACATTTATCCGCTCCACCTTTACGTAGAATTTCTAATGTATCTTCACGAGCGTTACGAGTATGAATGATGAGTGGTTTATTTAGTTCTACCGCTAATTCAACTTGCTGCTCAAAACGCTCTTTTTGCAGTCCCGCTGTCTCTGGTTTGTAATGATAATCTAACCCCGTTTCACCAATCGCCACGACTTTCTCGTGAGAAGCATGACGATGCAGCGTCTCTAGTGAAAATGCACTTTCCACATCAAGTGGGTGCACACCACAAGACGCGTATACATTATCGTAAGGCGTGATCAGCTCTAACATCTTAGGGAAAGAGTCCAACGTCACACCGACCGATAGAAGTTCGGTTACGTTAGCTTGTTTTGCTTTGTTAATAACGTCTTCAACATTGATATGAAGATCGTCGTAATTCAACTTGTCTAAATGACAATGCGAATCTACGAACATAATGCCTCTCGTGATTCAATTAACCAGTTCATTGATAGTAGTTCAAGGTTCAAACCCGGAAAATTCTGGACCTGTGCTTTAAGCTCAAGGAGCTTTTTCGTTGATAGGTACAACCCATCATAATTATTTGTTGGGAACTTCGTCGCGCCAGGCAGTTGATCCACCTCGACAACGCCAAACTGAGCCTTCTGCGCATCTGTTAATAAATACCATGCCCAGCCCAACGCTTTATCAGGGTTCTTCGCAATCATAGTCGCGCACTGAAAAACATCCGATATCGGCGAAGATAGCGTGTCGATAAAACAGCGTTCAAACGTTTGATATTCATCTAACTCGCCACTTTTCACAGCTTCTAGGGTTTTTATTGGAGACCCCATATTCAACTTCAGCGCATAAGCAGGCACATTTGACTCGCCTTGCTCTTTAATCCAGTTCATTGCCTGTTCAGTCGAAGGGGATGCCACCACCCACTGCTGACAACGACTTTGAATCGTTGGCAGTAATCGCTCTTGATTGTGCGTGACAAGTAAGAACAAGCATTTGTGTCCTGGTTCTTCGAGTGTTTTTAACAAAGCATTAGATGCAGACTCATTCATTGCATCCGCAGGCTCGATAATAAACACACGATAGCCATTCAATTGAGAAGACTCATGAGCAAGACGATTACAGGCGCGAATCTGATCAACCGTAATAGCTTTGCCTTCTTTCTCTGGCCTTATCCAGTGTAAATCGGGATGGCTTTGAGACTTCACCAACTGACAGCTATGGCAAAAACCACAAGCTTCGCTGGCGTAGTTTTGGCACAACAAAGCATGACTGAAAACTTCCACGAGCTTATCCACGGCCAAACCTTTCTCACTTTGCAGCATCAAAGCGCCGGGAACCCGTTCGGAATCTAGGCTCGTTTTTAGGTTATCCCAAACTGGCTGTAACCATGGAAAATCATTCAACATGAATCACCTCAATCCAGATATCACTTATTGTTGCTCTAACCACTCATTAAGAGCGGCTTTGATGTCTCGTGACACTTCTTCAATCGTCTGTTGTGCGTTGATAATAACAATAGAGTCGTCTGCATTCGCCAGCTCTAAATAACGCTCACGAGTACGCTCAAAGAAGCTGATATCCATCTTTTCAATACGATCAAGTTCGCCACGACCACGAGCACGCTCAAGACCGACTCGCGGATCGATATCCATGTACAGTGTGAATGCAGGCTTGAACTCACCTAACGTGGTATCACGTAGGTTCTTCATAAGAGATGCATCGATTTGACGACCACCACCTTGGTAAGCCTGAGAGGACAAATCATGACGATCGCCCACCACCCACTGTTCGTTTGCTAGAGCTGGCTTGATGACGTTTTCGACTAGCTGAACACGCGCTGCGTAAAGCAAAAGCAGTTCGGTCATGTCTTTTAGGTCTTCACCCTCATGCTCTTCTTTTACAAGCGCACGCATTTTTTCTGCTAGCGGTGTGCCACCAGGTTCACGAGTATTAACAATGTTTTCGATACCCGCCATCTTTAGCGTATCTAAAACTGTTTTAATGGCAGTGCTTTTACCCGCGCCTTCTAGGCCCTCAACGACAATAAAGTTTGCTTTCATCATTTGTTCTTTCTTAGTTCTCTTAAATAGGCACGTACAGCACGATTGTGCTCAGCAAGGGATTTCGAAAATACATGTCCGCCCTTTCCACTTGCTACGAAATATAGATAGTTGCTGTTTTCTGGGTTTAAAGCCGCTTCAATCGATGCTTCACCAGCCATGGCAATTGGTGTTGGCGGCAAGCCATTAATCGTGTAAGTGTTGTACGGCGTTGGTGTTCGTAAGTCTTTCTTCCGGATGTTGCCATCATACGCATCGCCCATACCATAGATAACCGTCGGGTCAGTTTGTAGGCGCATACGTTTATTCAAACGGTTTACAAACACAGAAGCTACACGTTCACGCTCAGAATCAATCGCCGTCTCTTTCTCGATGATAGACGCTAAGATCAATGCTTCATATTTATCTTTGATTGGCAGTTTTTCTTGGCGTTGTCCCCAGTGAGCATCCAAAATAGCATTCAACTTATCATGAGCACGCTTCAGAATTTGACTTTCACTTGCGCCCGCAGTGTAGTGATACGTCTCTGCTAAAAACAAACCTTCTAGCTTATCTCGTTTAATACCCAATTTTTCCGCCATCTGTTTTTCAGATAAATCTGTCATATCATGCTTAACATATGGCGCAGCACTCAGTTGTTCGACCCACTCAGAAAAACGGCTCCCCTCAACAAACGTAATCGCAAATTGATGCTCTTTGCCAGTATTAAGTTGTTCGAGAGTTTCGTACAACGACACACTAGGCTCAAGTTGGTAAGTGCCTGCTCGCACCTGAAGAAGCTCTGGGTAAAGGTGGGGCATTAAACGAATGTAATCAGCAGCTTCTATGATGTCGTCTTTTACAAGATCACGCATCACTCGGTGAAAGCTGGTGCCATTTTCTACGGTAAACAGCTGAGGCTGCTCTATAAGAATTGGCGAGTTAACATATTGCTTAGTCTGTGAAACAACGTAAAAAACACCAGCTGCACCAATAACGGCAATCAGTACAACAAAAGCAAACAGTTTTTTAATCACGTATTTAGATTCCCTTGAAGTCGTTGTGTCAATTTTCCAATTGGAAATAGAGTCTTATTGTTTTGCGACGTAATACTCCTAACAGGAGCAACACCTAATAGAGAGTTACACACCCAGATCTCATCGGCCTCAAGCAGCTCGGCAAGCGAATAAGTACTTACTGCCACTTTAATACCAATAACATCTAAATATTCCAGAACTTTACGGCGCTGGACGCCAGCGACACCAGATAAACTCAAATCCGGTGTAAACACACTATTATCTTTAACCCAAAAAAGGTTTGCCATTGTAGTTTCAATGACATGATTTTGCACATTTAACGTCACAGCATCGGTAAATTCAGAGCCCTCTATTTCTGCTTTGGCGAGAACTTGTTCTATTCGGTTATTATGCTTATGTCCGGCCAGAAGCGGTTGAATACCAAGGCGGGTTTCACAGACCCCTAAGTGGACACCATTTTTTTGCCAAAAAGGATAACGAGAAGGAAACGCAAAGTTAGAGACACTGACCGTAGGTCCCTCAATGCCACTTGGACTGTACCCTCGCCCACCTTCACCACGGCTGATGTGAATTTTGATACCTGCCAATTCATCTTTCAAAATAGCTTGGGTAGCCCATTCATGGACAGTGCACCAATTTGGAGAAGGTATTTGTAATGTTTTTAAGCACGCCTCCAGCCGCTCGATATGTTCTGGCCAATAAACCAGTTCACCTTTTTTAGTCAAAATAGTGGTGAAGCAACCATCGCCATACTGAAAAGAACGATCGCTAACTGAAACGTGCGTTTGTGGAAGTCCATTTACCCAGAACATTCAAATACCCTTGCTTTGTGAGCGCCAAATAAAACAAAACGGCTCAATGCTAAGCATCGAGCCGTTAGAATACAAGTTTCGTGTCTCTAAACAGTGTTAGAGATTTTTACTCAGCAAATTTTTTGAATACAAGCGAACCGTTTGTTCCGCCGAAGCCGAACGAATTACAGATAGCGTATTCCATATCAACTTTACGCGCTGTGTGCGGCACAAGGTCGATATCTAAGCCTTCTTCTGGATCATCAAGGTTGATCGTTGGTGGAACAATTTGGTCAACCAGCGATAGAACCGTAATAATAGCTTCAACCGAACCTGCAGCACCTAGTAGGTGACCAGTCATCGATTTAGTCGAAGAGACAAGTACTTGCTTAGAGCCTTCTTCACCAAGAGCACGTTTCACACCCTTGATTTCAGCAACGTCACCCGCAGGCGTTGATGTACCGTGAGCATTCACGTAACCAACTTGAGTACCTGTGATGTTTGCGTCACGCATTGCTGCTTCCATCGCTAGAGCGCCACCTGAACCATCTTCACTTGGAGAAGTCATGTGGTAAGCGTCACCAGACATGCCAAAGCCAACAAGCTCTGCGTAAATCTTAGCGCCGCGTGCTTTCGCGTGTTCATACTCTTCAAGAACCATAATACCGGCACCGTCACCAAGAACGAAACCATCACGGCCTTTATCCCAAGGACGAGACGCTTTTTGTGGTTCGTCATTGCGAGTAGAAAGCGCTTTTGCTGCACCAAAACCAGCCATACCTAGTGGAGTAGATGCTTTTTCAGCACCACCAGCAACCATAGCTTCAGCGTCACCGTATGCGATCATACGTGCCGCGTGGCCAATGTTGTGAAGACCAGTAGTACATGCTGTAGAGATCGCGATGTTTGGACCACGAAGACCACGCATGATAGATAGGTTACCTGCAACCATGTTTACGATGGTCGAAGGAACAAAAAATGGGCTAACTTTGCGAGGGCCTTTATCAACAAGTGCTGTATGACCTGTTTCGATAAGGTCTAGGCCGCCAATACCTGAGCCGATTGCAACACCAACTCGAGCCGCGTTTTCTTCGGTAATTTGTAAGCCAGAGTCATCTAGCGCTTGGATACCAGCAGCAATGCCGTATTGGATGAATAGATCCATTTTACGCGCATCTTTTTTAGACATGTACTCTGTGCAATCGAAATCTTTTACAAGACCTGCAAAACGAGTTGAGAAGTTTGTTGCATCGAAATGTTCGATGTTAACAATACCACTTTGACCTTCTAGCAGGGCTTTCCAAGATGATTCGACTGTGTTGCCTACCGGTGACAACATACCCATGCCAGTGACAACTACACGACGCTTGGACACGATATAATTCTCCGGGAATTGAATGTTTCTATGAGAGGATAGAAGAAGTTAGAAAGAACACAGGCGGTCTAGGAGACCGCCTGGGAGAGATAATTACTGAGCGCTGTTTACGTAGTCGATTGCAGCTTGAACAGTAGTGATTTTCTCAGCTTCTTCGTCAGGAATCTCAGTGTCGAATTCCTCTTCTAGAGCCATAACTAGCTCTACAGTGTCTAGAGAATCAGCACCTAGATCATCAACAAATGAAGCTTCGTTTTTAACTTCTGCTTCGTCTACACCTAGCTGTTCAACAATGATTTTCTTTACGCGTTCTTCGATGTTGCTCATTTTTCTTTTCCTTTACAGATTTCGCCTAATGCGATGATTCCGTAGTTTATTCGAACTATTGAAAGTTGCAAGGGGGTCCTTGCTGGTCAAACCACAAAATTAGCGAATTTAACCGAATTTCAATACATTTTTGACTTAAATCATGCACAAATCTTGCGCATGAGCATGACAACTTAATGACAGTTAACAGCAACTATAGGCTATTTTTCACAAAGTAAAACAGCTTATTTTGCGCGAACTGTGCATTAAACCATGTACATGCCACCATTTACATGCAAAGTTTCACCAGTAATGTAAGCCGCTTCAGGTGAAGCAAGGAACACAACTGCTGATGCAATTTCACGTGGGTCACCTAGACGACCTGCAGGCACGTTTGACAACGTTGCTGCACGTTGGTCATCATTTAGCGCCTTAGTCATGTCAGTTTCAATAAAACCAGGTGCTACTGTATTGACTGTCACGCCACGAGAAGCAACTTCACGAGCCATCGACTTAGTAAAGCCAATCACGCCCGCTTTTGCTGCAGCATAGTTAGTTTGACCAGCGTTACCCATAGTACCAACAACTGAACCTACATTGATGATACGACCCGCACGTTTTTTCATCATGCCGCGTAAAACCGCTTTAGACATGCGATAGATAGGCGTTAGGTTCGTATTTATGATGTCATTCCACTCATCATCTTTCATGCGCATAAGTAGGTTATCACGCGTGATACCAGCGTTGTTAACTAGGATATCAATCGCACCAAACTCATCGTTGATGTTTTTTAGTGTCGCTTCGATTGACTCAACGTCAGTTACGTTAAGTGCAAGGCCTTTGCCATTTTCACCTAGGTATTCGCTGATCGCTGCTGCGCCGCCTTCAGACGTTGCAGTACCGATAACTGTCGCACCGCGCTCAACAAGAAGTTCAGCAATTGCACGACCAATGCCACGGCTCGCGCCTGTCACTAGGGCAATTTTACCCTCTAGATTCATCATGTTGTGTTTCCCTTTTCTTATCGTGAGTAAATTACTTAGCGGCTTCTAGCGACGCGACGTCGTTAACAGCTGCTGCGCTTAGTGTTTTCACGATACGTTTTGTCAGACCTGTAAGTACTTTACCAGGACCAAGCTCAAGAAGATTTTCTACGCCTTGCTCACTCATTAGCTGCACGCTCTCAGTCCAGCGAACTGGGCTGTGTAACTGGCGAACAAGTGCATCTTTGATTTTTGCAGGATCTGTTTCTGCTGCCACATCAACGTTGTTGATTACTGGAAGCTGTGGCGCATTGAATTCAATAGACTCTAGCGCAACGGCTAGTTTCTCTGCTGCTGGTTTCATTAGTGCACAGTGTGAAGGCACAGAAACTGGAAGAGGAAGTGCACGTTTAGCGCCTGCTTCTTTACATAGTGCGCCGGCGCGCTCTACTGCGTCTTTGCTACCTGCAATAACAACTTGACCAGGCGAGTTGAAGTTTACTGGAGAAACGACGTCACCTTGTGCTGCTTCTTCACAAGCTTTTGCAATGGCTTCGTCATCTAAACCGATAATCGCGTACATTGCACCAGTACCCGCAGGTACCGCTTCTTGCATCAGTCGACCACGTAGCTCAACCAGTTTGATTGCTTCTTTAAAGTCAATCACACCAGCACACACAAGCGCTGAATACTCACCTAGGCTGTGACCCGCTAGGTTTGCTGGTTGCTCTAGACCAAGATCTTGCCATACACGCCAGATAGCCACAGATGAAGCTAGTAATGCAGGCTGAGTACGGAAAGTTTGGTTTAGATCTTCTGCAGGTCCATTTTGAACAAGCGCCCATAGGTCGTAACCTAGTGCGTCAGATGCTTCTGCAAATGTTTGTTTCACTACGTCATATTGTTCGCCTAGGTCAGCAAGCATACCTACAGCTTGTGAACCTTGACCTGGAAATACGATAGCAAACTTGCTCATGTTGTTTTCCTTTAAGCAAAGTAAAAAGAAATAAGATGCACCGCAGCGCATCTTAAATTTTGAATTCTTGTGAAAGTTAGAACTTCACCAGAGTTGAGCCCCAAGTGAATCCGCCGCCAAACGCTTCAAGAAGCAGAGTTTGACCACGTTTAATACGACCATCACGTACCGCTTCATCCAGTGCTGTTGGCACGGTTGCTGCTGATGTGTTGCCGTGTTTATCAAGTGTAATCACGACTTGGTCTAGTGACATCGAAAGCTTCTTCGCTGTCGCTGAAATGATGCGGTAGTTCGCTTGATGCGGAACCAGCCAGTCTAGTTCAGACTTATGCATGTCGTTCGCTTCAAGCGTGTCTTTTACTAGCCTTGAAAGCTGAGTAACGGCTACTTTGAACACTTCGTTTCCAGCCATATGCAGCCACTTGTTCGCATCTTTACCACGTTCAGGAACAGGCAGGCTCAATAGATCGCCAAACTGGCCGTCTGAATATACGTGCGTAGAGATAATACCAGGCTCTTCGCTTGCACCAAGGACAACGGCACCCGCAGCATCACCAAATAAGATGATAGTTGAGCGATCCGTTGGATCACATGTTTTCGACAATGCGTCTGCACCAATCACAAGCACATTTTTGCACATGCCAGATTTGATGTGTTGATCAGCAACAGACAATGCGTATACAAAGCCTGAACAAGCAGCGGCTAAGTCGAATGCAGGACAACCTTTAATGCCAAGCTTTCCTTGCACCTGACACGCAGATGAAGGGAAAGTATGGCTACTGCTAGTAGTAGCAACGATAATCAGGTCGATATCGTTTTTGTCGATGCCGGCCATATCGATAGCGTTTTCAGCTGCGTAGAATGCCATATCTGCAACTGTTTCATCTTCAGCTGCAATTCGACGCTCTTTAATACCAGTACGAGCTACGATCCACTCGTCACTTGTATCTACCATTTTCTCTAGGTCTGCGTTAGTACGCACCTGAGATGGCAGGTAGCTGCCAGTACCTAAAATTTTGCTATACATGAAGACTAATAATGCCTCTCGAGTAAAACCGCTTCCAAACGATCGCTAATACGGCTTGGTACTTGTCGTTTGACCTCGTGTACTGCCTCGCCAAGTGCATTGACAATCGCAGATACATCCGCACTTCCATGGCTTTTTATGACGATGCCGCGCAATCCTAGCAAACTTGCGCCGTTATACTGGTCGGGGTTCAGTGTTTTTAGTTCATTAAATAGCCGAGAAAACAGTTTTCTAGCAATCCATCCCTTTATCGTTGATGCCATCATGCTGGTTTTTAGTTTTTCGATAAAGAGTTGCGCTGTTCCCTCGCTGGCTTTTAAGCATACGTTACCGACAAAGCCATCACAAACAATGACATCGGCCACGTCATGCAAAATTTGATTACCTTCAATATAACCCACAAAATTAATTGCGTCGGTTTGAGAAAGCATTTCTGCACAGCGTTTGACTAAATCGTTTCCTTTAATTTCTTCAGCACCAATATTCAGTACCGCCACTCGAGGTGGGTGGCCAAGATGCTCTTCGGCTAATGCACTGCCCATTACAGCAAACTGAAATAAACTGTCAGCATCGCACGACACATTTGCACCAAGATCTAACATCCAAGTACGTTTGCCACTGATGGTTGGTAATGCGGAAACTAAAGCAGGACGCTCAATACCAGGAAGCAGTTTAAGAATAAATCGTGAGAGCGCCATAAGGGCACCGGTGTTCCCACCACTCACACATGCATCTGCTCCGTTTTCAGAAACGAGATCGATAGCCATACGCATAGAGCTGTTTTGGCTGTTACGTAATGCTAATGAAGGCTTTTCTGAATTTGAAATCACTTTCTCGCTATGAAGAATGCTCAAACGAGAACTGGTCGAGGTGCCTAGTTGGGATAATTGAGACGTGATCAGAGGTTGATCACCTATAAGAATCACTTTTAGCTCTGGGAAATGAGACAGTGCCTGCACGGCGGCAGGCACTGTTACGCGTGGACCGAAATCCCCGCCCATTGCATCAAGTGCAACGGTAATACTTTGCAAAGGTTCAACCTTACTTGTTGATAACCTTTTGACCACGGTAGTAACCTTCAGCAGTTACGTTGTGGCGTAGGTGAGTTTCACCAGAAGTCGCGTCTACAGATAGTGCAGCTGTAGTTAGCGCATCGTGTGAACGACGCATACCGCGCTTAGAACGAGTTTTACGGTTTTTCTGTACGGCCATTGACCCTACTCCTATACTATTGGGTTAAAAACCTAAAGAAGAAGCGGCTACCACACCAGTTACTTTTTCAGATTTTTCAAAACGTCGAATGGATTCGGTTTTTCTTCCTCAATTTCTTCAGGAATCTCACCAAAAACCATGTTATTTGAATCAACGCTACAATCCGCTTCGTCGTGCATTGCGATTTGAGGCAATGTTAAGATGAACTCATCTTCAACTAGTTGTATAAGGTCTAATTCACCGTACTCATTTAGATCTACCAAATCATAAATTTCTGGTGCTTCCTCTTCCGTCTTCTCACCGTAGTAAGGAGTGTAAAGGAATTCAACTTCACACTGATGTGTGAATACCTCATTACAACGCTGACACTCTAAATCGACTTCGATGTTAGCTTTACCAGAGATAACAACAAGTCGCTGTTCATCAAGATCAAATGACAATGAGACTTCTGCGTCGCGTTTTACGCCTTCAGTTGTTTCCGCTAAGCGCTTGAAAAGACTAGCTTGGATGATGCCATCGTAATCTAATCGTTTCTGTGCGGACTTCGCCGGATCAACCGTTCGCGGTATTTTTACCTTTTGCATAGGGCGCGAATATTATCTTCCAAATCAAAATTAGTCAAAGAAAAAGGCAAAAAAGTTGTACTTTTTTACGCTTAACATACAGAGCATTAGCCAGAATCGATTTTGATCGATTATCCTATTGGAAATGCTTGTGCGAATTGTAATTCAAAATGAAAAATTACCAACTGGTTTTAGCCTCAACCTCCCCTTTTCGTAAACAACTGCTGGAAAAACTAGCAGTGCCTTTTACTTGCTTGTCACCGAACAGCGACGAGACACCTTTGCCGAACGAGACACCTTTAGAATTGGTGCAAAGGCTCGCAATTAGTAAAGCCACCTCTTGTGACACAACCGATAACAGCTTAGTGATAGGCAGTGACCAAGTCTGTGTTATTGACGGTAATATAGTTGGCAAGCCGTTGAACCGAGAAAACGCCATTAAGCAATTATTAGCTCAAAGCGGTAAAACTATCACTTTCTATACTGGCCTTGCTGTACACAACACTAATACGAACCATACTGAGGTCGGCTTCGATACGTTTGAAGTGCATTTTAGAGCGTTAACCCAAGAACAAATCGAACGTTACGTCGATAGAGAAGAACCATTTTACTGCGCAGGCAGTTTTAAGAGTGAAGGCATGGGGATTTGTCTGTTTAAGAAGTTAGTCGGCAAAGATCCGAATACGTTAGTCGGGCTGCCGCTTATTGATTTGATCGACATGCTGCAAAAACAAGGGCTAGATATTTTGTAGGGAATCAGGAATCAGGAATCAGGAATCAGGAATCAGGAATCAGCTCTATTTTGTCTTTCTACATACCAATTCTGTCAACTCCAGTTAGAACTTAGCTTCTTTCACATGCCCTCCAACGGAGCGCTTCCGAATATTAGAGCGCTGCATTCCGAACGCCCTTGTAATCCAACTCAACGATCAAAAAAGCCGATGTATTAACATCGGCTTTTACATAGTTTTTTGCAGTCCAGAAGGAGTAGATACTGTTACCTCTACTTTTTACGCAAACCCGCTAAGACTTTCTCTAATTTCGCTTCCATCGGCGCGTTGATTTCCATCCACTCATCATTCGATGGGTGCTGGAACTTGATGTTAGCTGCGTGTAGGAACAAACGGTTCAAACCAACCTGACCAGTGTACGCATCAAAACGACGATCCCCATAGCGGTCATCCCATGCAATTGGGTGGCCCGTGTATTGAGTATGCACACGAATCTGGTGAGTACGCCCCGTAATTGGGCTGGCTTGAATCAACGTTGCTTGCTCGAACTTCTCCAACACTTTAAAACGCGTCTCAGACGGCTTACCGTTTGGATTCACACGAACAATACTGTTCACTTCGTTTTTAAGAAGTGGCGCATTAACAACTTTGCAGCTGTTTTTCCACTCGCCCATCACAAGCGCGAAGTAAAACTTCTTCACTGTTTTCTCACGGAACTGTGCTTGCAGGTGACGCAGTGCTGAACGCTTCTTCGCAACAAGTAAGATTCCGGATGTATCACGGTCAATGCGATGAACAAGTTCAAGGAAGCGAGCTTGTGGACGCAGTGCTCTGAGTGCCTCAATCGCACCAAACTTCAAACCACTTCCACCGTGCACTGCCGTACCGGATGGCTTGTTGAGAATCAAAAGATGATCGTCTTCAAAAATGATCTTATCTTCTAACTCTGCCACTTTATTTAGCTTCGTACTTGGTGCAACGTCGTCTTCTTTCTTTTCTACCGTAACTGGAGGAATACGAACAAGATCGCCTGCTTTTAGTTTGTACTCTGCTTTAATGCGCTTTTTATTTACGCGTACTTCGCCCTTGCGCACAATTCGATAAATCATGCTCTTTGGGATGTCTTTTAATTGGTTACGCAAGAAATTATCAATGCGTTGACCCGCCATATCTTCGTCGATATCGACGAACTGGACTTGTGTTCTTATTTCGCTCATGGCCGCTATTGTAAACCCAAATCTGTGTGACTTCACATTATTCTTGCTGCAAAAGAAACACTTGTAGTCATAAATAGTCCCAAAACTCGCCAAGCTTTTGTTTAGATTATTAAAAGTCTTTATCAACTTCTCTATTTGTTTCTCGTCTTTCTCAGTTTGCGAGACTCAAGTGCTTATGAAACAGCCAGTTATAAATTACAAAAATTGAATTTAGCGCCAATTTTTCCATGGTTTGCGCTAAAGCAGATTGCTGATATCAACCTGCGCTGCTATAGTTCACAGCTGCTAAGGAAGGTTTGGTTACATTTTGTTCATTACCAATCATTTACCCCAAGCAATGTGAGTAGGTTGTTGAATGTCAGGTGCAGCATTGGCGTAAGACACATTGAGTTCAACACACTTGTCACTCTACTCCTCGCATATTCACGTTGAGTATCAACCGCCCGAATAGCGGGTCACAAGTTTCCGTTTCCAACGAAACCCAAAAGAATTTGTGATGACTGAAGTGCCCGAGAGCATCCCCTTCCAGCCGGGAGGCTGCAAAATATAAGCCATGGGATCAGGCACCGTGAAAGAGCGAAAAACCAGTGACAAGTTGCAAAGAAATATAAAAGAAAAGACAACGAGAAATTTTCAATGAAAAGAATGTTAATTAACGCAACTCAAAAAGAAGAGTTGCGTGTCGCTCTGGTTGATGGCCAGCGACTTTTCGATCTTGATATCGAGAGTCCAGGTCATGAATCTAAAAAAGCGAATATCTACAAAGGACGTATCACACGTATCGAACCAAGCTTAGAAGCCGCATTTGTTGATTACGGTGCTGAGCGTCACGGTTTCCTACCTCTCAAAGAAATTGCCCGCGAATATTTCCCTGAAGGTTACACTTACCAAGGTCGCCCAAGCATTAAAGAAGTGCTGACTGAAGGTCAAGAAGTAATCGTGCAAGTGGAAAAAGAAGAACGTGGTAGTAAGGGGGCAGCCCTAACTACGTTCATTTCTCTTGCGGGTAGCTACCTTGTTCTCATGCCTAATAACCCTCGTGCTGGCGGTATTTCTCGCCGTATCGAAGGTGACGAGCGCACTCAACTGAAAGCCGCTTTAAGCACGTTAGAACTACCACAAGGTATGGGTCTAATCGTACGTACTGCTGGTGTAGGTAAGAGTGCAGAAGAACTTGAGTGGGATTTGAACGTACTACTTAACCACTGGGGTGCGATTAAGGGCGCAGCAGATTCTAACCCTGCTCCATTCCTAATCCACCAAGAAAGTAACGTAATCGTTCGTGCAATCCGTGACTACCTACGTCGTGATATCGGTGAGATTCTAATCGACAGCAATACCATCTACGAACGTGCTAAAGAGCACATTCAGCTGGTACGCCCAGATTTCATCAGCCGCGTTAAAAAATACGAAGGCGAAGTACCGCTATTTAGCCACTACCAAATCGAAAGCCAAATTGAATCGGCTTTCCAACGTGAAGTGCGTCTACCATCCGGTGGTTCTATCGTAATCGACCCAACAGAAGCGCTAACTTCTATCGACATCAACTCTGCTCGCGCAACAAAGGGTGGTGATATCGAAGAAACAGCATTGAATACTAACTTAGAAGCAGCAGACGAAATTGCTCGTCAATTGCGTCTACGTGACCTTGGTGGTTTGGTTGTTATCGACTTTATCGATATGACACCAGTTCGCCACCAACGTGAAGTTGAAAACCGTCTACGTGAAGCTGTTCGCCTAGACCGTGCTCGCGTTCAGATTGGTCGTATTTCTCGCTTTGGCCTTCTAGAAATGTCTCGTCAACGTTTGAGCCCTTCTCTTGCAGAAGCGAGCCACCATATCTGTCCTCGCTGTAGCGGTACAGGTGTCGTTCGTGATAATGAATCCCTAGCTCTATCCGTCCTTCGTTTAATCGAAGAAGAAGCACTGAAAGACAACACCGCGCAAGTTCTTGCCGTTGTACCTGTTCCGATTGCCTCTTACCTTTTGAACGAAAAGCGTCGCTCAGTAAACCACATCGAGCGTATCCAAGAAGTTAAGATCACCGTTGTTCCTAACTCTGATATGGAAACGCCACACTTCGAAGTGATTCGTGTACGCGAAGGTGAAGAGTTTGACCTGCTTTCTTACCTACTTCCTAAGAAATTGGAAGCAATGAAAGAAGCAGAAGGCAAAGAACCTGTTGAAGTTGAAATCAAACCAAAACGTATTGAAGAACCAGTACTAAAAGGCTTTGCTTCACCAACTCAAACTGCACCAGCTCCGGCTTCTAAACCAGCACCAGCTGCTAAGAAGAAAGAAGTGGTACAGGAAGAGAAACCTGGGTTGTTCAGCCGTCTATTTAAAGCACTAGGTAGCTTCCTATTTGGTGGTTCTGAAGAAGTTAAAGAAGAGCCGAAACAAGAAGAGAAGAAACCAAACCGCGACAATAAACGCAACAAACGTGATCGCAACGACCGCCGTCGCAACAATCAGCGTGGCGAAAACCGTGAGAATCGTGGTGACAGAGATAACCGTGATGGCAACCGCGACAACAAACGTCGTCGTAAACCACGTGAAGAGCAGTCAACAGAGCAGAACGAAACACAGCAGCAGTCTAATAAACCGCAAAACCGTAACCAAAAGCGCAAGCCAAAAGCTCAACAAGCTGAAAAAACTCAAGAGCAAAAGGCAAACGCTAAAGTTGCGGAAAAAGGTTTACAACTAGCTGCCGAAGCTCGTACTGGTTCAGAGGCGAAGCCTGAAGAAAACAAAGCGAAGCCAAACGCGAAAGCAGAAAAAGTGAAAGAGCGTCGTCAACGTCGCAAACTGAACAAATCTGTTCGTGTGAAGGACCAACAAGCCGCCGAGCAAGCAGTTGAAACTGTAAAAGCCGTTGAACCTGTTGAAGCGCCAGTTGAAAAGCCAGTAGAGGCAGCAGCAGAAGCACAACAAGACAACAAGGCAGAGTCGAAGCAACGTCGTAACCGTCGTTCTCCACGTCACCTACGTGCAAGTGGTCAACGTCGTCGTCGTGGTCGTGATCGCCGCCCTAACCCATTCCGCCTACGTAAAGGTGGTGTAGCCTCTCCAGAGATGGCAATGGGTAAAGTAATGCCACGTTACATTCCAAAACCAGCGCCTAAGAAGGAAGAGCGAGTTCAGGAAGAAACCGTTATTGCAACATCAGCGGTACCAGCAATGCAAGGTGGTTTTGCTTGTCCAGAAATGGCGATGGGTAAAGTTATCATTCGTCGTGAACAACCTGTTGTTACTGAAGCACCAGCTGTTGAACCGAAAGTTCAAGAGATTGTTGAAGCAAAAACTGAAACACCAGTTGTAGAAACGGTTGTTGTTGAAGCACCAGTCGTGGCTGAACAAGCTCCAGTTGTTGAAGTCGTTGAGGCTGTTGAAACTCCAGTGGTTGACGCAACAGAAACCGTTGTAGAAGCAGCACCTGTGGTAGAAGCGATTGAAGAAGCAGCAGAAGAAGTTGCCGTTGCAATCGAAACACCAGCAGTAACAGCAGAGCCAAAAGCAGAAGTCATCAAAGTTATAGCTAAACCACAAGCTAGCGCACCAATGACGAAAGCACCGGGCCCTCAAGAAATTCGCGAAATTTCTGTTACCGCAGCACCACTTAAAGCTGAACGTTACACGTCGAAAGGCGCTGGTAGCCAAGTAGCAACAAATAGTGCAACAGCGGCAATGACAAAACCGAACTTTAACTAAGTTTAAAACTGTCATAGCTTAAAGCTAAATAAAAGGCTGCCATTTGGCAGCCTTTTTTGTTACTTATCGTGTTAACTGAAATTGTTCATATTAATATCAACGACTGATCACATTTGTCGGTCATTATCCCTATCATTCTTGAACTTAATCACACTTTTCGGTAGCATTCGCCGACTCAAGTTTTCGACACCATTCTGATGCTGCTCTTTTTTTACTACGGTTTGTGCTGATCGAAGTGGCTAACACTTCACCTATCAGTACTTGTGCAAATATGAATATGTGTCGAGAGAAATTCATCGCCAAGAGAACTCAATACAAACCATGTTCGAATTTCCTCAATTTTCTAAGCACTCCGTAAAAAATGATGTGCTTTCAGGCTTAACCGTTGCGCTTGCGCTGGTTCCTGAAGCAGTAGCATTCGCCTTCGTTGCAGGTGTAGATCCAATGGTCGGTCTATATGCTGCATTCATTGTAGGCCTTATCACCTCTATCTTTGGTGGCCGTCCTGGCATGATTTCAGGTGCGACCGGTGCAATGGCAGTGGTAATGGTATCGCTAGTTGCAACCCACGGCGTGCAATATCTATTTGCCGCGATTATGCTGGCGGGTATTCTTCAGATTGCCGCTGGTTTATTCAAACTAGGTAAATTCATCCGTATCGTTCCACATCCAGTAATGATTGGTTTTGTAAACGGTCTAGCTATTGTTATCTTCCTAGCACAGTTAGGTCAGTTTAAAGCGCCTGATATCAACGGTATGCTAACTTGGTTACCACAGGACCAAATGTTCCTTATGCTAGGTTTGGTTGCTTTGACGATGGGCATCATCCACTTCCTACCTAAGATCACCACAGCTGTGCCATCTTCGCTTGTTGCGATCGTGACAGTGACAGCGCTTGTTGTTGGTTTGGATCTGGAAACTCGCACAGTAGTAGACTTCCTACGTACTATGTCTGGT
This sequence comes from Vibrio sp. MOR3, assembly GCF_001557775.1. Taxonomy (NCBI): domain Bacteria; kingdom Pseudomonadati; phylum Pseudomonadota; class Gammaproteobacteria; order Vibrionales; family Vibrionaceae; genus Vibrio; species Vibrio sp. MOR3. Next base: position 206,921 of record NZ_LNRD01000009.1, on the reverse strand, counting down.
GACGAAGCAGCGACTTTGGCGGGCTCTCTCCCTACATTCTCCATTCCAGCGGTACCATTGACACTTGAAACACTACAAATCATTCTGCCGTACGCAATCATCCTTGCAGCTATCGGTCTGATTGAGTCTCTGTTGACGCTGACTGTTCTAGATGAAATGACGAATACTCGCGGTCAATCGAACCGTGAATGTATCGGTCAAGGCATGGCAAACATGACGTGTTCAGTATTTGGTGCGATGGGTGGCTGTGCAATGATTGGTCAATCAATGATCAACGTAAATTCAGGTGGTCGTGGTCGACTTTCTGGCATCGTTGCAGCAAGTGCACTTCTGATCTTTATCCTATTTGCATCATCGCTTATCGAAATGATCCCTCTAGCTGCGCTAGTCGGTGTGATGTTCATGGTTGTAATCGGCACATTTGAATGGGCGACCTTCAAGCTTGCACGTCGTGTACCTAAACAAGACTTCTTCGTTATCGTTCTAGTAACTGTCGTTACGGTGCTGACTGACCTTGCGGTCGCCGTTGCTGTCGGTGTTATTGCATCAGCGCTGATGTTTGCATGGCAGCACGCAAAACACATCTACGCAGACACTCGTTTGAATGAAGAAGGCTCTAAAGAATATAAAATCCATGGCCCTATCTTCTTCGGCTCAGCGGCAAACTTCCTAGAACTGTTTAACGCGCACGGCGATCCAAAAGATATTATCGTTGACTTCGCTGACTCTCGCGTAACAGATCACTCCGCAATCGAAGCGATTGAAACTTTGGCAGAGCGCTACGCTGCACTAGGTAAAACACTTCACCTACGTCACTTGAGCCCAGACTGCCGCAAGCTTCTTGATAAAGCTGGTAGCTTGGTTGAAATCAATGTGAAAGAAGATCCAAGCTATAAAGTAGCAACAGACATTCTAGCGGGTTAATCCCAAATTAGATTGTTCAGGTATAGTTCTTTAGAAAGCGAAAAAGGGATGAGTCATACTCGTCCCTTTTTGTTATCTGTTATTTACATTTATAGCTTGTTCAAAATCGCTTCTGAAGCTTCTTCAATCAAATCTAATACCAATTCAAACCCCCTTTCTCCACCGTAATATGGGTCAGGAATTTCATCGTATTTGGAGTCCGAATGGCTAAAAAATAGCGAGACTTTATGGCGATGCTCTACCGGGCAAATATCCAGAAGATCCGCAAGATTCGCCTTGTCTGCTGCGAGTACAAGATCAAACTCTCCAAAATCCTCAACCTTTACCTGACGTGAACGTATTCCTTTAAAAGAATAGCCTCGTTGCTTACCGGCTTGCATAGAGCGTGCATCTGGTGAATTACCTGCGTGGTAACCAATTGTGCCAGCCGAGTCAATTTCGACATCCACACCAAGCTTTTCGGCTTTCGCTCTCAGTACCGCCTCTCCAGTTGGAGAGCGACAAATATTTCCCATACAAACAACGAGTATTTTCTTCATTTTATTCCCTGAATTATCGATGGTTTTTCTTCACGATGTGTTGGTCTATCATAGCGAGATAATCCAATGAACCCAAGTCAGCTTGGGCAAGGCACGACAAGGAATTGAGGAAGTAATATGTCTATCGAAGAAAACAAAGAAGCACGCCATAAGGCTCGCCAACAAAAAGTAAAAGAACAGGTAGACGCAAAAATTGCTGCGGCTCAAGAGGAAAAAGGCTTGCTACTGGTTATCACAGGTAACGGTAAAGGGAAGTCAACTTCGGGCTTCGGAACAATCGCTCGTGCAGTTGGTCACGGTTTGAATTGTTCCGTTGCTCAATTTATTAAAGGTACTTGGGACAACGGCGAGCGTAATCTACTTGAAAAACTTGGGGTAGAATTCCAAGTGATGGCCACGGGTTTTACATGGGAAACACAGAATAAAACGGCGGATACAGATGCTGCTCAGTTAGTTTGGCAAGAATGTAAGCGTATGCTTAAAGACGAATCGATCGATGTGATTCTGTTTGACGAATTAACTTACATGGTGAGCTATGGGTACATAGACTTGGATGAGGTCGTAGAAGCCCTAAACAACCGTCCTAAAATGCAGTCTGTCGTGATCACTGGCCGCGGAGCACACCGCACTCTGATTGAAATGGCCGATACAGTATCGGAAGTAAAGAACGTCAAACACGCTTTTGAATCTGGCGTAAAAGCTTTAAAAGGTGTGGATTGGTAATCTATTCATCGTGCAATAATTAATAAAAAAGGGTTGGCGTATTGCCAACCCTTTTTTCTTTTAGATTTAGACCGCAGTTAATTGAACAAGCCTTTCAATAGGCCATCAACGGCTTCTTTGGTCTTCTCATCTTTGATCTTGTCCGTTAGCTTCTCTACACCACGATCAATTTCTTTCTGCGCTTTTTGTTTTAACACATCATCAAAGACCAGTTTGAATTTAGGCTCTGCCCATTTTCCAGATACATTGATAGGAATGGTAATGTCTTTAAGTTCATCGATGTTCTTACCACCTTGCCCTTCTAAAGAACCAACCACTGAGGTACTGATCGTAAAATCGACGGTTTCATTCAGATAGTTGGCTTTACCTTTACCGCGCACACGCAATAACGGTGATTGGGCTTTCATGTTATCCGTTGAAACGACACCTTTATTCAGTTTCAATGTTGCTGTCATAGCACTGAAGTCGGTTTTCTTCACTTCATCTGTGCCGTCTAAGCTCTGTCCTTTGAAACGTGCGTAGTTTTCACGAATCAAGTGAGCAACGTTAATGCCGTTAACTGCACCATCGGTAAAGTTAATCGCGATAGTACCAACTAAGTTCTTTTTGATGCCTGTTGGAGTGAGGCTGCTGCCCTTCACATTAACGTCAATATTACCTGTTCCTTCAAGCATATCGTTGTTCGCTACATCAATAAGTAGCGGTTGAACATGAATACCTTTGATCGACTTCTTAGCCGTATAAGTCGCAGGTGATTTACGAGCATCCAACTTAGCTGTTGCAGAAATCGTACCTTGATATAGCTTAGAGGTGAACGAGTTCAGATCAAACACACCACGATTGATAGAGAAGCTTGCTTTTACGGCTTCCATCTTTGCATTCGCCGCTTTGAATTTATCGATCGTGATATCGCCTTTCACGTCTAACGTTTTCAATGCAGACAGGTCCGGTTCAACTTCTGGTCCTGCTGGTGCTTTGCTACCACCAGATGCTGGTTTATCACCCGCAGGAGCTTGATTATTCAAGCCCAAAAATTCATCTAAATCGATATTAGGGCTGTGCACAGCAAAGCGTACCTTAGGAATATCCCCCAGAGTGACATCCGCTTTACCATCAAGTGCAATGGCGTTCGCCGTTAGCTTCTCCAACACAAAGCTCAGGTGACTCTTAGTTAGGTCAAACGAAAGATCCGAAGCCATATCCACTTTCATTGGTGATTGCGGCAGCGTATCCCCCTCAAAAGTTGAGTTGAGCGTCAACTTGTTTAATTGCACTTTGCTAATCGCCTTATCAACGTTCAGCTCACCGCCGCCTTTCATATCGAGTTTCATGCCACCCGCTTCGCCTTTGAGCGCATAGCTTAGGTTATTGGCCTTATCGAACTCAAAAGTGTCCAGACCGATAGTTGCCGAATCAATCTTGTTTGTCGCATCCGCATAAGTCGCATCAAAGTTAATGTCTTTCAGAGCATAGTTTGCAAGACCTTTCGCCAACTTAAAGTCAGCTTTACCTTGGGCGGTAAACTTCTGCTCATTCATCTCACCTTTCACACCAAAATCTGCGGTGGTCCAGTTATCAAAAGCAAACTGGGAGAGATTTAAAGAGATATCAGAAAGCTTAATATGGCTGTCTGCTTGCTTGTCTTGGATTTCAACATAACCATTTGAGATGGTGACTCCTGCAAGATTGATTGTCCAATCGGAACCAGAACCTTGTGTTGCACTCTCCTGCTCCGACGTAGTATCCGTTGTTTGCTCAGCTTGTTGAGTTTGCGCCTTGGTAAGGGCATCAATATTTTTGCTGCCATCTTTCAAGGTTTCTAAATAGAACTCAGCGCCATCCAGTGTGACATTGCCAATTTCTAATTGTTTGCTCAACAGAGGCGTAACTGAAACATCCACCCCGACGGCGTCGACTTTGAATAAGTTTGGTTGGCTAAAACCTTGAGGATTGCGCAGCTCGGTGCGTCCCAGTTCGAAACCAATCGATGGGAAAAACTGCCAACTGATATCGCCTTCAATCACCAACTCTAAACCCGTTTGCTTCTGCGCTTGTTCCACAATAAGGGGTTTAAATTGATTCGGATTGACGAAAATAATTAATGCTAAAACAACGGCCAAAATTGCCACAACAGGTATGGCGATAATTAAGAGCAGTTTCTTCATTCACTTTTTCCTTGCTCGTGTGTTTTTAAAATTATAATAGCTGACGCCACTTATCGCAGACAGTTCCGCAAAAGCGTGAAAAACATCCAATTTTTATCTGCAACTGACTAATTTAAAAACAAAAAAAAGAAGTGGCACCTAAGGTGCCACTTCTTATCACAAAAATAAAGCGATATAGCCGTCTAAAGGCTTAAGCTTTCAGAAGTTTTGCAATGTGCGCTTTAAGAACGTCGATTGCGATACGGTTTTTACCACCACGAGGAACGATGATATCTGCGTATTGCTTTGAAGGTTCAATAAATTGCATGAACATCGGACGAACAGTTTGTTGGTATTGCTTAAGAACAGAGTCCATTGTACGACCGCGTTCTTCAACGTCACGCTTAACACGACGAAGTAGACAAATATCCAAAGGCGTATCCATAAACACAGTTGCGTGCATTAGGTTACGCAGGCGTGGGTCCGTTAGCAGCAAGATGCCTTCTAAAATGATTACCTTTTTAGGAGTCATTGGTGTGGTGTTACTTGTACGAGTGTGCTCAGTGTAGCTGTACTCAGGCACTTCTACGGCTTCGCCACGCACCAATTTTTCCAAGTGTTCACAAAGTAGGTCGTGGTCTAACGCGCTCGGGTGATCGTAGTTAGTCTTTACACGCTCTTCCATGCTTAGTTGGCTTTGGTCGTTGTAGTAGCAATCTTCCGTGATGACACCGATTTGATGATCGCCCACTTTCTCGCGAAGCTCATTGTAAATCGTGCTCGCGATCAGACTTTTTCCAGAAGCAGAAGCGCCAGCAATACCTACGATGACGCATTGATTATTATCAGACATTAGTTTGCACCCGATGATGATTTTCTAGTCACATAAAAAGATAAACTGCGTGATTATAGGGAGTTCACCCCATAGTTACTAGCTGGAATTAGAGTTTCGTTATAAGTTTCTGTCTACCTAGAGGATCAACCTCTAGGCAAACGATAAAACGAACAGTTTTCAACCAGTACTGTTTAAGAACTTAGTTTACCATTGTAAAACTGATTGCATCTGGCTTGGTCTTTCCTTGCCAATACATGATGCTACAAACACGATCGGCCAATTGCTTGTAGTAGCCAGCATGCTCACTCTCCGGACGTCTTGCGACCGTTGGAGTGCCCAAATCAATGTCTTCCCGCATTGAAATGTGCAATGGGATTTGACCCAGTAAGGCTAAGCCAAACTCTTGCGACATTTTTTCAGCTCCGCCAGTACCAAAAATGTGCTCGACCGCACCACACTGACCACAAATGTGATAACTCATGTTCTCAACTACACCGACAACTTGGACGTTCACTTTATGGAACATCGCCGCCCCTTTACGAACATCCGCTAATGCAAGATCTTGTGGTGTCGTAACAAGCACAGTACCTGTTACTGGAATCTGCTGTGACAACGTTAATTGAATATCACCCGTACCAGGTGGCATATCAATCACCAAGTAATCAAGCTCTGGCCAATCGGTTTCCGTCAGCAACTGTGAAAGCGCTTTAGAGGCCATCGGGCCGCGCCAAATGGCCGCTTCCGACTTATCCACTAAGTAACCGATAGAATGAGTATAGATACCATGTGCGAAAATAGGCTCCATCCATTTCGCATCGCGAACTTCTGGTTTTGCGTCTTCTTGACCTAGCATCATAGGAACCGATGGGCCATAGATATCAGCATCTAACAAGCCAATTTTCGCCCCCGACTGTGCAATGGCTAAAGCAAGGTTGACAGCCGTTGTCGATTTACCCACGCCTCCCTTTGCTGAGCTAACTGCGATAATGTTTTTCACGCCTTTAACGGCATTGGTAACTTGCGTCTCAAGCGCTTTGATATTCAACTCGATTTGAAAATCGAACGCTGGAACATCACCCGATGCTTGTTGCTCTTTAACCCAATGGCTCAACGCAACTTGGAGTTCGTTGCTCGCAAACGGCAGGGTAATTTGAATACCACCTTGCACGGGGATCGCAACCATACCATTAATATCTGCCCAGTTTTCCACCAACTGCGGATGTTGAAACTGGTTAAGCCAATGACAAAAATCTTGTTTTGAAGTGAACTGATGCATGAGGCCTCCTTTATGCATCTAATCGTAGCACCCAGCGGCGAGATTCAGAACCCCAAAAAAACTAAGGCAATCCATGGTTTGATGCCTTGGCGTTAGGGAACTCATGGGGTAGTATTAGTCTCTATTTTTTATACCTATCAAAAAGCGATTATTAAGTATGGCAAACGATCCAAGAAAACTGCTGGTAACTTGTGCCCTTCCGTACGCTAATGGTTCGATTCACCTAGGTCACATGCTTGAGCACATTCAAGCTGACATCTGGGTTCGCTACCAACGCCTGCGTGGCAACACTGTAAACTTCATCTGTGCTGACGATGCTCACGGCACGCCAATCATGCTAAAAGCACAACAGATGGGTATTACGCCAGAAGAGATGATCGCTGCAGTGAGCGAAGAGCATCAAAAAGACTTCGCTGGCTTTGATATTAGCTTTGATAACTACCACAGCACACACTCAGAAGAGAACCGTGAACTGGCTTCTCACATCTACCTTGAGCTGAAGAAAAACGGTTTTATCTCTAGCCGTACTATTTCTCAGTTGTTCGATCCTGAGAAGGAAATGTTCCTACCAGATCGCTTCGTTAAAGGTACTTGCCCTAAGTGTAAGTCAGAAGACCAATATGGCGACAACTGTGATAACTGTGGTGAGACGTACAGCCCAACTGAACTGATTAACCCAAAATCAGCAGTATCTGGCGCAACTCCAGTAATGAAAGACTCTGAGCATTTCTTCTTCGACCTACCTCAGTTCGAAAGCATGCTAAAAGAGTGGACACGCTCTGGCTCACTGCAAGCTGAAACAGCAAACAAAATGCAAGAATGGTTCGAGTCTGGTCTGCAACAGTGGGATATCTCTCGTGATGCGCCTTACTTCGGTTTCGAAATTCCTGGTGAAAAAGACAAGTTCTTCTACGTATGGCTAGATGCACCTATCGGCTACATGGGTTCATTCAAGAACCTATGTGACAAGCGTGATGACCTAGACTTCAACGAATACTGGAAGAAAGACAGCACTGCTGAGCTTTACCACTTCATAGGTAAAGACATCGTTTACTTCCACAGCCTATTCTGGCCAGCAATGCTAGAAGGTTCTGGTTTCCGTAAGCCAAACAACGTATTCGTACACGGCTACGTAACAGTAAACGGCGCTAAGATGTCTAAGTCTAAAGGCACATTCATCAAAGCGAGCACGTACCTAAACCACCTAGACCCTGAGTGTCTACGTTACTACTACGCAGCGAAACTAAATAGCCGTATCGACGACCTTGACCTTAACCTTGAAGACTTCACTCAACGTGTAAACGCTGACGTAGTAAACAAGATTGTTAACCTAGCTTCTCGTAACGCAGGTTTCATCACTAAGCGCTTTGAAGGCAAGCTATCTGCTGAATTTGCGGAACCAGAGCTTTACAACGAATTTGTTGCAGCTGCTGAGCGTATCGGTGAGCTGTACGAAACTCGTGAATTCAGCCGTGCTATCCGTGAAATCACAGCGCTAGCAGACAAAGCGAACCAGTACATCGATGAGAAAGCACCTTGGGTTCTTGCAAAAGAAGAAGGTAAAGAGAAAGAGCTTCAAGAAGTTTCTTCTGTAGGTATCAACCTATTCCGCGTACTAATGGCTTACCTGAAACCAGTGATGCCTGAGCTTGCGGCTCGCACTGAAGCTTTCCTAAACGAAGAGCTAACGTGGGAAGGCGTTGCTACTCCGCTAACTGATCACGAGATCACTAAGTTCAAAGCGTTATTTAACCGAATTGATCCTAAGAAAGTGGAAGCGATGATTGAGTCTTCTAAAGAAGATGCAGCGGCAGAAATAGCAGCAAAAGAGAAAGCTGAAGCTGAGAAAGAAAAAGCAAGCCAAACTGAGCTAGACAAAGATCCTATCGCTGAAGAGATTGAGTTTGATGCTTTCGCAGCCGTTGATATGCGTATCGCGCGCATCATCTCGTGTGAAGAAGTGCCAAAAGCAAACAAGCTACTGAAGTTCCAACTGGACATCGGTGGTGAGACTCGCCAAGTATTCTCTGGCATCAAGTCAGCTTACAAACCTGAAGAGCTAGAAGGCAAGCTAACCGTAATGGTAGCGAACCTAAAACCTCGTAAGATGAAGTTTGGTATGTCTGAAGGCATGATCCTAGCAGCGGGCCCTGGCGGCAGCGACCTATGGATCCTTGAGCCACACGAAGGTGCTCAGCCAGGTATGCGTGTAATGTAATTCATTACGTTATCGTATTGCTTAAAAATCCCTGCCAATTCGGCGGGGATTTTTTTTTGACCAAATTCACACTTTTGGTGAGAGTACGCACCAAATTTGTACGCCTGATTTTAATCAAAACTCATAACACCCTGTTTTTATTGACTTTAATTATTGGCATTAAAACTGCTCCTACTTACTTGCTAGGTCAAAAGCACTAACAAGGAGTTGGTTATGTTTGTTTTGATTTCAACTTTCATTTCAATTGCCATTCTGGCGGGGATTTATCACTTGGCTGCGAAGCGCGAGAAGCAACGTGCTCGTAGATACCAGCTACTCAGTTTATTGCGTGATGTTGTCTACCTATTACGGCGTCATCGAGCAATGACTCACCACTCTCTCCAATATCATCAAAACCACGAAAATGAGATAGAACACGTCCATCGTGAGTTGAGCAATAAGTTACACCTATTACTTGATACGTCACACTTCGAGAACAAACCCATGTATCGCGTGCTGCAAATCAAAATCGATAAACTGATGGAGCAGTGGGAGGATAACTCTGTAGCACGTAATCAGATGGAACATGGCCGGTTAATTCGTCACTGTTTGTTCCTGATGGATGAAGTGACCATTGCGTGGTTGGCTATCGCTCAAAGAGATGAACTTAATGACGAATATCACATGAATTGGCAAACTGTCATCGACAGCTTAGAAACATTAACTCAGTTACGGATCAGTATCCAAGATATGGAAGATCGCGGCGGTCCTGAACGAATGCGCAATTATGCGTCAGTAATGATAAGAAGGCTTAATCAGCTTGTGGTTATCAGCCCTTTGAGCCTTGCCTCTCCTACATCAGTAAGTTCCATACAGGCACTCAACGAATACATTGATGGGGATATCAACACGCTTAAAGTAGAGAAGTTGTATGATATTACTTCGGATTTATCTTTGACCATATTTAACACTTACGACCACATTCTGTCAGATATTATTGAAGTCCTGTATCAACCGCTACCAAAGTTATCTTTAGCCTAGTAGTTAAAATAAAAAACCGCAGTCGAGTGACTGCGGTTTCTTTATTCTTGAAAACGTCGTTAAGTTGAAGCTTAGCTGTCGTCTTCAGTGAAGTTGGTTGGAAGTTGCAGCTTCATCTCATTCCAGATCTGTGCACTTTCCATACCGTAATGACGAATCAAAATCGGTAGCTGATCACGCTGACCTGTTTCACAGGTTTCAAACAACTGACGGTAGAATCTCAATGCCAGATCACGTGATGCTGGGTTCGAGAAGTAGTAGCTGCCTACACGATCATAAAGCTTTCTCAAACCGTTAAAAATCAAGCCGTAAATTTGGTTGCCAGAATGGAATGCAAGGCGTTGAAACAGCATGTAGTCATAGAAGTTGAACGTCTTAGCAATCAGAATCTGTTGGCGTTTTGCTTCATCTTTTTCGTTGTCTTCTTTGACACTTTGCAGGATTTTGTCTGCATATGGAGACGCGGCAATAAAGTCATCCCAAGAAGGTGCGCTAACAAGTGCTTCACAAGATTCAATTACGTTCTGGATTGTACGCTCAGACGCCTCTTTGTTTGCTTTGAATGCATAGCGCATAAAAATTGGACTGATATTCGTACGTGCCGCAAGCAAATCTTCAACGATGTTTGTCGCGTTATCAACATCTAACGTCATTAGCGTGTCCAAGATATGCAGACCAGAAGTCTCCATGAATTGGTTCACTTTGGTTGGTTTACCATGCTGGATAGTCAACCATCCATCACGAGCAAGACGTTGCAATACTTCACGTAGTGTAGTTCGAGTAACCCCGATCAGTTCAGATAGTTCACGTTCAGCGGGTAAAATTGAGCCAGGAGGAAAACGGCCGTTCCAAATGCTCTCGATTATGTATTTTTCTGCGAAACCCGCAGGGCTCTTAGCCTTAATGACCATTCTGTTTTTATCCAATATTGATTTCTAAGGGTCGATACCACTCATCATACCACTACTTAACGATTAGCGAAAATTAACGATCAATAAATGAAACGATTTCTCAATATAGAGTTAATACTCTACATATATCTTCAATTTAAAATACCAACCACTTGGAACCAAAGGCGCAAAAGTCATATTCTGTATAAAATACAGCAGTCATAAAGTCATATAAAATAAAGCCTACCTCGTCACATTTTTCTGCTCAAAATATGCAAAATAAATTTGTGTTTTACGATTAATATTCTTTCTTAATTGCTCTTTTCTCGTAATTGACTTCGTTTTAAATTCCAAGGTGATTTTTTTTAAGCTTTTCGTGGTATAGTAACGCCGTTTTGATCGCGTTATTACAAATAAAAAGCAGTTTTAGTCGGAAGCATCACGTTTTGTTATTGACTATAAAATGCCGAGGTGTAGAGTTGCGGTCGAAAGTGAGCGGTGCTTAAGTTCAGGGGAAGTAACTTGGCAAGACTACAGTAAGACAATGGATTGTTGTTTTTCTAAGTTATTGTTTTAAAAGACTAAATAATAAGTCTAACAAACAGATACTTAAGCACTATTGTAGTGTCTATTCATAATTTTGTTATAAAGAGAATTATCATGCCGATGTCGCTCGGAAATGCCTTTATCAAGAACTTCCTTGGTAAAGCGCCTGATTGGTACAAAGTTGCCATTATAGCCTTCCTAATTATTAACCCGATTGTTTTCTTCTTAATTGACCCATTTGTTGCAGGTTGGTTGCTAGTAGCGGAATTTATTTTCACATTAGCAATGGCGCTGAAGTGTTACCCACTTCAACCCGGAGGCCTCCTCGCAATAGAAGCGGTTGCTATCGGTATGACTAGCCCTGCCCAGGTGAAGCATGAGCTAGTTGCCAATATCGAAGTACTTCTACTATTGGTATTCATGGTTGCGGGTATCTACTTCATGAAACAGCTTCTGCTGTTCATTTTTACGAAGATCCTGCTTGGTATCCGTTCTAAAACGTTACTTTCGCTCGCATTCTGTTTCGCTGCCGCGTTTTTGTCAGCATTCTTGGATGCGCTGACCGTAATCGCAGTTGTTATCAGCGTTGCCGTTGGTTTCTACTCGATTTACCACAAAGTGGCTTCAGGAAACCCAATTGGCGACCACGATCATACTCAAGATGACACCATCACTGAGCTAACTCGTGACGACCTAGAAAACTACCGTGCTTTCTTACGTTCACTGCTTATGCATGCTGGTGTAGGTACCGCACTAGGTGGCGTAACGACGATGGTTGGCGAACCACAAAACTTAATCATTGCTGACCAAGCTGGTTGGTTCTTTGGTGAGTTCTTGATTCGCATGGCACCGGTAACACTTCCAGTCTTCTTCTGCGGTTTGATCACTTGTGCAGTTGTAGAGAAGCTGAAAATTTGTGGTTACGGTGCACAACTGCCTGATAACGTTCGTCAAATCCTTGTTGATTTCGACCGAGAAGAACGCAAAACACGTACAAATCAAGACGTCGCTAAACTTTGGATTCAAGGTCTTATTGCCGTGTGGTTAATTGCAGCACTTGCACTACACTTGGCAGCAGTTGGTCTGATTGGCCTTTCGGTAATTATCCTCGCGACTTCGTTCACGGGTGTGATTGAAGAACACTCAATGGGTAAAGCTTTTGAAGAGGCCCTGCCATTCACGGCACTACTAGCGGTATTCTTCGCGATTGTAGCCGTTATCATTGACCAAGAGTTGTTTAAACCTGTTATCGACGCGGTTCTCGCCGTTGAAGACAAAGGTACGCAACTTGCGTTGTTCTATGTCGCAAACGGTCTATTGTCGATGGTATCGGATAACGTATTCGTAGGGACAGTCTACATCAATGAAGTGAAAGCGGCATTGATCGACGGTCAAATCACCCGTGAACAATTCGACCTACTTGCAGTAGCAATCAACACAGGTACTAACCTACCTTCTGTTGCGACTCCAAACGGTCAAGCAGCCTTCCTATTCTTGCTAACATCTGCACTGGCACCATTGATTCGTCTATCATACGGCCGCATGGTTGTCATGGCATTGCCATACACTATCGTACTTGCTCTTGTAGGTTTGATGGGCATCATGTTCTTCCTAGAACCTGCAACCGCATTCTTCTACGATGCTGGTTGGATTGTGCCTAGTAGTGGTGATCTAGCACCCGTTGTGTCAGGTGGACACTAAAAATATGAGTTGATTAGGAAACTTATCCACGTTAAAAAGCTCTGAGTAATCAGAGCTTTTTTATATTTCAGACAGGATTGAAACCCGTGACTATTTTCGCATCACTAAACCAGTTTTCGAAGGGACGCTTATCTTGGCTTCTACTTCTTCTTGCTATTGTCTTCTTTGAAGCCTGTGCCCTATTTTTCCAGCACGTTATGATGCTCGCCCCTTGTGTTATGTGTATTTATGAACGCGTAGCCATGCTAGGTATTGGGGCAGCTGCAATGCTCGGCCTTATTGCACCAAACAACCCAATAACGCGTTGGATTGCGCTTGCAGCTTGGGGAGCAAGTGCATATAAGGGTTTAATGCTGGCAATGCAGCATGTCGATTACCAATTTAATCCATCGCCGTTTGCTACATGCGATCTCTTTGTTACGTTCCCAAGCTGGGCGCCATTAAATCAATGGGCACCATGGATGTTTGAAGCGTATGGTGATTGTGCAAAAATCGTATGGCAATTCTTTGGATTATCGATGCCACAATGGCTCGTGGTTATTTTTGCCGGTAACTTGATCGCTTTTGCTTTCGTTCTTATTGCTCAATTTGTAAGCCCAAAAAGAAAGAACCCGATCCAATAACACGGTTCAATAACCAGGCGATAGTTATGAAAAAGCCGACCTCAGGTCGGCTTTTTCACGTCAAGTCAGCGAGTGAAATCTACTTCCCACAGCACTGCTTAAATTTCTTACCACTCTCACATGGGCATGCATCATTACGGCCTACACCTTTGAATGGATTTAAGCTCTTCGACTTTTTACCGACCATCAGCTCATCAGCGCCTAATGCGACTTCATTGATCATCAAGTCAAGCTGGTCCACAAAATCAGAAAGCGCAGGCGGTGTTACGATGCCAGCATCACGCATTTGTTGCTGTGTTTGCTCTTCATCAATCGCCAACATCATTGTCGTCAATAATGCTTGCAGCATGCGCTCTAAGCCATCATTAAGCGCAACGTCATGCCATTGTTCCTCAATGGTTGTCCATACAGACATAAAGCCTTCTGCAAAGTCTGCTAGCTGCTCTGTATTGCTATCTGTTAACTCTAGAATCGAGTATTCATTACGCAGGATATAGTTGTGCTGCTTGTGAATCTGTTCTTCTACTGCTGGTTGAATCGCTTTAAAACCCTCACCTAATAGCGGCTCTAGCCAAGTTTCTGGAGCTAAAGGTTTCGTCGTTAAGTTGGCTGCGAGTACCGCGCCTTCAATAAAAAGTGAAGACTCATCTAATTGGACTTCACCTTTTTCTATCAATGTATATTGCATGACATCTGGTTTCCCATGAATTTGGCGGCATTATACCTCAGAGCTTATACCCAAGTAACCTCGAGATGCTTGGGTATATAGAATGCAAGTTGATGTCACTCCAAGCGGATGACTCTTTTAATGACAAACTTCACTCACATCGCTACAATCGCCCTCCTTTTTCTCACCAAACTGTATTAGGCAAGCTATGCGAGTTGTATTAGGCCCGATGGAAGGGGTTTTGGACCATTTGATGCGTCAAATCCTGACTGAAATAAACGACTATGATCTTTGTGTGACAGAGTTTGTTCGTGTGATCGATCAGCTTCTTCCAGATCATGTTTTCCATCGCTTATGCCCTGAACTTCTGCAAGGCTCTCAAACTGCATCTGGTGTACCTGTCCATGTCCAACTACTCGGGCAAGAACCAAACTGGATGGCTGAAAACGCGATAAAAGCGGCGGAGCTTGGCGCGCGCGGTATTGATTTGAACTTTGGCTGTCCAGCAAAGTTGGTGAACAAGAGTAAAGGTGGTGCAGCCTTGTTACAGCACCCTGAACTCATCCACAATGTGGTTAAAGCATGTCGTGATGCCGTGCCTAATGATATTCCAGTGACCGCAAAGATTCGTCTTGGCTGGGAGAACCCTGAAGACTGTTTTGAGATTGTAGACGCAATTCAAACAGCTGGAGCGAATGAGCTCACGGTTCATGCTCGTACCAAAGAAGGCGGATACAAAGCTTCTGAAATTAAGTGGGAATACATTACGAAGATTCGTGAGCGTTTCGATATCCCATTAATCGCTAACGGCGAAATCTGGAATTATGAAGATGGCCAACGTTGCATTGCGACCACAGGCGTTGATTCTTTGATGGTATGCCGAGGTGCATTCAACATTCCTAACCTTGGAAACATGGTTAAACACAACCACCAGCCTATGCCTTGGTCAGAAGTGGTTGATCTATTGATTTACTACTCACAGTTTGAAATGAAGGGCGACAAAGGCTTGTACTACCCGAATCGCGTAAAACAATGGTTCTCTTATCTGCGACAAGCGTATCCAGAAGCGAAAGAACTGTTCCGAGAAATCCGTACGTTTAACAAAGCCGCCCCTATTGTCGAGTACATTCAACGTTATCGAGATGAATTGCACGCGCGCGTCGCTTAACCTACCGACATTAAAAAAGGGCGATGAATTCGCCCTTTTTTATGTCTAATTTCCAACAACAAATTGCTTAAGTCGCTTAATAACAGATTTTGTTCTTACCTGTACTTTTCGCTTCATAAAGCTTTTCATCAGCAAGCTTAAACAGCTCATCAAAACCTTCCAATTGAGCCGCAGACTTAAATTCAACCCCACCCGAAACCGTAAAGCCTCCGTCGACGATTTTAATGGAGTGTTTGGCAATCGCTTTTCTTACACGCTCTAAAATTCTTAGCATGCTGTCAAAGTCTTCATCATAGATAGCCAAGACAAACTCTTCTCCACCAAAGCGTGACGCGACATCGGAATGTCGAATGTTATCTCGAATACATTTGGCGACTAAGCGAATCGCATCATCACCTACATCATGACCATAAGTATCGTTAATCGCCTTAAAATCATCAATATCAAACACTGCTAAAGCAACGTGCTTTTTGGTCATTTTGTTTCGCCACACCGCTTGAATACCGCGGCGGTTTAATAGTCCTGTCATGGGGTCTTTAGCGGCCAATTCCTTGAAGTAACGGCGCTCTGTTTGTGTATTCACTAGGAACAACGCCACTGTACTCAAAACGTAAATAAAGAAAGCCACAGCCACACTGTATTTCTCAAACGCAATCAGGTTTTTAAATTCATCCCAAAGCTTGTATTCATAAAAAATACTGTGGTTAGCACTTAAACGGTCGTGCTCCACAGGTTGAATTCGCATTGCGTTTTGAGGTATCGGCGTGACGTTAGAAATAATATGCAGCTTACCCGCGAGATTCTCATTGGTCTTGAGGAGTGCATCGACATCAAAATCAATGGATAGAACCCCTTGATGAACAGCCTTCTCATAAATCGGCACTGTCAAGCTGATAACTTGACCATCACGACGTGCCAGCATCGGCGCAGGACCAGACATGGTGACTTTTACGGTTTCTTGAGCTGTCTTTTGCCAAAATGGTCGCGCTTTTAGCGTATTCCATAGCTCTTGGGAAAAGTTCTCTGCATAGGTATCTGGTGATGAGATAACGTAGCCACGCTGGTCGATATAGTGAATACCTATAATGTGCGATTCAATGTCATGCAGGAACGACAAAGACGGCGCAAAACCCGCTTTCTTTTCTGCCAAATTAAACAGATCAGAACCTTGCTCACACAATTCTTTTTGACCAACAATCATGTAATCCAGTTCGACCGCAGGTAAACCTCCCGAATGTTTATTTTCTAAGAGCAATACATCGATGGGCCATACGTAACACATGCCATTTCTTATCATATGGTTGTGTTCTTGAAACAAAGGATGGGCTGGATTTGAGTAATTAACAAAGCTGTAGTCTAAAGCGGTAAGTACTTTAATCGCTCGGTTAAGCGCGCGATCAATCTGCGCATATTCCAACGTAATGTAGCGATTCATTGCATCGTAATAGTTCTTCGCAGTCACGATCATGACTGCGATAAACAAAAATAGCGGGAAGAAGATGACAAACTTGAGGCTAAATCGCCTTTTATTACCCATTAAACACCATTGTTTCAGTTATTATTTGCCCTTCGACAGCGTAAGTTACCAAAGGGCTATTTATAGTTTTTCATTTATGTATTCATAAATTTTAATAAATCTGAGCTAACGTGTCACTCCAACTGCCATAATTTGCAGTTCATTGCTGGGATATTGACAGAAAAATGACGTTGCGCATCGATAACTTCACCATTGTCTAATAATTGATGCAAGTGCTTTGCATTTAAGCCAAGTTGCCATAAAGGTAAATTAACAATTTTGTCGTATTCGCTTAAGTTAAATGCCACAACTATTGTTTCTTCTTTCCACTGTCTGGCATACACCATTGTGCTTTTATCACAGTGCAACCATTGTATACTCCCTGACTGTAATGACCTGTATTTATTACGAATTCCAATCAATACCTGATAGAAAGGAAACCACTGAGAACCATCTAATTCCTCCCAAGGGAAGCAACGTCTATTGTCCGGATCTAAACTCCCTTCTAACCCCACTTCGCTACCATAGTAAAGGCATGGAGTACCGACATAAGTCATTAACAACAACAATGCCACTCGCATTTTTTCTTCATCGCCATTCAAAAGCGTCAGAAAACGGGCAGTATCATGGCTATCTAACTGATTAAGCTGAGAGAGTTGGTTTGCAAATGGGATTTTAGCCCGAGCTTCATCTATCCACTCTTTAAACTCCATGACATCAATATCAATTGGGTCATACATGATGTCTTGTTTGGCAATCAAAGCGCGAACCGGATGAGCAAAGCCGTAATAATTCATCGCGCCATCTTCTTGTCCCCCCTGAAGCCATTGTGTCGCTTCAAAGAAATGCTCCCCTAACACATAGGCATCGGGATTGACCTCTTTTGTGGCCTTGCGAAAAGCTTCCACATAGTGTGCGTTGTTCTTTGCGCCATCGCCCTCACCTAACATATGAATCACATCGAAGCGCCAACCGTCGACAGCATAAGGCGGTTTAAGCCAATATTTGATGACCGACTCTTCACCTTGGTAGATATGGTCACGAACTTGTTCATTCTCAAAGTTCAGAACCGGTAGATTGCCAATACCTTTCCATCCAATGTAATTGTTGGTTTGTCCCTCGAAGAAGTAGTAATCACGAAAGTCAGAATTTGGATTCCCATAAGCCCCTTGGTCTTCTTGTTTAAGATCAAACCAAGGGTGATGAACTGATGTGTGGTTAAACACCGCATCCAAAACAATCTTCATCTGCTTACCACGAATTTGCTCACACAACTGCGCAAACTGCTCATTCGAGCCAAACATTGGGTCAATCTTGAAGTAGTCTGTGGTGTCGTATTTATGGTTGCTTGGCGCTGTGAAAACTGGGTTGAAGTAAAGTGCTGTTACACCAAGTTCGGCCAAGTAATCCAGTTTTTTCTCTACGCCTTTTAAGTCGCCACCAAAGAACTCGCGCGCACCCGTATTTTTATGAGAACCAACAGGGTCTCCCCATGACTTAACCAGTGCGTCTGGGTCATAGGCAGCATAATCATCTTGGGTGACTTGCTCAGACCGACTTGAGGCAAAACGGTCCGGGAAAATTTGGTAAAAGACCTGCTCTTGTACCCAACTTGGCGGTTGAGATTGAGTGTTGAGTTTGAAGTGAAACTCTTTGGGCGGCATACGTTTATGTACACCTCTGCCATCGAGCCAAAACTGCTGCTTGCCTTTGAGCAGTTTGAAGACGTAGTGAGTCACATCACGGTCTTTATTTGACGCAAACTGAGCTTTCCAGAGAGTAAGCTCACCAGCTTCTCCGCTGCGTGACATGCTAATCAGGTATTCTTCATTATCCGGTTCACAACGAACGTGCACGGTATCAAAATCAGTGTTCTCGGTTTTCAGGATGACGGTTAGCAAATCGCCATCAAAAGTGAGGCCATCATCAGTTTGGCTATGGAAGATAAATGGAAGGGTCATGGCAAGTGCTCTTAGTATTGGAATATTCCACTATTTTAATTAAGAGTATTTACCGAAAAATCCTCCTTTTAAAACGACCATTCAGGTTATTTCTCAAGGAGGATCACGTTTGGTAGGCGTAGTTCTGTGTTTGCTTAGATTAGTTCAACAATAAACTGTCGTCCGCTAATTCCTCTCCTCGCACCTTTGAGAACATCTTTAGGAGATCCGGAACTTGCATATTGGCACGTTGCTCACCTGCGACATCAAGAACAATCTCACCTTGGTGCAGCATGACCGTTCTGTCACCACAAGCCAGCGCGTCTTTCATTGAGTGCGTCACCATCATCACTGTGAGGTTGAACTCGCTGACGATACGCTTGGTTAGATCGATAACAAAAGCCGCCATGCGCGGATCTAACGCAGCAGTATGCTCATCTAACAACAACAGCTTACTGTCTGATAGTGTTGCCATGACCAAACTCACGGCTTGACGTTGGCCGCCTGACAACAGACCAATACTGTCTCCTAGCCGGTCCTCTAAACCCAAACCAAGAATACTGATTCTCTCCTGGAAAAGTTTACGTCGTTTGGAAGAAATCGCCATTCCCCAACCACGACGCTTACCGCGCATGTACGCTAGAGCCATATTCTCCTCGATGGATAAGTCCCCACAAGTCCCTGCTAAAGGATCCTGGAAAACTCTCGCACACTGCGTAGCACGTTGGTCCACACTCTTTCGTGTTACGTCTTGCCCGTTGATAATGACTTGCCCACCAATCATCGGTGTTTCACCAGTCACCGCACCAAGCAGAGTCGACTTTCCCGCACCGTTAGACCCAATCACAGTGAGGAACTGGTGCTCAGGCACATCCAGAGATACGCCTTTTAACGCTCGGTTTTCCAAAATCGTTCCGAGGTTAAAGGTTACTTGAATATTACTTAACTCAATCATAGCGCCTCCCCTGAACCATTTTTAGATGCCGTTTGTTTGGCGTCATTAACGCGTTGTTTGGCTTTCATTTTTTGTTTTAGCTTTGGTGCAATTAGAGCTACAGCTACAAGCACCGCCGTAACGAGATTCAGGTCGGAAGCCTGTAAGCCAAACATGCCAGAGCTCAGAGCAAACGCGACAGCAAGTCGGTATAAAACCGAGCCAATAATGACCGCACATACCGCCACCCATATTTTGCGACCTGGAATGAGTGTCTGGCCAAGAATCACTGCCGCAAGACCAACCACTATCGTACCGACACCAGAGGTCACATCAGCAAAGCTATTGGTCTGAGCAAACAAGGCCCCAGCAAAGCCAACAAAACCGTTAGATAGCGCCAAGCCAAAGTAGGTGTAAAACCCTGTACTGGCTCCTTGCGCTGCAACCATACGCGCATTGACGCCTGTAGCCCTTAAACCAAGGCCAAAATCACTGTTCAGTAAACGCACCACAAACCAAGCAGAGAACAAGACCAGTACACCGACAACTAACGGCCGGATGTACATAGAGTCCCCTATGGCTTCAAACGGGGTAAGAATGGTGTCTTCACCTAGAAGGGCCATATTGGGCTTGCCCATGATGCGAATATTGATAGAGAACGCCGCAATCATGGTAAGGATGGAAGCTAATAGGTGAAGAATGCCACATCGAACCGCTAGAAAAGCCGTTACCCACCCTGTCATCCCACCAGCAATGACAGCCATTCCGGTGGCAATCCAAGGATTGATGCCCGCAACAATCGCAGTTGCAGCCACGGCAGCCCCCATTGGAAAGCTGCCATCAACACTTAAGTCGGGAAAGTCGAGAACACGAAAAGTTAGGTAAACGCCTAATGCAACCAAGCCATAAATCAAGCCGATCTCAAGCGCACCAAAAAAAGCAAATGCAGACATAACTGCTCCCTCTGCATAAATCAGGTCAGCATTTTACCAACCTGATAAGGACTCTTATTGCATGCTAGTTGCACGTTTCACTACAGCGCTAGGTAACTGTATACCGAGTTTGGTCGCAGCACCTTCATTCACCACTAAGTCAGAGCCCGTCGCAACTTTGACATCTAACTCACCCGGTTCTTTACCTTCTAATATCGCAGCAACATAATCCGCGGTTTGCACACCGACCTGATAGTAGTCAAACCCGAGGCTGGCAATGGCACCTTTTTCAACGTAAGACGTTGCACCACCAAACACTGGCTTCTTCGCCTGATTTGCCGCAACAATCATCCCTTCTATCGCACTTGCGACTGTGTTGTCTGTTGGCGCATAAAGCACATCCGACTTAGCGGCAATGGCTTGCGTCGCCGATTGAACATCCGCACTCTTCAATGCTGTCGCTTCCACGACTTCTAATCCATTTGCTGCTGCACTTTCTTTTAGCAGTTGTACCAGCGTCACCGCGTTTGCTTCTCCTGGATTGTAAACCACACCAATGGTTTTAGCGGCTGGGAGTATTTCTTGAATCAAAGCAACATGCTGTGCCACAGGTGATAAGTCAGAAAGGCCAGTGACGTTTTTCCCCGGCTGATGCATGGATTTCACAAGCTTTGCGCCCACCGGATCCGTTACCGCAGTAAATACCACAGGAATTGAACGTGTCGCTGAAACCAGAGCTTGAGCAGAGGGCGTTGCAATACCCACTAAAACGTCTGGATTCTCACCGACGTATTGGCGAGCGATCTGTACGGCAATCGCGGGGTTACCTTGGGCAGTTTTATAATCAAACTCGAGGTTTTTGCCCTCTTCGTAACCTTTGGCTTTTAGACCGTCTAATAAGCCTTGTCGGGTAGCATCTAACGCTGGATGCTCAACGATTTGGGACACCGCTACGGTTGCGGTGTTGGCAAACACGCTGGCGGAAGAAAAAGTCGCCGTAGCAGCTAAAATGGCGGTGGCTAGTAAACGTTTCGTTCTCATCATTACTCCTTGATGTCTCTTCATCCTTGTACCACGAGCGTTCGTAAAAATTATGATGCCAGCATGGTTATCAGAAGATGGGATGTCGTGTTTTCTGTGCACTTTTTGTGCATCTCGTTTTCATTATTAACGCTAACTCTCGGTAAATAAAAGTAAGATTTAACAACAAAGTAACATTTGTGATCGCGACGCCGCTATTAAAGATAGTTTTGACAGCCCAGAAAACGGTGGGATGGAGAAATGTAGAACAGACAGAAATGGAGTGACAAAGGCTCACTCCATTTTCATAACATTGACTTGAGGGTTGTTGTTGTCGAGATTAGAACCAGCGCTCCAGCGCAGTTTTATCTAACTGACGGAAAGCTCTGTTCAAGATAATCGCCAATTCTTTGTATCTTGGTTTTGCTTTTGCTGGCTCAAGTGCAAAGCCAGTCTCAGTGATCTTTTGATGCAGTTCTCGGTACCAAGACGCAAGTGCTGGAGGCAATTTGGTATTAGAACGACTGCCTAACCACCACATCCCTTGTAAAGGCATGCTGATGGCAAATAATGCGACGACAATGGCTTGCGGTAACGCATTGTAATTGTTAAAAGCCATTTGAGTGAGAACACTGATCGCCGCTACTGCCGGCATCACTTTAATGCCGAAACGCGTTGCTTTGATAATGCGTTGTTCGGGAAAAATGGCGGTCAGCTCTTTACGAACCGGCCAGATCTCCATGTAGTTTTGGCCATCTTTCAGGCTATGGAACAATCCGACTTTATTACTCATACCACTCTCTCACTAAAAAATAGTTGAACATTTCAACTGAAGGCGCAAAAAATTGATGAAAGTTAATATTCTTTCAAAATTTTTTTGTTATCATTGCCTATTATCGCTATCCTTTGCAGACCCTCAATCTCATTGTTGCCGTTATTTACAATTTAAGCAACTTGAGATTCCTATCTGCACGGATCGCATCATAGTGATGGATGGGTTCATCACTATTCTTTTATACGGAATTAGAACGATTTTTGACCAAGATTAGTACGCACCCTCGATGGTATCGTCTATTCTTGTGATTAATTTTTCATCCTTTAACTGATTTTGATCAGACGAATAACAGGTAGTCACACATGTCTAAGCTAGTTTTAGTTTTAAACTGCGGTAGTTCTTCTCTTAAATTTGCTGTTGTTGATGCAGAAACAGGTGCAGAGCACCTATCAGGTCTTGCTGAATGTCTTCACCTTCCTGAAGCACGTATCAAGTGGAAACTTGATGGTAAACACGAAGCTCAACTAGGCAACGGTGCAGCACACGAAGAAGCGCTAGCGTTCATGGTTGAAACTATTCTTGCTTCTAAGCCAGAGCTTAAAGCTAACCTAGGCGCTATCGGTCACCGTATCGTTCACGGTGGCGAACAGTTCACTCAATCTGCACTGATCACTGACGAAGTACTTAAGGGTATTCAAGACGCTGCGACTTTCGCACCGCTTCACAACCCAGCGCACATCATCGGTATCGAAGCTGCTAAGCACAACTTCCCAGAGCTTCAAAACGTTGCTGTATTTGACACTGCGTTCCACCAAACTATGCCTGAAGAGTCTTTCCTATACGCTCTTCCTTACAAACTATACAAAGAACACGGTATCCGTCGTTACGGCATGCACGGTACTTCACACCTATTCATCACTCGTGAAGTTGCAGGTCTACTAAACAAGCCAGTTGAAGAAGTTAACATCATCAACTGTCACCTAGGTAACGGTGCATCTGTTTGTGCGATCAAGAACGGTCAATCTGTAGATACTTCTATGGGTCTTACTCCTCTTGAAGGTCTAGTAATGGGTACTCGTTGTGGTGACATCGACCCAGCTATCGTATTCCACCTACACGATGCTCTAGGTTACTCTGTTGAAGAAATCAACAACATGCTAACTAAAGAGTCTGGCCTACAAGGTCTAACTGAAGTGACTTCTGACTGTCGTTTCGTTGAAGACAACTACGGTGAGAAAGAAGAAGCAACTCGTGCAATGGACGTGTTCTGTCACCGTCTAGCTAAATACGTAGCAGGTTACACGGCTTCTATGGAAGGTCGTCTAGACGCAATCACTTTCACTGGTGGTATCGGCGAGAACTCTGGCCCTATCCGTGAAATGGTTCTAAACCGTCTAGGTATCTTCGGTATCGAAGTTGATGGTGAAGCTAACCTTAAAGCTCGTTTCGGCGGCGAAGGTACTATCACTACAGCAAGCAGCCGTATCCCAGCAATGGTTATCTCTACTAACGAAGAGCTAGTAATTGCTGAAGACACTGCACGCCTAGCAGGTCTTTAATAGAATGAACTGGCTAGCCCTCGGCTAGCCAGTTTTTCTTCCAAACGAATTTCTTAGGGGCTCAACTCCTATTCTCTGAACCTCATGGAATAAGAGTTGAGCTTTTATCCCCCAATAGCTAAAGGTACTCTACGAATGTCTCGTACTATTATGCTTATCCCTGCAAGTGCTGGTGTCGGTCTAACTAGCGTAAGCATGGGTGTTCTTCGCGCTATGGAGCGCAAAGGCGTTAAGGTTTCTTTCTACAAACCAATTTCACAGCCACGTTCTGGCGGCGATCAACCTGATCTAACTTCAACAATCGTTGGTTACAACAGCGATATGAAGATCGGTCAACCTCTAGCGATGTCTGTTGCAGAAAGCCTAATCGGTAACGACAACATGGACGAGCTGCTAGAAACGGTTGTTGAACGTTACAACCAAATCAACAAAGACGCAGACGTGACGCTTATCGAAGGTCTAGTACCAACTCGTAAGCACCCATTCGCTAACCAAGTGAACGCGGAAATCGCAGCAACTCTAGGTGCGGAAATCGTTCTTGTTGCAACTCCAGGTACCGATAACCCAGCTCAACTTAAAGAGCGCATCGAAGTAGCATGTTCTAACTTCGGTGGTACTAAGAACAAGAACATCTCTGGCGTTATCATCAACAAGCTAAACGCACCTGTTGACGAAGCTGGCCGTACTCGCCCTGACCTATCTGAAATCTTTGACGATGCAGACAGCGCGAAGCAAAACGAAATGAAAGTGATGGAAATCTTCAACACTTCTCCAATTCGTGTACTAGGTTGTGTGCCATGGAGCATCGATCTGATCGCTACTCGTGCTATTGATATGGCTCAGCACCTAAATGCTGACATCATCAACGAAGGTGACATTGCGACTCGTCGTATTAAGAGCATCACTTTCTGTGCACGTTCTCTGCCAAACATGATTGAGCACTTCAAACCAGGTTCTCTACTTGTTACTTCAGCAGATCGTCCAGACGTTATCGTTGCAGCAGCGCTTGCGGCAATGAACGGCGTTGATATCGGTGCTATTCTATTGACTGGCGGTTACGACATCCCTGAAGAGATTTCTGGTCTATGTAAGCCAGCATTCGAAACAGGCCTGCCGATCTTCAAAGCACAAGGTAACACTTGGCAGACTTCTCTAAACCTACAGAGCTTCAGCATTGAAGTTCCTGCTGACGATAAAGAGCGTATCGAGTTCATCAACGAACACGTTGCGGGTCACATCGACGGTAACTGGATCGAGTCTATGACTGAGGGCACTCAGAAGTCTCGTCGTCTAAGCCCACCAGCATTCCGTTACCAGCTAACTGAATTCGCTCGTAAAGCAGGCAAGCGTATCGTTCTTCCTGAAGGTGACGAGCCACGTACAGTGAAAGCTGCAGCGATCTGTGCTGAGCGCGGCATTGCAGAATGTGTGCTTCTAGGTAACCCAGACGAAATCCGTCGCGTTGCTGAGCAGCAAGGTGTAACACTAGGTGCTGGCGTAACGATCATCAACTCTGATGAAGTTCGTGAAAACTACGTTGCTCGTCTAGTTGAGCTACGTGGCGCGAAAGGCATGACTGAAGTTGTTGCTCGTGAGAAGCTACAAGATTCAGTATTCCTAGGCACTATGATGCTTGAGAACGACGAAGTTGACGGTCTAGTTTCTGGTGCGGTTCACACCACAGCGAACACTATCGTACCTCCGTTCCAAATCATCAAGACTGCACCTGATGCGTCTATCGTATCTTCTGTATTCTTCATGCTGCTACCTGACCAAGTACTGGTTTACGGTGACTGTGCGATCAACCCAGATCCTACAGCGGAACAGCTTGCTGAAATCGCTATCCAATCTGCTGATTCTGCAGCGGCATTCGGTATCGACCCTCGCGTTGCTATGATCTCTTACTCTACTGGTGAATCTGGTAAGGGTGCAGACGTAGATAAAGTACGTGAAGCAACAAAACTTGCTCAAGAGAAACGTCCAGACCTAGTAATCGACGGTCCTCTACAGTACGACGCGGCTATCATGGAAAACGTTGCTGCTTCTAAAGCACCAAACTCTCCAGTTGCAGGTAAAGCGACAGTATTCGTATTCCCAGACCTAAACACTGGTAACACGACTTACAAAGCGGTACAACGTTCAGCAGACCTAGTTTCTATCGGTCCAATGCTGCAAGGTATGCGCAAGCCTGTAAACGATCTATCTCGCGGTGCACTAGTAGACGATATCGTATACACAGTTGCTCTAACTGCGATTCAGGCAGATCAAGCTGACCAAGCAAAAGAAAAAGCAGTTAACTAATTAACCGCACCTTTCTGAATGAAAAAACCTCGCCACGGCGAGGTTTTTTATTTCATGTTGCTATACAAGAATCGGGTCCATTGGACGATTCAATTGATACTGAACGTTCAAATTCGTATTACTCGATCCGATGTCCCTATACTTCCAACGCACACCTTCATTGAGCTGGCGAGCAACAACGGACTCTACGGTAAGCAAGTTATCATTTTCTATGATGAGTCGATCGCTATCGCTACCACTTGAGGCAGCGCGATAGTGCGTCATGAACCAATCTCGTTTCAACATGTATTGACGCGCGTGGCCAAACTCATGAATAAGCCCAACCGCTGGTGACTGCGTCCCTCTAGATACATTGTTATTTGGCACACGACTGCGTCCAACGGGTTTATTGCGCTTAATGTCGTTTACATTCAAGCTATCAAAAGGATTCCAAGTCACCAAACTGCCGCGAACATTGCAGCCTGCTTGTTTTACGATTTCTGCAGGAAAAAAGCTGCTGGTAGTATCAGTTGTACAAAGCAACGTGACCTCTTCGCCTCCCGAAAGAAAATCTAATAGTGCTGCCGCCGCACTAGATTGACGTAAATAGGCCACAGCGTCGTTATATTTAGTGATAGGTTGTTCCACGGTTTTCCATTTAAAGCCCGTCCCTTCGACCACTCCTGGAAATACAGTAATCATATCGTTTCTTCCTTGTTCAGATTCCTAGCGCTTGGAACGAAAGCCCAGCACTTGGTGAATCAGTATAGAAAAAGGAATGAGTTTTACTTGATTGATAAGTACAGATTGGAACCTAGCTCGCGACCTAATAAATTGTTTTTGCATCAGACGGTTATTTGTTCTAAAGCGCCAAATAGACAAGCCCACCCAAACAAACCGCACTCAACATAGGTGGAACAACCTTAGCCCACAGTTGACGAGCACCTATCATGAGTACCATCCCCATCTTAACAATGGTATTCACTGACGCCGCGATAAATATCCCGAGCACAGCAACCTCTATCGCCAATGACTGAGTACTTTGACGCCCTAAAGTCAGTGAAATGGCATCAACATCCGTAATCCCTGACACCGCAGATAGAACTAAGATACCCGCACTACCAAACCAATCTGAAAGCGCATGAGATAACAACATAATGATCGCTAATACAACACCAAAGAACAGTGCCGATTGAAGCGCCAACGGGTTAGTCTGTTTGTTCGATTGCTCTATTTTCTCGACTTCACTTCGACGCCACATCCACCAAGCCGGCAAATAAAGTGCAATCATCATGACCAAGACTATCGGCCATAACAGACTGACTAATTGAGGATTGAGAACAGATAGGACAATCAACAAGCGAGGAAACATAGTGCCGCAACTCAACAAGATTCCGCTTGCGAGCAGAGGGCTGATACCTTCCTGCTCACGTGAAAGATGAGAGAACTGCAACGTAAGTGCGGTAGAAGAACTTAAGCCAGCAAAGACAGACGTAAACAATATGCCCCGCTTCGCTCCGCCGATCTTAATCGCGAAATAACCGACAAATGAAATACTGGCGATCAGCACCACCATCCACCAAATCTCATAAGGATTCAGTGCCTTCCAAGGACCGTACGCTTGGTTAGGTAGAAGAGGCAATAAAACGATGGAAATAAGCAGAAGACGCATCCAACTCATATTCTTGTAAACGCTGCAACGCTTGATGAAGCTCTTTCTTATTGTCCAGCACAACTGCAGTGATAACTGCCGCCGCTGCTGCAAGAACGGCCTCACCAGAAACAGCCAGGCTACCGAGTACAAACGTAATCACTAAACTGACCACACCTGTAATGCTGATGTCCTCGCTCTTTTTTTGCTGAATCACAAATGCAATACAAGCAAGAATAACCAAAGCAATAAGAGCAAAGCCAAGTAACAAAGGCGTGTAGATCTTAGCAAGAATACCGATCAGGCCGCCAAGTAGCCCCACCAAAGAGAAAGTGCGAATCCCCGCAACTCGACTGCCTTCAACACTGTTACGCATTACCCAACCGCGTTGGGTTCCGACAATTGCACCTAATAACAGGGCAATAAACAGATTCCAAATTAGATGCTCACCACTGACAAACTCATTGATATCCATTTCCCACCTCACAAAAGATCGGTTTCATATCATAAGTTTAAGTCGTTTCGCTCCTAATGTTGTGAGTATCTCCATAAAAAGCAAACTATAAACTAGATTTTCTTCTGCAAGGATAATGAGCTAACGAAACGCCCTGTCGCACGCCATATAAATAATGTCATTGGCCCACTAACAAGGCCGTCAATCATGTAGTGCCACCCTAGCGAAAATGAACCAACAAAAATAATGCTAGCGAACAAGCCAAATAGGATACCTAGCTTTTTATTTACCTTATTCATCCCAAGCATCATTAAAACCGCCATCGATACATGCATACTTGGCATTGCTGAAATACCGCTTCCAAGCATTTCTTTCCCGTTGGCATAAGCGTGCCATAGGTCATCTTGAGTTTTGAGTGCCATTACTCCAGTTAGTTGATGTGACTCCAGCCAAAGGTTGTGTTGATTCAATATAAACATCAGTGCGTCATAATCATGGTTAGTTGGGTTTAGTCTTGCGGTAAAGGCAGGCCCAGCACACGACAGGGTCATTGCGACAACCATACCCAAAATAGTCCAACAAAGTATCCAGCTTAATAAATATTGTGAACGAAGAACTGATGGCCTAAGAAGAAGGAAATAGCTTAGTGTTCCCCATAGAAGAAAAAACCAAATTTTATAGCTATAGTTGATGGCTAAAATGACATATGGCGATGTAAATATTGAATGAAAAACAAGCCAAGGTTCGTGCCCACCAAGTAACCAGAAGTCGAGATCGTGAAAGAGAAGGTCAAACTCAAAAGGATGAACAAGAGGAATTAAGCCTTTCATGGTCGAAAAGCTTGAAATAAACACACTAATTGCAGTTAGCAAGACAAAAGCTGCACACAGCCTAGCACGATGATTAAGCGCAACTTTCAGAAGATTCAAATAGCATTGGATAGGTCTAGGCTCGCGGCGTGCCGCTAAAATAAAAAAGTAGCCAACACCAACAACAGAGAGCGTAATAAGCACAACGAATGGCATCGCATACATATAGGCAAATAGTGAAATATGATTACTGAAACCATTCAAGTGGGCAAATGTAGTTACCGTAAGCGTAACGATTCCAATCAAAAAATAAATTGGGTAATCGCCTTGTATAAACTTTAAAATTGACGTTAATTCACGCTTAAGCTGTGAGCTAAAAGCTGATAAAGATTGAGTAGCAAAGCTGTTCACTGTAGGTATCTCACTAAAAAACAGCCGACCACTATACCACCCGCAATATTACGGGCAGAAACCATATAGGACAGCTGTTCAGCTTCGCTTCAGAAAAGTCCAATTAAAGAGTTTTCTACTGCAATTTATAGCAAGCTCAAAACATCTCGCCGATGTGGTGAATCCAAATCTAGTTCAGGGCCTTTTGGTACCACTTGCGTAGGGTTGATACCCGTATGACTGAAATAGTAGTGACGCTTAATGTGGTAGAAGTCTGTAGTTTCTGCCACACCTTCTACTTGGTATAGCTCTTTCAAATAGCCTTGAATGTTTGCGTAGTCGGCAATGCGTTGTTTATTACATTTAAAATGGCCTACGTATACTGCGTCAAAGCGAACAAGAGTCGTAAACAAGCGCCAGTCGGCTTCGGTGATTTTGTTGCCCGCTAGGTAGCGATGCGTCGCAAGATGAGCATCGATTTTATCCAGTGCTGCGAACAATGAATCAAACGCCTCTTCGTACGCCTCTTGCGTTGTCGCAAACCCACAACGGTAAACACCGTTATTCACGTTCGGATAAATGTAGTCGTTCCACTGGTCGATCACACTTTGAAGTTGCTCTGGGTAGTAGTCATCTTTGTTCCCCGTTAAATCGTTAAACTCGGTGTTAAACATTCGGATGATTTCAGACGATTCATTCGACACGATGGTGTTGGTCTTTTTATCCCATAAAACCGGAACAGTAACGCGACCTGTGTAATCAGACTTGGCTTGAGTGTAGATTTGGTGCATTCGAGTATGACCAAACAGTGGCTCTGGCAACCCCATCTGCCAGCCCTCACTTAGCATATCTGGGCAAACGACCGTGACGTCTATGTGTTTTTCCAAACCTTTGAGTTTGCGGAAGATCAGTGTGCGATGTGCCCAGGGACAAGCAAGCGAAACATAAAGGTGGTAACGGCCTGACTCAGGTTGGAATGTTGCATCCGGTTTATTCTTTACCCACTGGCGAAAACCCGCATCTTCACGAACGAACTTCCCACTGCTTGATTTAGTGTCATACCATACGTCTTGCCAAACGCCTTCAACTAACTTACCCATAACTGCTCTCCTCATATCTTGTCTTCTACTATATTAGCGATTCATACTGAGCTTAGAATCCGTTCACTTAGTACATCTTGTTCAAGAATTTCGAATGAACTTAAACCAACAAAAATCGTAGGCATAAAAAAAGCGCGACCCTATAAAAGGAGCCGCGCTTAAGCCCGTCACAGGCTGAATTAGATTATATCGCTACGTTCAAACAGGAAACTGCGTGAACATCAGAGCCTTGGATATTTGGTTTAGTCTTCGAGCACTCATCCGTCGCTTGTGGGCAACGAGTGCGGAAAACACAACCTGATGGTGGGCTAATAGGTGACGGTAAGTCCCCTTCTAGCATTTGAATCTTTTTGTTGCGTTCTAACTCCGGATCAGGAATTGGAACCGCTGACATCAAGGCACGAGTGTATGGGTGCTTTGGATCGGCAAATAAAGCGTCTGATTCACCGAGCTCAACCGCATTACCAAGATACATAACCAGTACACGATCAGAGATGTGCTTTACAACGGACAAATCGTGCGCGATAAATACCAAAGAAAGACCAAGCTCTTTTTGTAGCTCTTTCAGTAGGTTAACTACCTGAGCCTGAATCGATACATCAAGCGCCGATACTGGCTCGTCACAAATGATCATCTTAGGCTTTAGGATAAGAGCACGAGCAATACCGATACGCTGACACTGACCGCCTGAGAATTCGTGTGGGTAACGGTTGATCACGTTAGGTAATAGACCTACCTTCGCCATCATCTCTTTAACGCGGTCTTTCACTTCTTGCTTATTGAGTTCTGGGTAGAATGTCTCTAGCGGCTCAGCGATGATGTCGCCCACTGTCATTCGCGGGTTTAAAGAAGCCAAAGGATCTTGGAAAATCATTTGGATTTCTTTACGCGTTTCGCGGCGTTGAACGTCTTTCATTTTCGTCAGGTCTTGACCCAACCAAACCACTTCACCGTCGGTAGCTTCAACAAGACCAATGATCGCGCGAGCAAACGTAGACTTACCACAACCAGACTCACCTACTACACCAAGAGTCTCGCCTTCGTACAGACGAACATTTACGCCGTCTACGGCTTTTAGGCTCGAAGGCTTTGACCAAGGCCACGCTGATTTCGATGCAATGCTGAAGTGAACTTTCAGATCAGACACATCCAGAATTAGTTTTTTATCTGTACTCATTTGCTCCAAGCCTCCCATTCAGAAAAACATGCACGCTGACGACCATCACCAAATGGTGTCAAGATTGGTGCTTCGCGTTTACAACGATCCATCACGCGGTGGCAACGCTCTTGGTAAGGGCAACCAGGTGGCAGACGCAGTAAGTTTGGCGGGTTACCTGGAATTGTTGGCAGGATCTCGCCTTCTGTATCTAGACGAGGAATCGCTTTTAACAGACCTTCCGCATACGGGTGGCTTGGGTTGTAGAAAATCTCGTTTACTGTGCCGTACTCCATAGTTCGACCAGCGTACATTACGAGTACTTTGTCACAAGAGCCCGCTACAACACCAAGATCGTGCGTGATCATGATAATTGCGGTATTGAACTCGGATTTAAGCTCGTTCAACAGATCCATGATCTGCGCTTGAACCGTTACGTCCAATGCCGTGGTTGGTTCATCCGCAATAAGCAGTTTTGGACGACACAGCAGCGCCATGGCGATCATTACACGCTGACGCATACCGCCTGAGAACTCGTGTGGGTACATAGTGATACGCTTGCGAGCTTCTGGAATTTTTACCGCTTCAAGCATACGAACAGACTCTTCGAACGCTTCTGCCTTGCCCATACCTTTGTGTAGCATCAGAACTTCCATAAGCTGATCACTAACTTTCATGTATGGGTTAAGAGACGTCATTGGGTCTTGGAAGATCATCGCGATCTGTTCTGCTCGAACCTTGTTCAGTGCTTTTTCTGGCAGATTAAGGATCTCGTTTCCTTCAAACTTCGCGCTACCAGAAATGATACCGTTCTTCGCTAGCAAACCCATGATAGCGAATACGGTTTGTGATTTACCTGAACCCGACTCACCTACGATACCTAGGGTTTCACCTTGGTTTAGAGAGAAGTTCAAATCGTTTACTGCGGTCACGATACCATCTTGAGTGGTAAATTCTACGCGCAGATCTTTGACATCTAATAAACTCATCATTGCTTCCTTTATTCTTTCTATTTTTAATTATCTGTCTTTTGGATCCAGCGCATCGCGCAGGCCATCACCGACGTAGTTGAAGCAGAATAGAGTCACAACCATGAACGCTGCTGGGAACGCCAGCTGCCAGATTGCTACTTCCATTGTTTGCGAACCTTCTTGTAGAAGTGCGCCCCAACTTGTCATCGGTTCTTGAACACCAAGACCAAGGAATGAAAGGAATGATTCTGTCAGAATCATGCTTGGGATAAGCAGTGTCGAGTAAACCGCGACAATACCCAGTACGTTTGGAACGATATGGCGAGTGATGATTTTCCAATTACCCACACCACAAACGTTTGCCGCTTCAATAAACTCTTTACTACGTAGACTTAGCGTTTGACCGCGTACGATACGAGCCATATCTAGCCACGCAATAGCACCGATAGCGACGAAGATAAGAACAATATTACGACCGAAGAATGTTACCAGTACGATAACTAGGAACATGAACGGAACCGCGTATAGGATTTCAAGAATACGCATCATGATACGGTCAACTTTACCGCCGATGAAACCAGAAGCCGCACCGTAAAGCGTACCAATCACAACCGCAACCAATGCACCTAGAACACCAACCATTAGAGAGATACGACCGCCAATCAGCGTACGCACATAAAGGTCACGGCCTAAGCTGTCCGTGCCAAACCAGTGTTCAGCACTTGGACCGACGTGCATCGCATACCAGTCAGTATCATCAAATGTGTAAGGGGCAATCATTGGTAAAAAGATTACCGCCAGTGTCATCAATGTAAGAATGAACAAGCTCACCATTGCCGCTTTGTTACGCATAAAGCGGATACGGGCGTCTTGCCACAAACTACGGCCTTCAACTTCCAGATTCTCTGCAAATTTCTCGACCGCTTCAAGATTCTCTTTTTTCGTTAACATAACCATACTTCCCTGTTAGTAGCGAATTTTCGGGTCAATCATTGCTAGTAGAATATCAACGATGGCGTTGAATAGAATGAATAGGAAACCAATCAGGATGGTTACCCCCATTACTAGCGAGTAGTCACGGTTGAAAGCAGCATTGACGAATAACTTGCCGATACCAGGTAGACCAAAGATGGTCTCGATAACAACCGAACCTGTGATGATACCTACGAAGGCAGGCCCCATATATGACACAACAGGAAGTAGTGCTGGTTTTAGCGCGTGTTTGATAACGATGTAACGGTAGCTTAGACCTTTCGCACGTGCTGTACGAATAAAGTTACTGTTCAACGTTTCTATCATCGAACCACGGGTGATACGAGCGAACGTCGCGACATAGAGCAGTGACATACCGATAACTGGGAGTACGAGGTATTGCCATCCGCCATCATTCCAACCGCCGGCAGGGAATAAGTTCCAGTGCAACGAGAACAGATAGATTAAAGCGGGCGCCAATACAAATGAGGGCATAACCACCCCGAGCATGGCGGTCGACATGATCACATAATCCACCCAAGTATTTTGTTTGAGGGCTGCGATCGTCCCTATGCTTACCCCAAGAATGACAGTAAAGATAAAGGCAATGAAACCTACCTTTGCTGACACAGGAAGAGCAACCGAGATCAGCTCGTTTACTGTGTAGTCTAAGTATTTAAATGAAGGACCAAAGTCACCTTGGAGAACGTTGGTCAGATAAGTCGTATATTGCTCAAATACTGGCTTATCTAGGCCGTATTTAGCTTCGATGTTCGCCATAACTTCTGGCGGTAATGGACGCTCGCTCGAGAATGGGTTACCCGGTGCGAAACGCATGAGAAAGAAAGATACGGTGATCAAAACCAACATAGTTGGGATCGCCTCAAATATCCTTTTTGCGATGAATTTAAGCATAAACTCACTCTTTCAGTCTGTGACAGTTAAAAATTTGATGATAGGCACCGCACGTCCAGTGATTAGGACGTGTGGGCCTTTTTCTTATAGTCTTGAAGCGACTTTATTAGTCTGCTTTGATGTAAAGATCTTTTGAGTAGATCTTTTCTTCCGCGTTATTTGCTGGGAAACCACCAACATGCGGATTTAGTAGACGAGAACGAACGTACTGGTAGATAGGCGCGATAGGCATATCTTTCGCCATTAGCTGCTCAGCTTCTAGGTAAATTTTGGTACGCTCTTCTTCTGAAGTCGATTTAATCGCTTTGTCGATCAGAGCATCGTACTCTTTATTACCCCAGTGCTGACCACCCGTAGTGTTCGAGCTAACCATAAGGGTTAGGAATGAAGATGCTTCGTTGTAGTCACCACACCAACCTGCGCGTGCTACTTCGAAATCACCTTGGTCTTTAGTAGATAGGTATGTTTTCCACTCTTGGTTTTCTAGCGTTACGTCTAGACCTAGAGTTTTCTTCCACATTGAACCTAGCGCTACCGCCAGTTTCTTGTGGTTCTCATCTGTGTTGTATAGAAGAGAGAATTTAAGAGGGTTGTCTTTGCCGTAACCCGCTTCTGCAAGTAGACGTGCCGCTTCTTCGTTACGCTCTTTTTGCGTCATCTTACCGTAAGCTGGTAGCTCAGGGTTGAAGTGCGCTGTAATTTCAGGCGTTAGGAAGTAAGCAGGTTTCTGGCCTTGGCCAAGAATTGCGTTTGCTACGATGTTACGGTCAATCGCGTAAGAGATCGCCTTACGTACACGAACATCGTTAAATGGTTCTTTCTTCGTATTGAATGAGTAGTAGTAAGTACATAGGCTACCTTCAACCGATACTGACTCTGGGTATTCTTTCTTCAAACGCTTAAAGTGCTCAGTTGGCAGTTTAGACGTGAAGTCGATTTCACCAGATAGGAAACGGTTCATTTCAGCAACGCCGTTCTCGATTGGAAGGTACGTAACTTTGTTGATAACGGTCTTATCGTTATCCCAGTACTGTTCGTTACGTACAAGTTCAAGACGCTCGTTCACTACCCACTTGTTTACGACGTATGCACCGTTACCTACGAAGTTTTCAGGTTTTGTCCATTGGTCGCCAAACTTTTCGACTGTTGCTTTGTGCACTGGCTTCATTGTTGTGTGGCCAGCCATCATTACGAAGTAAGGAACCGCAGTGTCTAGCTCAACGACAAGCGTGTGATCATCAGTCGCTTTAACACCCAGCTCGCTCTTGTCTTTTTTACCTGCAACGATGTCTTTCGCATTTTTCATCTTGGTGTATTCCATGTACCAAGAGTAAGGCGAAGCCGTTGCTGGATCGACAGCACGCTGCCAGCTGTATACGAAATCTTGCGCTGTTACAGGGTCGCCGTTAGACCATTTTGCATCTTTGCGTAAGTGGAAAGTAAACGTTTTGTTGTCTGTCGTTTCCCAACTTTCTGCAACACCTGGGATAGTATCGCCATCTGCATTTTGATTCACTAAGCCTTCAAGAAGATCACGAATCACATGAGATTCAGGAACACCTTGAGATTTATGCGGGTCAATTGTCGCAACTTCAGTACCGTTACCACGAACGAGTTCTTGTTTGTCAGCAAGTTTAGTGCCTGCTGGAACATCAGCAGAGAAAGCGGTAGTTGAAGTGGCAGCCACTGCCAAACCAGCACCTAGAAGAAGGGCTTTAGTGATTTTGTTCTTATACATGCGTAAAACTCCAAGTTTTTCATTAGCATCCATGACTTCTTTGCAAGGGACTGGAACGGTCAGCATTTTAGAACTTTTTAGTGCACTTTTTGAGCATAAACGTCTAAAACCTTACAAAGACTGCGGCACACATTAGCAATCCTCAAAGTAATTTGCCATAAAAATGTAGCAAAAAAACTAATAATTCTGTAATTAGTGCTCATATTTAGCAATAAATACTAATCAAAAAGTATTGCCTAGCGAAATAAGGATTCAAGCATCCATTTGGCAGCTTAAACTTTCGATAACTCTAAAATCAAACTCTTTGATAGCATCTTATGCTAGATATATGAACAAAAATTAACATTTATGACACATTGAGTCTAATTAATAATTGCATATATCTTGTTTGATATTTTTTATTGTGAACAAGGTCACCGGGAGCAAAAATGGAGGAATACACGGCTTTTACGCACGCTGGAGAATTGGATTGGAGATAACTTGGCAGAGTAAAAAAGAAAAAAGGCCAGCTGCTCTATACATCTGACCTTTTAGGATTAAGCTGTAGAACAAATAAGAGTTCTACTTCTCCCAGCGTTGCGCTGCTTGATGGTCCGTATCACGTGACTCGATCCAGCGATTTTCACTGATCGTGCGTTCTTTTTTCCAGAAAGGTGCTTTGGTCTTTAAATAGTCCATAACAAACTCACAAGCATCAAAGGCAGCACCTCGATGGGCACTAGAAACACCAACAAAAACGATTTGATCACCAGTGTCGAGATCGCCAACACGATGAATTACACGGATGCCCAATAACGGCCAACGCGATTCGGCTTCGTCACAGATATCGATCAGGCTTTTCTCTGTCATGCCAGGATAATGTTCTAAATGAAGGCCAATGACATTATCACCTAAGTTCATATCACGAACTTTACCGATGAAAGTGACCACAGCACCAGAGGCTGTCCCTTCTGATAGACGCTGGTATTCTTGATCAACAGAGAAGTCTTCAGCTTGCACTGAAACGCGAGGATCCATTTTAGCCCCCTGTTACTGGTGGGAAGAAGGCAACTTCGTCACCTGACTTCACTTCTGCGTCTAGCGGAACAATAGACTGGTTTACTGCGGCAAGCAGTTTACCCGGCTCAAGCGCAAGGTCCCATTTACCCTCTTTATTTACACCAGCATCCACTAAATGTGCACGAATCGCTTCAACGTTATCAAACGCGCCTTCGAGCTCAAGACCATCGATACCAACTAACTCTCGTGTTTGAGCAAAGAAAAGTACTCTAATCATGATTCCGCCTTGAAATGCCCAGATTTGCCACCCGTTTTCTCTAATAAGCGGACTTGCTCGATAACCATGTCTTTTTGCACCGCTTTACACATATCATAAATTGTCAGTGCAGCAACAGAAGCGGCAGTAAGCGCTTCCATTTCCACGCCTGTCTTACCCGCCAGCTTACATACTGATTCGATACGTACTTTATTCTCCGCTTCAATCGCTTCTAGCTGGACTTCAACTTTAGAAAGCAATAAAGGGTGGCAAAGTGGGATCAGGTCCCATGTTTTCTTTGCCGCTTGAATACCAGCAATACGCGCGGTTGCAAACACATCACCTTTGTGGTGTTGGCCTGAAACAATCAGTTGCAGTGTTTCTGGCGCCATGTGTACAAATGCTTCTGCACGCGCTTCACGAACGGTCTCCGCTTTTGCAGACACGTCGACCATGTTAGCTTCGCCAGACGCATTAATATGTGTAAATTGGGTCATTGTTGTTCCTTCGCTTTTAGGAAAGGTTATACAGATAGGTGCGGCATGAAGTTACAAGGGCGGTGACTCGCGTCTAGCTGCTGCTTGATGATCTTCGTCCAACCCGTGCGGCATGCACCTGTAGAACCAGGCATTGCAAAGATAACAGTGTGGTTAGCAAAGCCCGCAATGGCGCGAGATTGAATGGTTGATGTACCAATCTCTTCGTAAGACACCTGACGGAACAATTCACCAAAGCCTTCCACTTCTTTGTCAAATAGTGGCTTAAGCGCTTCTGGAGTACTATCACGTGAAGTAAAACCTGTACCGCCAGTGATCATAATTGCTTGTACGTTTTCGTCAGCAATCCATTGAGAAACGATTGCACGAATCTTGTACATATCATCGATAACGATTTGTTTATCAACAACGTTATGACCCGCTTCCTTTGCGTGCTCAACTAGATAGCCGCCTGAAGTATCGTTTTCTTCTGTACGCGTGTCAGATACCGTTAGAACGGCAATGTTTGCAGGTTGAAATTTGCTTTCAGCGTGACCCATTTGTTCACCTATTCTTTAATTTGATTTTGATACGCAAAGTATCGATTCTGGAAAGTCATCGGAAGCCACGTCAGCTCCCAATGTAAAATCTGAATTTAACCGCCGATAGACGCAAGATGTGGCGTCATACCCGTATTGCCGTCATGCAAGAAGTGACTGACCGATTTTGTTTGCAGCTGGGCTTGAATACGCTCAATCAATTCATTTTCTTGGTCATCACGTTCTAATAGGTCCCGTAACTCTACGCCATGATCGCCGAACAGACACAGGTGCAGTTTACCTTTAGCAGAGACGCGAAGTCGGTTACAGCTCTCACAGAAGTCTTTTTCATAAGGCATGATAAGACCGATTTCGCCCTTATAGTCCGGATGAACAAACACTTGTGCAGGGCCATCATTATGAGAACGAACTTTGAGTAACCAACCGTTAGCAATTAATTGATTTCGAATAGCAACACCAGAAACATGGTGTTTCGCAAACAAATCATCCATTTCACCAGTCTGCATTAATTCGATAAAACGCAGTTGAATTGGACGATCTTTAATCCAGTTAAGGAATGCGGGCAGTTCGTTGTGGTTGAGGTCTTTCATTAGTACCACGTTAACTTTGACTTGCTCGTAACCCACTTCAAACGCGCGTTCGATACCATTCATCACTTCAGTGAACTTATTTTCACCCGTGATTTGATGGAACATGCGAGGGTCTAAACTATCCACGCTTACGTTGATGTTGGTCAAGCCAGCTTCACGCCAGTCAGCAACGTGCTTCGCCATGCGGTAACCGTTTGTCGTTGTTGCGACTTTTTTGATACCCGGCGTGGTTGCGACAGAGTGGATAATGTCAGTAAAGTCTTTGCGTAAACTCGGCTCACCACCAGTGATGCGTACCTTTGAGGTACCACAATCTGCAAACGCTCTTACGACACGATTGATCTCTGGTAGAGATAAAAAAGACGAGTTTTTATTGCCCGATGGCTTGTAGCCGTCAGGAAGGCAATAGGTACATTTAAAATTACAAACGTCGGTCACAGACAGACGCAAGTAATAGAACTTACGATGAAATTTGTCTTCGAATTGTTGCGCCACGGAACACCTTTCCAAACACGGGAGGCATAATCATTTCCAATTATGCCCTTGTGACAGTATGTCACTGGCTCAAAACGCCTATCCTTAGACTTAGCATAGTGAGCTCGGAGTTATGGCAACCAGAGGAAAGCCCCCTGATAGCTTTGCCGTGTAAAATACTTAAAATTTGTAATGGAATCCAGAGCAGAGTGATAAAAAACTCTCTAGAAACACAATTTACCGCTAAGTGAGTACCGTTAAGACACTCATTAAGATAAATTGTAGTCGCTTTTTACAAGATTATTAGAAGAACGTAATGAATATCTACACCAATAAGAAAGTGGTCGCAGTTGGCGGTGGTCACGGTTTAGGTCGAATGCTGGCCGCACTTAATGATTTTGGCAGCAATGCAACGGGCATTGTGGCAACCACTGACAACGGCGGATCAACAGGCCGTATCCGCCATTGTCAAGGCGGAATAGCTTGGGGCGATACACGAAACTGTATCAACCAGTTGATCACAGAGCCATCGATCAGCTCGATGATGTTTGAGTACCGCTTTAAAGGGACTGGTGAATTAGATGGCCACAACTTGGGGAACCTGATGCTCACGGCATTGGATAACCTCTCCGTCCGCCCTTTAGACGCGATCAATCTGATTCGCAATATGTTGAAAGTCGATGTCAACATTCTTCCTATGTCTGAACATCCTTCCGACCTCACTGCTTTGTCTGTAGATGGGCAATGGGTAACAGGTGAAACTAATGTGGATGAAATGGATAAAGATCTTCGCCGATTAGACCTTTCACCGGAAGTGCCAGCAACAAAAGAGGCGGTAACCGCTCTTGCAGAAGCTGACGCCATCATCCTCGGCCCTGGTAGCTTCCTAACGAGTATCATGCCACCGCTACTCTTACCTGAATTGGGGAAAGCAATCGCAGCGAACCAAAAAGCAAAAGTCATTTTTGTGGCGAACCTTAGTCCAGAATATGGTCCAGCGGGTCGTATGACGATGAAACAAAAGCTGGAATGGTGTGAGCGAGCATGCCAAGGCAGACAGATTGATGTCGTACTTGCAGAGGAAACCGATCAAGAGGTTCTGGATAACTGGAATGTGGTCACCGAGTCATTGGCGTCTACCAACCGCGACTGGCGTCATGATCGTGACAAACTTAAGTTAGCGATTGAAAACCAATTGGTTGCAAAATAACACAAGAAGTGGCCTACAATTGAGGCACCTGAGCGTATAAAATGACAAAGCCCTTCACCGACGTGAAGGGCTTTGTTTTTACAAGGTTTAATACAGGGCTACTGCGTCCATAAACGATACGCATCACGAGTAATGTGAAGCAAGTTTAACATCGAAGTAATGTCTCCCCCCCCTTCTACTAACTCACCTGATTTAGCTTTCTTATCAATCGCTACGGCCAAATCACACAAGCGATCAGCCCCAAAACTGGCGGCACTGCTTTTTAAAGCATGACTGATTTCCTTTAGATAGATCAGTTGCTCACTGCCTTGGTATTGCGACAAGTTGGTGATATAGACATCCATTTCTCCGAGGAAAATATCCAGCAAAATAGGAACGTTATCTAGGCCAATTTCCGCGGCCAATTCGTCGATTTTTTGCTGATTCAATACATCCATGCTCATACGTTTTGTTTTTCTTCCCTATTATTCCAAGCTTGCAACTTGCGATATATGGTTGAAGGGCTGACATCTAAGTAACCCGCAGCGCGTGGAATATTGCCATCACACGCCTGAATCGCCTGCTCGATGGCCATTTTTTCAGTCATCCAAAGCGGCATAATGTCTGACACTGTCATGATTTCAGGTTCAATAAATTTTGAAATCGATTGACGAACCACCGGTTGATTCAGTGGTGGTGGTAGCATGTCCAGAGTAATTTCTTTGCCGTTGTTCAGTACCACGATATTACGCAACACGTTTTGCAACTGACGAACGTTACCCGGCCATTCGTAACTGTTGAAACGTTCAATCACATCTTGTGCAAAACGAATAAAACTCTTGCCTTCCTCGTGAGACATATAACCCAGCAAAGAATACGCAATTTCGATCACGTCTTCACCACGTTCGCGTAGTGGCGGCAAATGTAAAGGAATCACGTAAAGGCGGTAATACAAGTCTTCACGAAAACGGCCTTCTTGTACTTCTTTCCACGGGTCGCGGTTAGTCGCACACACAAAGCGAACATCCACACTCTTCATCTTAGAAGAGCCTACTTTTTGGAACGTACCCGTCTGGATGAAACGCAATAACTTGGTTTGTAAATCCAAGTCCATTTCACATAGTTCATCAAGGAACAACGTCCCGCCGTCAGCCAGTTCAGCTGCACCTTGACGGTCATTTGCTGCTCCGGTAAACGCACCTTTAACGTGGCCAAACAACTCACTTTCGATCAAGTCTTTAGGGATAGCAGCACAGTTGATCGCAATA
The DNA here is from genome assembly GCF_001557775.1 of Vibrio sp. MOR3. NCBI lineage: Bacteria > Pseudomonadati > Pseudomonadota > Gammaproteobacteria > Vibrionales > Vibrionaceae > Vibrio > Vibrio sp. MOR3. The sequence goes on along the minus strand of NZ_LNRD01000009.1, from coordinate 164,723 downwards.
AATGGCTTATCGCCACGTTTGCTTGCTGCGTGAATCGCCTCGGCACACACCTCTTTACCAGTACCACTTTCACCAGTAATGAAGATACTGGCTTTACTGCTCGCTGCCGAGTCAATGGTGCGGTAAACCTGCTGCATGGTTTGGCTACTGCCGATGAAGCCTTGGTAGTTTTGGTTACCTGGGTTGTCGGCTTCATTCTTTAATTTCGTTGCCTTACGAATCGCGTTATTTACCGTTACGCGCAGCCGATCAGCCTCACAGGGTTTGATTAAGAAATCTTGAGAGCCATGACGCATCGCCTCTACCGCGGTATCGATAGAACCGTGAGCAGTCATGAAAATAATTGGCACATCAGGGTGACTTTTCTTCACCGCGTGCAATACGTCCATCCCCGTCATATCTGGCAGACGAAGATCGAGAAGAATAAGATCCGGAATACGGTGATTCAGGCTTTCGATTGCATCTCTGCCTGTTCCAACAATATTGATATCAATGCCGAGTGGCGTTAGGTAAGAACGGTACAATGCCGCAACGGAAGCGGTATCTTCGACCATTAATAGGTAACGTGACTTTTGACCTTCTGTTATCTGTTGCATAGCCTAGCCGATTTTTTGTTGTGTTTTAAATAATAATCGCATTACGCTTTGCATTTTGCAAATAAACATTCGTTAGATTGTGGGTATTCTAAACAAATTAAACCGAATATCAACAGGTTAAAATATGGCACAAACCATGCTGTTTGTTTAATGACCCCTCGGGTCACCTAGCCAACTGACGTTGTTAGTGAACGATATGTTCACAAAACAAGCCAATAGACCCGACTGCCTATTGGCTTCTTTTTTGTCTGTTTTTTGGGGAAATATAAAACCCAAATACAAATGCACTCGGGTTTTGGTAGGCCTAAAGAGTTAACTATTGGCAATAAACTGCGCTCGTAGTTTCTCTATCTCATCGCGTTTTTGTGCGGCCAATTCAAACTCAAGATCTTGAGCATGTTGGTACATCGCAGCTTCTAAACGACTGATCTCTTTTTCCAATTGCTGTGGTGACATCACGTCGTAAGACTGCGAAGGTTCTGCCACCTTAGATAATGGTACCTGCTTGGTATTACGCTGGCGCTTAGATTTAGTAATATCACCCAATTCCATGATGTCTTTGATATTGCGTTTCAGAGGCTGAGGCTCAATACCCATCTCTGCGTTGTAAGCTTTCTGTTTCTCACGACGACGATCCGTTTCATCCATTGCTTTTTTCATCGATTTTGTAATCGAGTCTGCATACAAAATCGCTCGACCTTCGATATTTCGTGCCGCACGGCCAATGGTCTGAATCAAAGAACGCTCTGAACGTAAGAAGCCCTCTTTATCCGCATCAAGAATCGCCACCAGTGATACCTCTGGCATATCAAGACCTTCTCGTAACAAGTTGATCCCAACCAGCACATCAAACTCACCCAAACGCAGATCTCGAATGATCTCGACTCGCTCGACAGTATCGATGTCTGAGTGAAGGTAACGCACTCGAACATCATGCTCATGCAGGTATTCCGTTAAGTCTTCTGCCATACGTTTGGTTAGTGTAGTTACCAAAACACGCTCATCTTTAGCCGCTCTAATTCGAATCTCAGACAACAAGTCATCGACCTGAGTTGCCACTGGGCGAACTTCCAATTCAGGATCAAGCAGACCCGTTGGGCGCACGACTTGATCGGCAATTTCATCTGCAGATTTTTCTAATTCGTAATTGCCTGGAGTTGCCGACACGAAAATAGTTTGTGGTGAGATCGACTCAAATTCCTCAAATTTCATCGGACGATTGTCTAAAGCAGAAGGTAAACGGAAGCCAAATTCCACCAGCGTTTCTTTACGCGAACGGTCGCCTTTATACATGGCACCGATTTGCGGAACCGTCACGTGCGACTCGTCGATGATCAACAAACCATCGTGAGGCAAGTAATCAAATAGTGTCGGTGGCGGCTCACCCTCGGCACGACCACTCAAGTAACGAGAGTAGTTTTCGATACCTGAACAGAAACCCAATTCGTTCATCATCTCAATATCGAATTGAGTACGTTGGCTGATACGCTGTTCCTCCAACAACTTGTTATTGTCTAGTAGTTGTTTCTTACGAACTTCTAACTCAACTTTAATGCTTTCAATTGCATCAAGAATACGCTCACGTGGCGTGACATAGTGCGTCTTCGGGTAAATAGTATAACGCGGCAAGTCGCGCTGCTTGACCACACCAGTCAATGGGTCGAATACGCTGATGCAATCGACTTCATCATCAAACATTTCTACACGTACAGCATCTTGATCTGACTCGGCTGGGAAGATGTCAATCACCTCACCACGAACACGGAACTGACCGCGTTCAAATGCGACGTCATTGCGTGAGTATTGCAACTCTGCAAGGCGGCGTAGCATATCGCGCTGATCAATCACATCACCGCGACGCAGGTGCAACATCATTTGTAGATACGATTCAGGGTCACCCAAACCATAGATAGCCGATACCGACGCGACAATAATGGCATCTTTACGTTCTAGTAGTGCTTTTGTAGCGGACAAACGCATTTGTTCAATGTGCGCGTTAACTGACGCGTCTTTCTCTATGAAGGTATCCGTGGTCGGAACATACGCTTCCGGTTGGTAGTAGTCATAGTACGAAACAAAATACTCCACCGCGTTATTGGGGAAGAAAGACTTCATTTCACCATACAACTGAGCAGCAAGTGTTTTATTGGGTGCGAGTAGAATCGCTGGTCGTTGCGCTTCTGCAATAACATTCGCTAATGTAAATGTTTTACCAGACCCCGTTACACCTAAGAGTGTTTGGTGGGCAAGACCGGAATCTAACCCTTCTAGCAACTGCTTGATGGCTGTTGGTTGATCACCAGATGGTTGATAATCAGAGACCAGTTCATAAACTTTACTCATACCCTTCCTCAAAATTACTGCACTTTGGCTGTATATATATACACCTTCAAAGATGAAATCTACGTCTATCTATGATTTATAGCTCATTACTATTAAATTTTGTGCTTTCTCTACTTTGATCTAGCCTTATTTAACACGTTCTGATATAGTCTTTCGCCCTAGTCGATGAAGCGTCTGCACTCATCACGTTATAATTTCCACAAGTTTTCCCCAAAAAACACAAAAATCATCTTTTATCCCCAAAAGTGTAAATTTTATCCACTTTAATTGATTTCATAGCAAATTTAATAAATCACTGTTTTACTTGACTAATCAGTGAATATTCTCGCGTAAAAATTCACACAAAACACACCCAGTTGCATAACAATGATCTTTACTCAGATCTCATCAACATAGTTATCCACAATTTTGGTGGATAACTAACTCCAGCCCTTTACTGGCAAGGAGTACAAAAAAGTAAAGATGTAAAAACTAACTTTTTTGCTCAAAATGTGTTTTTTGGGTGTTGACAGCTTTGTGGGTGCTCGGTAAGATTCGTCCCGCTTTCAAGCAAAGCAATTCCTCCTTAGCTCAGTTGGTAGAGCGACGGACTGTTAATCCGCAGGTCGCTGGTTCGAGCCCAGCAGGAGGAGCCAAATTCCCGAAAAGCCCAGTTGAAAAACTGGGCTTTTTTCGTATCTAAATTCAACGGCTCAGCACCAATAAACGCCTCAGAGCATCTCGTTGCCAGTACCGTCTTCACTAACTCTAGCGCAACGTTCCTTTTTAAATTCCGCCTTTATTTTCTATTCTTAGAGATTTATTTCTTCTTTTTGGCCTTAAACCAAAATTAAACCATTGATTTTTAAGCAAATGCAAAATAATCATTAAAAAAATGAAAAGCATTCATTTTACTCATACAGATTAAATCCATACGATTGACAGGGTTAAGAATGGTTCCGTCCTACTCGTCGCCTCCATTCTATTTATCAATAACTTAGGGATTTACTTATGACTATTCCGACGACTGATATGCTAGACGCATGGGCTGGATTCGCTGCTGGTGAGTGGCAAAACTCTGTCAACACTCGTGACTTCATCCAAAAAAACTACACACCCTATGAGGGAGACGAGTCCTTCTTAGCCGAGGTTAGCGCATCCACTTCAGCATTATGGAACCAAGTGCTTGAAGGCATTAAACAAGAAAGCCGCACACACGCTCCTGTTGATTTCGATACCGATCTGCCATCAACGATTACTTCTCACGATGCGGGTTACATCAACAAAGATCTGGAAAAGATCGTTGGCTTACAAACCGATCAGCCTCTAAAACGTGCAATCATCGCTAATGGTGGTATTCGCATGGTGAAAAACTCGTGCGAAGTTTATGGCCGCGAATTGGATCCAACAGTCGAAAAGATCTTCACTGAGTACCGTAAAACTCACAACAAAGCGTGTTTCGACCTTTACACCAAAGAAATCCTAGCGTGTCGTAAATCAGGCATCATCACTGGCCTTCCTGATGCCTATGGCCGTGGTCGTATCATTGGTGACTACCGCCGTATCGCCCTTTACGGTATCGACTTCTTAAAAGCGGACAAAAAAGAGCAATACAACTCGACACAAACGTTCCTAGAGCGCGGTGGCGATCTTGAGAAAACGCTTCGTCTACGTGAAGAAATTGCAGACCAAGTTCAAGCACTTGAAGACATTCGTCAAATGGGTTTGAAATACGGAATTGATATGTCGCTACCTGCAAAAACAGCGCAAGAAGCGATTCAATTTACCTACTTTGGTTACTTGGCGGCAGTTAAGTCTCAAAATGGCGCAGCAATGTCATTGGGTCGTACATCAACTTTCCTAGATGTTTACCTAGAACGTGATATCGCAAATAGCTTGATTGATGAATCGCAAGCGCAAGAGATGATCGACCACTTCATCATGAAACTGCGCATGGTTCGCTTCCTTCGTACACCAGAATACGATTCATTGTTCTCTGGCGACCCAATCTGGGCAACAGAAGCAATGGCAGGTATGGGGGTTGATGGCCGTACACTAGTATCTAAAACGACATTCCGATACTTACATACGCTCCACACTATGGGTCCCTGCTCCTGAACCAAACATGACGATTCTTTGGTCAGAGCAATTGCCTGAAGCGTTCAAACAATACGCTGCAAAAGTATCGATTGATACCTCTTCTGTTCAATACGAAAACGACGATCTAATGCGTCCTGATTTCGACAATGACGACTACGCGATTGCATGTTGTGTGAGCCCGCAGATTGTTGGTCAGCACATGCAGTTCTTTGGCGCACGTGCCAACCTTGCAAAAGCGCTTCTGTACACCATCAACGGTGGTATCGATGAAAAATCGAAAGCGCAAGTTGGTCCGCTAGTGGACAAAGTTCAAGATGAAATTCTCGACTTTGACGCTTTGATGCCACGCTTCGACAACATGTTAGAATGGCTAGCAACGCAATACGTCACAGCGTTGAACATCATCCATTACTCGCATGACCGTTACAGCTACGAAGCATCACTGATGGCATTGATGGATCGCGACGTGCACCGCACTATGGCATGTGGTATTGCAGGTCTGTCTGTTGTCGCTGACTCTTTGGCGGCCATTAAATACGCGACCGTGAAGCCAGTTCGTGATGAAGATGGCATCGCCGTTGATTTTGAAATCGAAGGTGATTATCCAAAATTTGGCAACAACGATGCCCGTGTTGATGACATCGCTTGTGATCTGGTTGAGCGCTTCATGAAGAAAATTCAGAAGATGCATACCTACCGCGAAGCAGTACCAACTCAATCGATCCTAACGATCACATCTAACGTGGTTTACGGCAAAAAAACGGGTAATACACCAGATGGCCGTCGCGCAGGTATGCCTTTTGGCCCGGGTGCAAACCCAATGCACGGTCGTGATGAAAAAGGTGCGGTTGCGTCTTTGGCATCGGTATCTAAACTGCCGTTTGCTTACGCAAAAGATGGTATTTCTTACACCTTCTCAATTGTGCCTAACGCGCTGGGTAAAGATGACTTGAGTCAGAAGAAAAACCTAGCCGCGCTAATGGATGGTTACTTCCATCACGAAGCAAGCAACGAGGGCATTGCGATTGAAGGTGGTCAACACCTTAACGTCAACGTTCTGAACCGAGAGATGTTATTGGATGCGGTTGAACACCCAGAGAAATACCCTCAGTTGACGATTCGAGTATCAGGTTACGCGGTACGTTTTAACTCGCTAACTCGAGAGCAACAACAAGACGTGATCAGCCGAACTTTTACAGAAAAACTGTAATCGCGAGATTGTAAAATAATCAAAGCTCATACCTCTAACTCATTAGGGGGATGAGCTTTTGTCGTTTCTAGCTAACCACACGAAGTGATACCAAAATCATCAACAACGCGTGCGTTAAATCAGTGGCGGAAATTGCGTTTTTCTTTGTTAACAACCATTCACCAAACTTTTCAATTTCTTATTAATTCATCTGCTCACATCACATACACGTATAATTTTCCATCGGGCGCATAAAACCACACCGTTCTCTGGTTGTTATTGGTGTCACAAAACACGATAATATTGGGATCGGATTTTAAGAACGTAATAACTATGACCGAATATATTTTGTTGTTGGTCGGCACTGTGCTGGTGAACAACTTTGTACTGGTGAAGTTTTTAGGCTTGTGTCCTTTTATGGGCGTGTCTAAAAAACTGGAAACAGCAATTGGCATGGGCTTAGCTACAACTTTTGTACTAACGCTCGCGTCTGTGTGTGCATACTTGGTGGAAAGCTATGTTCTGCGTCCACTGGGCATCGAATATTTACGAACCATGAGCTTTATTTTGGTGATCGCTGTTGTTGTACAGTTCACTGAAATGGTCGTGCACAAAACCAGCCCAACGCTGTATCGTCTGTTGGGTATCTTCCTACCTCTGATCACAACGAACTGTGCGGTTCTAGGTGTTGCTCTACTCAACATCAACGAGAACCACAACTTTATCGAATCGATCATTTACGGTTTTGGCGCAGCGGTTGGCTTCTCTTTGGTACTGATCCTATTTGCGTCAATGCGTGAACGTATTGCCGCTGCTGACGTACCTATGCCATTTAAAGGCGCATCGATTGCGATGATCACCGCAGGCCTGATGTCTCTTGCCTTTATGGGCTTTACAGGTTTGGTGAAGTAAACGATGAGTACGATTTTAATTGCGATCATCGCTCTTGCTGCCCTCGCCGCTGTATTTGGGGCCATACTTGGTTTTGCATCGATTCGCTTCAAAGTCGAAGCGGACCCGATTGTCGATCAAATCGATTCTATTCTTCCTCAAACTCAGTGTGGCCAATGTGGCTACCCGGGTTGTCGTCCATACGCAGAAGCAATCGCGAATGGCGATAAAATCAATAAATGTCCTCCAGGTGGTCAAGCAACCATTGAAAAACTGGCGGACCTAATGGGCGTTGAAGCGGAAGAGTCGGCACACGATCTCGACAGCAAAGTCAAAACCGTTGCTTTCATTCATGAAGACATGTGTATCGGTTGTACCAAGTGTATTCAAGCGTGTCCTGTCGATGCGATTGTTGGTGGAACTAAAGCCCTTCATACCGTTATCAAAGACGAGTGTACCGGTTGTGACTTGTGCGTTGCGCCTTGTCCAACTGACTGTATTGAAATGATTCCTGTGGAAACTACCACAGAGAGCTGGAAGTGGAAGCTTAACGCTATTCCAGTGGTTAACATTACGGATGCTGCCAACGCAGCGAACGTGACTGATTCAATTAAATAAGGTTTCGTATGTTGTCTTTGATTGAACAAATTCGTACTGGTTCGCTATGGGATTTCCCAGGCGGCGTGCATCCGGCAGAAAACAAAAAGCAATCCAACAAAACTGAATTGGTTCATGCCGCCATTCCGTCGGAAATCGTCCTACCTTTAAAACAACACATCGGTAAAGCAGGTAATCTATTGATTGCTGTTGGTGACACAGTGTTGAAAGGTCAACAGCTAACGGCGTCAGACAGTGGTTTCACCGTTCCTGTTCATGCACCAACTTCTGGACAAGTAACAGCTATTGAGCCACGAACCGTCGCTCACCCATCAGGTTTAAGCGAACTGTGCGCAGTGATTACGCCAGATGGTAACGATACTTGGTGTGAGAAAACGCCAGTAGCCGATTACACCCAAGAATCCGCTGATGCATTGATCGACGTGATCCGTCTTGCTGGTATCTCTGGCATGGGTGGCGCAGGCTTCCCAACAGCTAAGAAGATCCAATCGGGTATTGCACGTACCGAAATTCTTATCGTTAACGCGGCAGAATGTGAGCCTTACATCACCGCCGATGACAAACTCATGCAGGAACATGCGGGCGAACTGATTCAAGGTATCGAGATCGTCGAGCATATCCTTAAGCCAAAACTGACCATCATTGGTATTGAAGATAACAAGCCAGCAGCAATCAAAGCGCTGGAACAAGCGGCGATGAACAAAGACATCGTGATCCGCGTTATCCCAACCAAATACCCTTCTGGTGGTGAGAAGCAGCTCATCAAGATTTTGACCAACAAAGAAGTTCCTAGCGGCGCTATCCCTGCGGATATTGGCATCCTGGTTCAAAACGTTGGTTCTCTCTACTCAATTAAACGTGCAGTGATCGATGGCGAACCTGTAGTAAATCGCATCGTGACTCTGACGGGTAAGACCTTCAAGCAACCACGTAACGTTTGGACGCTACTTGGTACGCCAGTACAAGCACTGTTAGACGAGTTTGGCTACAAAGCAGATAAGAAACTGCAGCGCCTGATCATGGGTGGTCCAATGATGGGCTTTACCCTCCCCCACGCTCAGGTTCCTATCACTAAAACGGCAAACTGTATTCTGGCACCGAAGCGTCGAGAGATCGCTTCTGACCAATACGAAATGGAATGTATCCGTTGTAGCCAATGTGCGGAAGCGTGCCCTGCATCGCTATTGCCACAGCAGCTTCAGTGGTATGCAAAAAGCCAAGAATACGAAAAGCTCGAAGAGCTGAACTTAAAAGACTGTATTGAATGTGGCGCGTGCGCGTTTGTGTGCCCAAGTGAAATTCCACTGGTTCAATACTATCGTCAAGCGAAAGCTGAAATCCGTACACGCGCTCAAGAAGCGGCAGCAGCTGAACGAGCTAAGCTGCGCTTTGAAGAGAAGAAAGCGCGTATGGAACGCGAAAAAGCAGAACGTGAAAATCGCTTTAAGAAAGCCGCGGATGATCGTCGTAAAGACATGAAAGCCTCTGGCGGTGACGATGCGATTGCTGCAGCCATCGCTCGCGTGAAAGCACAGAAAGAGAATACTGAAGCGAAAGCCGAGCCAGCAGTGAAACCTGCGGTTGCAGCCGCGATTGCCAAAGCGAAAGCGAAACAAGCTGCAGCAGCTCAATCTGGTGCAGCTGAGCCTGATAACTCAGAAATGGCTAAGCTACGCGAAGAACGCAAACGTCTTGCTCGCGAACGCAAAGCGCAAAAAGAACAAGGCGACGCATCCACGGATAATGCTGACGACAAGAAGTCAGCGGTTGCAGCAGCGATTGCCCGTGCTAAGGCGAAGAAAGCTCAACAAGCAGACGCATCAACACCTGCTGAATCTGGTGACAAGAAAGCAGCCGTCGCGGCAGCTATCGCCAGAGCTAAAGCGAAAAAAGCACAACAAGAAGATTCAACCGAATCTGTAGAAGCTGAAGCGCCTACAGAGCAAGCGGAAGATCCGAAGAAAGCCGCTGTTGCCGCAGCCATTGCTCGTGCAAAAGCGCGCAAAGCTCAGCAAGAAGACTCTACGGAATCTGCAGAAGCGGAAACACCAGCAGAACAATCTGAAGATCCAAAGAAAGCTGCAGTTGCCGCTGCTATTGCTCGCGCTAAGGCACGTAAAACTCAGCAAGACGGTTCTACTGAATCTGCAGAAACGGATGCGCCTGCAGAACAAGCAGAAGATCCAAAGAAAGCTTCTGTTGCTGCTGCCATTGCTCGTGCTAAAGCACGCAAAGCTCAGCAAGAAGCACAAACAGAATCTGTTGAAGAAACGCCTTCTGAAGAGCCAGAAGTGGATCCGAAGAAAGCCGCGGTTGCCGCAGCTATTGCTCGTGCTAAGGCACGTAAAGCGAAGCAGGAAGCACAAACAGAGTCTATTGAAGAGACACCTTCTGAAGAGCCAGAAGTGGATCCAAAGAAAGCCGCGGTTGCCGCTGCCATTGCTCGCGCTAAAGCACGTAAAACGAAGCAGGAAGCACAAACAGAATCTGTTGAAGAAACGCCTTCTGAAGAGCCAGAAATGGATCCAAAGAAAGCCGCGGTTGCCGCTGCCATTGCTCGTGCCAAAGCACGTAAAGCTCAGCAAGAAGCACAAACAGAATCTGTTGAAGAAACACCTTCTGAAGAACCAGAAGTGGATCCGAAGAAAGCTGCTGTTGCCGCTGCCATTGCTCGCGCTAAAGCACGTAAAGCTCAGCAAGAAGCGAATAAGAACAATACTGAGGAGAACGAGTAATGTCGTTTTTTATTGCCAGTTCACCACACGCTCACAGCCGTCGCAGCACGCCTGATTTGATGAAATGGGTAGCACTGTGCGCTATTCCTGGCTTAGTGGCTCAAACCTATTTCTTTGGTTGGGGCACCATCATTCAACTTGTGTTCGCTATTGCGGTCGCAGTGTCACTTGAAGCATTAGTCATGCTTGTGCGTAAACGTTCTCCAATGCGTGCGCTGCGTGATAACAGTGCCATCGTGACAGCCTGGCTATTAGCTGTGGCAATCCCACCATGGTCTCCTTGGTGGATCATGGTTATCGGTTTGATTTTTGCCATCGTTATTGCAAAGCACTTATACGGTGGTATTGGCCAAAACCTATTTAACCCAGCGATGGTCGCTTACGTCGTATTGCTTATCTCCTTCCCTGTCCAAATGACAAGTTGGAGCGCGCCTGTTTCATTGATGTCTGAGCACGTGACTTTTGCAGACGCGTTGTCTCTGATCTTCACTGGCTATGACTTTGATGGTTTGTCACTGCAACAAGTTCGCGCTGGTGTGGATGGCGTAACAATGGCAACCCCATTAGATGCATTCAAAACTGGTATTCATACTGGTGCTACGCCAAATGAGGTGCTATCACAACCAATGTTTGGCGGACTTGCGGGTATCGGTTGGCAATGGGTAAACCTAGCTTACTTGGTTGGTGGCCTAGTGATGATCAAAAAGCGCATCATCCAATGGTACATTCCTGTTGGTTTCCTAGGTAGTTTGGCACTGTTTAGCACCGTGTTTAGCTTGATCATGCCGGGAGAAACCGCATCACCAATCTTCCACCTACTTTCAGGTGCAACGATGTTAGGCGCGTTCTTTATCGCTACCGACCCTGTTTCAGCGTCAACTACTGTGAAAGGTCGCTTGATTTTCGGCGCTCTCATCGGCGCGTTGGTATTCATTATTCGTAGTTGGGGTGGCTTCCCAGATGGCGTTGCGTTCGCCGTTCTGCTTGCCAATATGTGTGTACCGTTGATCGACTACTACACCAAACCAAGAACTTACGGTCACTGAGGTAAACATGTTAACCGCTATTAGAAAAAATGGTCTGACATTGGCGATCTTCGCCTGTGCAACAACCGGTCTTGTGGCACTGACTCAGTACCTAACAAAAGATCAAATTAAGCTTCAGGAACAAAAGCAATTGCTGTCGGTTCTTAACCAAGTGATTCCGGAAGAAATGCATGACAACAACCTTGTCGCGGCATGTACTATGGTATCTGCACCCGATCTAGGTACGGTTCGCTCGATGCCAGCTTACATTGCCACCAAAGATGGTCAACCAACGGCAATGGCAATTGAGTCTATCGCACCAGATGGCTACAACGGTGAAATCAAAATCATCACCGGCATCGATAACCAAGGCAAGATCCTTGGTACTCGTATCCTAAGCCATCAAGAAACGCCTGGATTGGGTGATAAAATTGATTTACGCGTTACGGATTGGATCTTGAGCTTCACCGGTAAGCAAGTGACAGAAAGTAACTGGAATTCTTGGCGAGTTCGTAAAGATGGTGGCGATTTCGATCAGTTTACTGGCGCAACCATTACCCCTCGTGCGGTAGTGAAAGCGGTGAGAAACACAGTAAACTACGTAAATAAGTCTCGTGATGAGATTCTGAATCAGCCCCTAGACTGCGCAGGAGGCAACCATGAGTGAAAATAAACTGCTAATGAAAAACGGCATGTGGAGCAACAACCCTGCCCTAGTGCAACTTCTGGGTTTGTGTCCTCTACTTGCGGTTTCTTCGACCATTACCAACGCCCTTGGTCTAGGTATTGCGACTTTGTTGGTGCTTGTCGGCTCTAACCTGACGGTTTCACTGATTCGTAACTACGTACCAAAAGAAATCCGTATTCCGGTTTTCGTTATGATCATCGCAGCCTTGGTAACTTGTGTTCAACTCTTGATGAACGCTTATGCCTACGGACTGTATCTATCTCTGGGTATCTTCATCCCATTGATCGTAACCAACTGTATTATCATCGGCCGTGCGGAAGCTTACGCATCGAAGAATGATCCATTACCAGCAGCATTGGATGGTTTCTGGATGGGTCTTGGTATGACAACCGTATTAGTTGTACTTGGCGCTATGCGTGAACTTATCGGCAACGGCACCTTATTCGATGGTGCAGACCTATTATTGGGTGACTGGGCTGCGGCACTGCGTATTCAAGTTTTCCACTTCGATAGCAGCTTCTTACTGGCATTATTGCCGCCAGGTGCGTTTATCGGCGTAGGACTTTTGATTGCGTTGAAAAACGTTATCGACAGCTCAATTCAGGAACGTCAGCCGAAAGAAGAAAAACCAGCCATTGAGCGCGCCCGCGTAACTAACGCATAATACAAGAATTCTAAAATCAAGGCTCTATCACTCGTAGGGCCTTTTTCATAAACCGCAAAGACGGGTTTGGAAGTCAGCAATGAACAAAGTCAAAAGAATTGAAATTCTCGAACGACTCCGAGAAAACAATCCCAATCCTCAGACAGAGCTCAACTGGAGCACGCCGTTTGAGTTGCTTATCGCCGTACTGCTTTCTGCGCAGGCGACGGACGTAAGCGTAAACAAGGCAACAGACAAGCTCTACCCTGTTGCGAACACGCCTCAAGGCATTCTTGATTTGGGTGTCGATGGTTTAAAGGAATACATCAAAACCATCGGTCTGTTTAATTCAAAAGCCGAAAACACCATCAAGACTTGTAAGATCTTACTAGAGAAGCACAACAGTGAAGTACCAGAAGATCGTGCAGCACTAGAAGCTTTGCCGGGTGTCGGTCGTAAAACCGCTAACGTGGTACTGAATACCGCCTTCGGTTGGCCAACTATCGCGGTGGACACACACATCTATCGTGTTTCTAACCGTACAAAGTTTGCGATGGGTAAAACCGTCGATGACGTAGAAGAAAAACTGCTAAAAGTGGTGCCAAAAGAGTTTAAGCTTGATGTACACCACTGGCTGATCCTTCATGGTCGTTACACATGTGTGGCAAGAAAACCGCGCTGTGGTAGCTGCATCATTGAAGATCTCTGTGAATACAAAGAAAAAGTGTACCCAGACGAATAAACCCGTCTGAAACAATCGCTAGGAGCAAATAATGTCAAACGGTCGAATTCTTCACACCATGCTACGCGTGGGTGATCTAGACAAATCTATCAAGTTCTACACTGAAGTAATGGGCATGCAGCTACTTCGTACCAATGAAAATAAAGAGTACGAATACACGCTAGCATTCTTAAGTTACGGTGATGAGTCTCAAGGTGCCGTCATCGAGCTGACTTACAACTGGGGTACAACCGAGTACGACTTAGGCTCTGCATTTGGCCATATCGCAATTGGCGTAGACGATATCTACTCAACTTGTGACGCAATCAAAGCAGCAGGTGGCAATGTCACTCGTGAAGCGGGCCCAGTAAAAGGCGGTACAACGCACATCGCTTTCGTGAAAGACCCTGATGGCTACATGATCGAGCTGATCCAAAACAAGCAAGCATCAGCAGGTTTAGAGGGCTAAACCCAGCCCCCATTCTGAAATGCTGTAAAAGATGACAGGCAGATCTGAGAGCTGCCTGCTCATTTATAAACAAATACCTTTACTTGATAATAATTATCGTTTAGATTTGTTCGCAACATCGATATGTGGGACAAACGATAATGATCAGTGAATGGGAAAAACACACACTTCTAGCCGATACTGCTCTTCAACTAGATGACCCTGTTCGCAGCATTCTTCATTACCAGCAAGCCCTTAGCCTGAGTGAAGATATTAGCGAATGCGTGGAAATAGAAGCTGATGAACGCTTACTAATTTCAGTGATTTCATGCCATAACCTCGCTCAATTTTGGCGCTGGGCTGGCGATACCGAGTATGAACTCAAATATCTGCAACTCGCATCTGAAAAAGTACTCACACTGATTCCTCAGTGCCCAAACAAAGATTGCGCGAGCTTTATTGATTCGATTGGCTGCTGTACAAAAGCACTGATTGATTTTATGAAACGACATCCGAATCCAGCGATTGCAAAACAAGTCGAAAAGATTGATACGGCTACGAATTGCGAAATCATTGCTAAATTTCGCTTAAACTAGCTGAAGTGACATGAAGGTAGCAACACAAGCGCATAAGTACTTTCAACAAGAACACAGTGATATAAAAACGCCAGAGTCTGACTCTGGCGTTTTTATTTGGTTAGCATTTCAATTAAACCTGGGTTCGTCCTAGCGAAATCACCACACGGCGGTTCTTATCTTTACCAATTGGTGAGCCATTATCAGCAATTGGTCGACGCTTGCCGTAGCCCTGCACTTGAATACGATCACCCGATAAACCCAGAGATTCGAAATACGCTCTAAGTGACTCTGCTCTTCTTTCTGAAAGACTTTGACTCGCACTCTTGCCATCCGTTGAATCTGTGTAGGTTGCAACAAGGACTAAATCGATATCTTGGTTGTGACGAACATAATCAGCAATTTGAGCCAAACGCTTCTTCGACGCTTTGGTTAACTGATCGCCTTGACGTTCATAGTGAAGAATCGTAAAGGCAATATCTTCGAAACTGTACTTCAACAAGTTAGCAATACAGTTACTAAAGGCATTGTATTTGCTTTGGAACAATACCGAAGACAACGCAATTTCAATACGTTGATCACGGCTCTGCCAATCTTGGTAGCTAAACGTTGGGTAGCGCCCTTTTTCTAGCTCAGACAAAATGCCCCACGCAGTTTGCCCACCAACATAGCCATCAAACTGTTTGAAGAACCTCAGGTTGGTAATTCGATCGGCATTCTCACCCGGACGCCAAGGTGGTGGCATAGAAATCAAACTAACGTTACGCGTTTCCCCCATAGGACGACGCATCTTTAGCTCAAAATCCAAATTGATCTTTTTGCTCGCACGAGACGAAAATACCGCGTCACCAAATCCAGGAATAGGATGCACAAGTTGGCATTCCAATGGCGTATTCATCACCATTTCCCATTGTGACTGTTGCGGAGTGGCAACGTAGCGTTTACCCATTGATGCAAAACTATGTGCACTGAGTAAAGATAACGCGACACCACTGGTTACAAGCCATTTATTCATCTAGGTACTATCTCTCAAACGGCACTCTATTGCCGCTTATTCGCCTGAATTAAAAACACGTGAAAGAATGCAAAAATCCCGCCAACATAAAAATAGCAACTTGATAGAAGGACTTAAGGGACGATTTGGCAAGCGCGTAAAATGGGAAATAACATCACGAGAATAACAGGTGACCTTCCCCCTTATTTTTAGTTATAAGTCTCACCCAATACGGACGAAACAGAATTCTACATTTATCCAAATTGCGGTTTTTCTCATCGATAGAATCTGCAATAATGCAGCCTTCGTCACACAAAAATAAGCCAACATGACAATAGAAAATGAAGCTCTAACCCTGAAAAAGCGTTTTCGTGGTTATTTTCCAGTGGTAGTTGACGTTGAGACCGCAGGTTTCAATGCTCAAACTGATGCACTTTTAGAAATCTGTGCCGTAACGTTGAGCATGGATGAAAACGGCGATTTGCATCCTGCCTCCACCATTCATTTTCATATCGAACCTTTTGAAGGCGCGAATTTAGAAAAAGAAGCGCTAGAATTCAACGGCATTCGTGACCCTTTTAGCCCACTCCGTGGTGCTGTCTCTGAGCAAGAAGCGCTGAAAGAAATTTATAAGTTGATCCGTAAAGAGCAAAAAGCAGAAGATTGTTCGCGTGCAATCATGGTGGCACATAACGCGGCTTTCGACTTAAGTTTTGTGAATGCAGCCAACGAACGCTGCAAACTAAAAAGAGTCCCTTTCCATCCATTTGCCACTTTTGATACCGCGACATTAAGTGGACTTGCTTATGGCCAAACTGTTCTGGCTAAAGCATGCAAAACAGCAGGGATGGACTTTGACAATCGTGAAGCACACTCTGCGCTTTACGATACACAAAAAACTGCAGAGCTATTCTGCGGCATCGTAAACAAATGGAAGGCCCTAGGCGGTTGGCCGCTTGTTAGCGAAGAATAATAAATAAACACAACATATTAGGAAAAGTATGAATCCTGTCGTTATATCTGTGTGCGTCATGCTCGTGTTAGCATTGATGCGCGTAAACGTGGTGGTTGCCCTCACGTTTAGTGCCATCGTTGGTGGCCTTGTTGCTGGTATGAGTCTTACCGATACTGTTTCTGCCTTTGAAAGCGGACTCGGCGGCGGTGCAACCATCGCATTAAGCTATGCAATGCTTGGTACATTTGCCGTTGCTATTTCTCGCTCGGGGATTACTGACCTACTTGCTAAAAGCGTTATCAAGCGCCTAAATGGCAAAGAAAGCTCTGCGTCGACTACTGGTCTTAAATACGCAGTATTGGTTGTGCTTGTCCTTGTCACCATGTCATCTCAAAACGTGATTCCGGTACACATCGCCTTTATTCCAATTTTGATTCCACCTCTTTTGGGCGTTTTCGCTAAGCTGAAGCTGGACCGTCGTTTGGTCGCTTGTGTGCTTACCTTCGGTTTGATCACGCCTTATATGATTCTACCAATCGGTTTTGGTGGCATCTTCCTAAACAACATCCTATTGAAGAACTTACATGACAATGGTCTAACAGATGTCGTGGCAAGCCAAGTACCGACAGCAATGCTGTTGCCGGGCGCAGGTATGTTGTTTGGCCTTCTGACGGCAATCTTCTTTAGCTACCGTAAACCTCGTGAATACAAAGAAACTGAACTGACCGTTGTTCAAGAATCTGAAGAGAAGCTAAATAAGAAACACATTTTGGTTGCTGGCTTGGGTATTCTTGCTGCGCTAAGCGTACAGCTATACACGGGCTCAATGATCATCGGTGCACTAGCTGGCTTTATGGTATTCACCTTCGGTGGTGTTATCGCATGGAAAGAGACGCACGATGTGTTCACTAAAGGTGTACACATGATGGCAATGATCGGCTTCATCATGATTGCAGCGGCAGGTTTTGCGGCAGTAATGAAGCAAACTGGCGGCGTTGAAACACTAGTACAATCACTATCAACAAGCATCGGCGATAACAAACCTCTAGCTGCTCTGCTTATGCTGATCGTTGGTCTATTGGTCACTATGGGCATTGGTTCATCGTTCTCTACGATTCCAATCCTTGCAACTATCTATGTCCCGCTATCACTAGCGTTCGGCTTCTCACCAATGGCAACTATCGCACTAGTCGGTACTGCTGCTGCGCTAGGTGATGCAGGCTCTCCAGCTTCTGATTCAACGTTAGGTCCAACATCGGGGCTAAATGCGGATGGCCAACACGAGCACATTTGGGAAACCGTTGTTCCGACATTTATCCACTACAACATTCCACTGATCATCTTCGGTTGGATTGCTGCAATGGTGCTGTAATCGCATCATTTGAATGGATACAATTCGTTACGAAAAAGCCGCTCGAGTGAGCGGCTTTTTGTTAATTTGAATACCTACGAATAACGCTTTAGAGGCTTCAATTCAATCATTGAGCGGACATATTATCAACGATGCGCTCTCGAATAAGCTTTAGCGTCGCCTCAGTCGATAGGTAATCAACTTCAATCGGGAAGTAAGCATCGTTGATTTGCAGTACCAAGCTTGGGTACCCGTTCACACCAAGGCTTTTTGCAAGACTCAACTGATCTTGGAACACGCCTTCTAACAAAGCGCCATCCATATCGTTTTTGAACTGTTGAACGTTCAAACCAATCTCTTTTGCCAATTGCAGGTGCGTTGCTTCTTCGTGAGGAGGAAGAGCTCGCAGGTAGTACGCATGCTGAATTGCTTCTAACATTTGCTCATAAGAATCTTGGAACCCCGCGGCGATAACCGCACGGCATGATTGGTATGTACTTCTTACTGGCGTACACAAGGTCCAGAAATCATAATTGAACTTGGTGCCAAGCTGGCGCTCGATCTGCTTCCAAATTTGTTCGATCTTTTGTTGCATTTCTGGAGGCATCGGCAGATTAGTATCTGGCGCAAGGCCACCCACCACATACTCAAACTGAATGACACCCGGCAGCTGTTGTTTCAATTTTTCAATGGTTGGTTTGTAACCCCAACACCAACTGCACATTGGGTCATGTACGTAGTAAAGCTTTATGTTCATTCCACTAACCTAAAAAAGAAAAAGGAGCCAATGCGGCTCCTTTGTATTCTATCGCCAAATTTGAGTATTTACGAATTACTCAGCGTCACCTTCAACGCGTGCTGCCGCTTCTTTGATAAGAGGCTGAAGCTCACCTTTCTGGAACATTTCCAAAATGATGTCACAACCACCGATCAGTTCGCCTTCAATCCATAGTTGTGGGAATGTTGGCCATTGAGCGTATTTTGGTAGCTCAGCACGGATGTCTGGGTTTTGTAGAATGTCTACGTAAGCGAACTTCTCGCCACAAGCCATTAGCGCCTGTGCAGCTTGAGAAGAGAAACCACAGCTAGGCAGTTTCGGTGATCCTTTCATGTACAGCAAGATTGTGTTTTCAGAGATCTGCTGTTTGATTTTATCGATAGTTTCCATCGCTTCCTCATTCATGGATGTGAACTTTAATTATTGCCACATTTTACTCAATAACCACAGAATAAAAACCATATAATTAGTAAGTCTTTGTGGGTTTTATCTTAAAATATTTTCATATCGGGGTTTTAATAAAGTAAAAACTTGCTAAAATACTTTTCAAGTCAGTCGTAAAGACTACATGTAAATAAAAACACTGGAAGCAATCGAAAGGTAACCCTTTCATATCTATGGAGAATTGAGTAATGGCATTTGAACTACCAGCTCTACCTTACGCGAAAGACGCACTAGAACCACACATCTCTGCTGAAACTCTAGATTTCCACCACGGTAAACACCACAACACTTACGTAGTTAAGCTAAACGGTCTTATCCCTGGTACTGAGTTCGAAGGCAAAACACTAGAAGAAATCATCAAGACTTCTACTGGTGGCGTATTCAACAACGCAGCACAGATCTGGAACCACACGTTCTACTGGCACTGTCTAGCTCCAAACGCGGGCGGCGAACCAACTGGTGCAGTTGCTGAAGCAATCAACGCAGCATTCGGTTCTTTCGAAGAATTCAAAGCGAAGTTCACTGATTCAGCAATCAACAACTTCGGTTCTTCATGGACTTGGCTAGTTAAGAAAGCTGACGGTTCTCTAGAGATCGTTAACACTTCTAACGCTGCAACGCCTCTAACAGAAGAAGGTACTACTCCACTTCTAACTGTTGACCTTTGGGAACACGCGTACTACATCGATTACCGCAACGTACGTCCTGATTACATGAACGGCTTCTGGGCTCTTGTAAACTGGGACTTCGTAGCTGAGAACCTAGCGAAGTAATTTACTTCCCCCTAAGTTCAATTTAGTCATATTTAAAAGCTCGCATTATTGCGGGCTTTTTTATTGCTTCTCCGACCTATTTTTTCAATTAATCCCCTCTTTTTCCTAAAGTTCTTCCCTTCGTTGCCGTTAAAAGTGCATTAAGCGAGGAACATCATGCAAATCCATACTTTAGACAAGGCAGTAATCATCAACGAACTTCAGTTCGGCAATGGTATTAACCATGCTGTACATGAAGGTCGCCGCGCTGATTTCTCGCTGATTCTGTCTATGTTCTCTAATGATGTTCGCGATGTAGTCCCGGTTGAAGAAGTACAAGAAGTCATTACAAGCGATGACCTCCTTCGTAAACAGTTTGGTTTATCACAACCACAAGCGCTTCGCTCAGACAGCAGCAGTTACGAGCTAGCTGCAGAGCAAGCAAAGCAATTCCATGATGCGGGTTTACCGTCTGCTAAACTAAGCCACTACCTTAAACCTGATGCACTAACCTATTTGCCTCAAGACACGTTCAACCTACCGGAAAACGTCTATCACAACCTTTCCGGTCATGAGCGCCGTAGTTTAGGCGAACGTAACAAAACACTGATTCCTGACGCAGGGCTTTACAATCAATTAGTGACGGCACAGCGTCAGTATCAAATCCAAACGCAGGCTTAACGCTCCGTGTTCACTCCAACAGATTGCATTCTGCACACGTCAGAAATGTGACGCCTTACAAATTCCCAAACAATAGTTGCGGTTCAAAAGCGTTACTTTGAAGCTTTTCACACTGAGCTCATAAAAATTCATCCATGCTGTTAGCACAAACCACTGATGTATTGTTTAACACAAGAAATGACAGTGTAGGTGCTATGGATATTAAAGAATCAATCATTCTCGTCACTTCCGCAGGAACTATCCTCGGCAGAACATGCTCTAGTCACTTTGCCCACTTAGGGGCAACGATTGTTCTTTGCGACCAGAATCCAACGGCCTTGAGAGCCAGTTATGAGCAAATTAGCGCCTTTTCAGATAAGGTGTACGCCATTAATGTGTGCAGTGATAACACCACGTCCATCAATTTATTGTTTGACCAAATAGAATCTCAGCTTGGTGCGACACCAGATGTCATCGTCAATTGTTGGACCAGTTCACCAATGCCAAGTTTGATGGCTCCAGAACCAATGAGTACTTATATCGATCATCTTTCATCTGCGGCTCGCTTTCTTTATACCTATGGTCAAGTGAGCGCAGAGCGCTTCCGCTCCAGAGAAAAGAAAGGCGTAATCGTCAATGTCATTTCTCATGATAATCATGAAGATCTCACGGGTGTGGAAAGCATGGCGGCATTAGTCTCTGGTTTTACCCACAGCTGGGCAAAAGAACTGACCCCTTTCAACATCCGGGTTGGTGGTGTCATCCCTTCAGTAAATCATACGAGTGAAGATGTAGATGAACGACATTGGGCGCAAATTCAAGACGAGCTAGTGAGGAATACGGCTTATATTGTTGCTAACGAGTACTTTAGCGGTCGAGTCGTAACGACCGAAGTCTGAGTAAACCTCCTAACCAAAACACCTCTTCAAGCAGAACTTCTCATAATTTGAAAAGCATAAAAAAAAGCCCCAGTCTCTCGACTGGGGCTTTGCTTTTTCCCGATGGTAGATTTCGTGCTAGCGAAAACCTATCCCATAACTAACATCTTGCTTATGCGTTAGCTTTTTCTTTCTTAGCTTTTGGTGCTGCTTCTTTCGCTACTTGGTCTGCTTTCTTTTTGATAACAGTTGTACCTTCGAAAGTTTCGCCTTCAACGAAGGCTTTACCGTAGTAAGAAGCCATTAGTACTTCTTTTAGCTCTGTGATTAGAGGGTAACGTGGGTTCGCACCAGTACATTGGTCATCGAACGCTTCAACCGCTAGCTCGTCTAGTTTCGCAACGAAATCAGACTCTGCAACGCCTGCTGCTTGAATCGACAGCGGGATGTCTAGGTCACCTTTCAGCTCTTCTAGCCATGCTAGTAGACGTTCAATTTTCTGAGCAGTACGGTCACCAGCTTGGCTTAGGCCTAGGTGGTCAGCAACTTCAGCGTAACGACGACGTGCTTGTGGACGGTCGTACTGAGAGAATGCAGTCTGCTTAGTTGGGTTATCGTTCGCGTTGTAACGTACAACGTTCGAGATTAGTAGCGCGTTAGCAAGACCGTGTGGTAGGTGGAACTCAGCACCAATCTTGTGCGCCATTGAGTGACAAACACCTAGGAATGCGTTCGCAAACGCGATACCAGCGATAGTTGCCGCGTTGTGTACTTTCTCACGAGCGATTGGGTCGTTTGCACCGTTTGCATAGCTTGATGGTAGGTATTCTTTAAGCATCTTAAGTGCTTGTAGAGCTTGACCATCAGAGTATTCGTTAGCAAGAACAGATACGTAAGCTTCTAGAGCGTGAGTTACTGCATCGTAACCACCGAATGCTGTTAGAGACTTAGGCATATTCATTACTAGGTTAGCATCAACGATAGCCATGTTTGGCGTGATTTCGTAGTCAGCTAGTGGGTACTTAGCACCAGTCTTGTCGTCTGTAACAACCGCGAATGGAGTAACTTCAGAACCCGTACCTGAAGTTGTAGTGATACATACAAGCTCAGCTTTTTGACCCATTTTAGGGAACTTGTAGATACGTTTACGGATGTCCATAAAGCGCATTGCTAGTTCTTCGAAGTGAGTTTCTGGGTGCTCGTACATTACCCACATGATCTTAGCTGCATCCATTGGTGAGCCGCCACCTAGAGCTAGGATTACGTCAGGTTGGAAGCTCTTCATTGCTTCTGCGCCTTTCTCAACAACAGATAGTGTTGGATCCGCTTCTACGTCGAAGAATGTTTGAACTTCGATGCCTTGCTCTTTAAGCAGTTTAACTACTTCGTCAGCGTAACCGTTGTTGAATAGGAAACGGTCAGTTACTAGGAATGCGCGTTTCTTACCTTCTAGGTCGCTCATTGCGATTGGAAGGCTACCACGACGGAAGTAGATAGACTTAGGTAGTTTGTGCCACAACATGTTTTCAGCTCGCTTAGCTACAGTTTTCTTGTTGATAAGGTGCTTAGGACCAACGTTTTCAGAGATAGAGTTACCACCCCATGAACCACAACCTAGAGTTAGAGAAGGTGCTACGTTGAAGTTGTAAAGGTCACCGATACCACCGTGAGTAGTTGGGATGTTTACAAGGATACGTGCAGTCTTCATCTTGTCACCGAAGTAACGGATGCGGTCTGCGTTAACGTCTTGGTTAGTGTAAAGGCCAGATGTGTGACCGATACCACCGATTTCAACCATTGTTACTGCTTGAGCAACTGCGTCTTCGAAGTCGTCAGCACGGAAGAGACCAAGAGTTGGAGATAGTTTCTCGTGAGCGAATTCATCATCGTAAGAAACTTTACCTAGGCCTTCACCTACAAGTACTTTTGTATCAGCAGGAACTTTAACACCCGCCATTTCAGCGATTGCTGGAGCAGGTTGACCTACGATTTTCGCGTTTAGTGCGCCGTCGATAAGAAGTACTTTACGTACTTTATCAGCATCAGATTTAGATAGAACGTGAGCTTTGTGAGAAGCGAAACGCTCTTTCACTTCGTCGTATACTTCACCAACTACGATTGCAGCTTGCTCAGAAGCACATACTACGCCGTTATCGAAAGTCTTAGACATAAGGATAGAAGCAACAGCACGTTTGATGTCAGCTGTTTCATCGATAACTACAGGAACGTTACCTGCACCTACACCGATTGCTGGCTTACCAGAAGAGTATGCTGCTTTAACCATGCCTGGACCACCAGTTGCAAGGATAAGAGCGATACCGTCGTGCTTCATAAGAGCGTTAGAAAGCTCTACAGATGGTTGGTCGATCCAACCGATGATGTCTTTTGGAGCACCCGCTGCTACTGCTGCATCTAGAACTAGTTTCGCTGCATCGTTAGTTGAGTTCTTCGCACGTGGGTGTGGCGAGAAGATGATGCCGTTACGAGTTTTTAGAGAGATTAGAGATTTGAAGATTGCTGTAGAAGTTGGGTTCGTTGTTGGAACGATACCACAGATGATACCTACAGGCTCTGCGATAGTCATCGTGCCTAGGTTGTCATCTTCTTCCAAGATGCCACATGTTTTTTCATCTTTGTATTTGTTGTAGATAAATTCTGAAGCGAAGTGGTTTTTGATTACCTTATCTTCAACAATACCCATTCCAGATTCAGCAACTGCTTGTTGTGCTAGTGGGATACGAGCATGGTTAGCTGCAAGAGAAGCTGCGCGGAAGATTGCGTCTACTTTCTCTTGTGAGAACGTTGCGAATTCTTCTTGTGCTGCTTTAACGCGTGCTACTAGAGCATCTAGTTCAGCTAAGTTAGTTACAGGCATGGTGGATCTCCTAAAATAATAAATATTAAAAACTTTTTAGTAAGGCTATTGTCTTTCGTTTTGACTGTTTATCAGCGTTTTAACTAACAACCATCTTAGTAAATTGCTTTCAGGGCTGAGTATAATATTTCAGAGTGTGAAAAAAATTGACTTGGATCAGTTCTCACAACTGAAATACCCCCAAAGTAGTGGTTTACCACAACAAAACCAGCTAAATAATTGATAAACAAACAAATTAAGCTTAATTTTTAATTGCACAAAAAAGAAGCAAACGAACTTAAAAATAAAAGAAACAACAACAATCTGTAAAAAAGTTTCATTTTTAGCCAACAAAATTACATGTGGACCCTAATTTTTGTGCTACTGAGAGTATATCGAATGCGTCATATCTCTCTACAAACCACCCTTCTTTTTGTGAAAAATGTGCGAATGTTAACGTTTGTGTAAATCAGTTCAGGTTCTCACCAGCCTTCTACGTAACAATTCGTTTCCAGAATGCATACATTTCTTTCAATAATTAGTTTTTCTCACAAATACTAGCCCAAATACGTTAGTTTTTTTCATTTCTTCCCAACGCACTTTTGCCTTACATTACCGCCTAAAATTACCCCCTCTCTTTTTCACTATTGTGAACGTTTACGAGTAAGCAACATGCAGACTTTAGAGTTAGCTATTTTCCTACAGTTTTTCCTCGGTTTGGTCGCCGCAGTTAACCCGGTAGGCATCATGCCTGTTTTTGTGTCTTTGACTGGGCATATGACGCCAGAAGAGAAAAGCAAAACCGCCACGACAGCCAATATTGCTGTCGCGAGTATTCTGATTATTTCTTTGTTTGCTGGTCAGTTGCTGCTGGACATGTTCAGTATTTCGCTCGATTCGTTTCGCGTAGCTGGCGGTTTACTGCTTCTAAGCATCGCATTCTCGATGATGAGTGGTAAGTTGGGTGAAGATAAGCAAAACAAGCAAGAGAAGACGGAATACGTAAGCCGTGAACAAATTGGTGTCGTACCACTTGCCATGCCGTTAATGGCAGGTCCAGGTGCAATTAGCTCAACCATCGTTTACGGCGCACGCTACCCTAGCGCGCTGGATACAGTTGGTATCAGCTTAACGATCGTTTTATTTTGTTTCTGCTCTTGGTTACTGTTCCGCTCCGCGCCTTTAATTGTGCGTTTCCTTGGACAAACTGGCATCAACGTGATCACTCGTATTATGGGCCTAATCCTCGGCGCGCTTGGTATTGAGTTTATCGCGAACGGTTTAAGAAACCTGTTTCCTGGTTTAGCCTAAGTTTCTTAACTTCTGGTATGATGTTGCAATCCGTTTCATTTTAACGTCGATAGTGCAACATCATGCCTCGCAAGTCTCTAAAGCATCATTTATATGTGATTATTTTCGGTACTCATACTCGTGCCGGACGCATCTTTGATATCGCGCTGATCGTCGCGATCATCGCATCTCTCGTGGTTCTTATTCTGGAATCTCTGCCGACTGTAATGACAGAATGGTCGCAAGAGTTGCGCTACGTGGAATATACTTTCACCGCTTTATTCACCATTGAGTATCTGCTGCGACTGTATTGTTCGCCCAAACCTAAGTCCTACGCCACCAGCTTTTATGGTGTCGTCGATCTCTTAGCGATACTGCCAACCTACTTAGCTATCATCTTCCCTGGCGCTTCCTTTATGGGGGTCGTTAGACTGCTGCGTGTTATGCGCATCTTCCGTATTTTAAAGTTAGTTCGCTATTTGCAAGACTCGAATATTTTATTGCGCTCCCTTTTAATGGCGCGACGCAAGATTATTATCTTCTTTAGTACGGTGGGAATTCTCGTCACCATCTTTGGTGCGTTGATCTTTGTGATTGAAGGGCCACACAACGGTTTCACGAGTATCCCAAAAAGCATCTACTGGGCGATTGTGACGATTACTACGGTAGGCTATGGCGACATGGTGCCGCAAACGCATCTCGGTAAAGCAATCGCGTCATTAACTATGTTGCTTGGTTATTCGATATTGGCAGTTCCTACCGGGATTATTACCGCAGAACTGAGCAATGAGATGAATGCTCACAAAGAGCTTGTGAAATGCCCCAACTGTAATCGCTCCGGTCATGATTCTGATGCGATGCACTGCAAGCATTGTGGTAGTGAGCTGGCAGATCCTGATAATCGCGTCGTCAGAGCGGATGAGGAAGATTAGAATCGGGAATCGGCGATATTTTGTCTTTCCGGGGATAGATTCTATCAACGCCTTTTAGAGCGTAGTTTCTTTCACTAGCCTTCCAGCGGAGCGCTTCCAAGTATTGGAGCGTTGCACACCGAACCAAGAGATTCCCGACTGCACTCCTTCGTCGCTTTCGGTAGTGACGTTGTTTTAGTTTAGAGAACAATGCCCGTCATCCTCAAGAGCAAGGAACGAGCGAGTTGGGGATCTCGCTCTTCCTAAAACTCGGGATGACTTAGCTATATATTTTTATTGGCCTTCAAGTATCGTTACTTTAACAACCACTGGTTTCAGTAAACACTTTTGTTTCGGCACCCGAACTATCTGCAAATGCGTGAATCTCGTAACGAGCGTAACATTTGGTAGCTTCTATTTCCGCTGTTGTTGGGTACGGATAGTGCTTTTCGGCCGATACTAAATCAGAGAAGGTATAAACCATGTAAACTGGGACAGTGTAGCCCGGACTGTAGTTATCATATACAGCCCAAGTAAACTCAGTACCTTTCGTTAAATTATAATCAGCATCTAAATCAACAAACTTCGGCATACCTTTAGTTTTCACTGCTGGGAATCCATAGTGGTACTGTCTACCATCTTCATCCTCTGTGTCTGTATCCGCCCATTGTTTGTGTTCGAAGCCCTCTAGAATTCCTTTTCCATGACCAATTTCGGAAGCATTTTGCAAAGAAGCTGCTACACCTTCTATTACTGAAGCTCTCGCATCATGTTGAAGATTTAAAAACTTAGGTGCGGCAACGACGGCTAGAATGCCGAGTATGACGATGACAACCACTAACTCTATGAGAGTAAAACCTTTTGTATTTTGTTTCATTACCGCACTCCAATGGATTAATTTCGCGGCAACGGTATGCAACAAAAGTCAGCTTACTGTCATTGTAATATCAAAAAAGCGCCCAGTTGGGCGCTTTCAAAATAACCATCTCAACATTGAGACAAATTAAGCTTTCTCAGCAAGGATGATTCGTAGAGTGCGGCGTAGTGGCTCAGCAGCCCCCCACAATAGTTGGTCACCTACTGTAAATGCATTTAGGAAGTCATCACCCATTGCCATCTTGCGTAGACGGCCTACTGGAATAGACAACGTACCTGTCACTTTCGCTGGTGTAAGTTCTTGAGCCGTAATGTCACGATCGTTAGGAACAACTTTCACCCAATCGTTGTGCGTTGCGATGATCTCTTCGATCTCATCCATTGGTACATTTTGCTTCAGCTTGATTGTCAGAGCTTGAGAGTGACAGCGCATCGCACCAATGCGGACACATGTACCATCGATTGGCACTGGCGCATTTTGGAAGCCCAAAATCTTGTTCGCTTCTACGCCCGCTTTCCACTCTTCTTTGCTTTGGCCGTTATCACGCTTAACATCAATCCAAGGGATAAGAGAGCCAGCTAGTGGCACACCAAACTTTTCTGAAGGGAAAGAAGAGCTGCGCATTGTGTCTGCAACTTTCTTGTCGATATCGAGAATAGAGCTTGCTGGATTAGCCAATTCAGAGCTTACAGAATCGTTGATCACACCCATCTGAGAAATCAGCTCACGCATGTTTTGTGCACCTGCGCCAGACGCCGCTTGGTACGTCATTGCGCTTGTCCACTCAACCAAACCCTTCTCGAATAGGCCACCAAGACCCATTAGCATTAGGCTTACTGTGCAGTTACCACCAACAAATGTATTGGTTCCACCATGAATACCTTGCTGAATTTGCGTAAGGTTTACTGGGTCTAGGGTAATAATAGAATCTTGTGCCATACGTAACGTAGAAGCAGCATCAATCCAGTAACCTTTCCAACCCGCTTGGCGTAATGCTGGGTAAACTTTTTCAGTGTAACTACCACCTTGACACGTAACGACCGCATCAAGCTGTTTTAAACTTTCAATATCGAACGCATCTTGAAGTAGACCAGCATCTTTACCTAGGTTTGGTGCAGGAATACCTATTTGAGACGTGCTGTAGAAAACTGGCTCGATCAAATCGAAGTCTTTCTCTTCGACCATGCGCTGCATAAGGACTGAACCAACCATGCCACGCCAACCAACTAAACCTACTCTCATCGCATTAACTCTCCATGTATATTTCTGAAACTCTCTCCATAGTTCAATTTTCGACACAAAATCTCAAGCCCTAATTTGCAAATAAACGCAACTTTTTTAACGTTTGCGGCGAAATTTTATAATCAAGTCCATTTTCTTCCTTTTTCTTTACGCTCAACTGGATAGATGACGAAAGAAAAGTGTGAAATCAACACCGATGGTCCTACCACCCAATGAGAAAGCAACATTTGAAGCACATAATTTTTACATCACAAAACATTTCAAACCGTTAATATTAATAATTAATGGTGATTAATTTCACAAGCAAACGTTTTTACCGACGAACATCAAGATAAAGTACCAAATGTTCGAAATATAATTTTTGTTAATGTATGTTAGGCGCCGATTAAAACAGGGAGCGGCCTTCCTCTATTGCTCCAAGAACGACAGAGGCACATATGAAGCAAGTTACAACACGCTTACCTAGTCTGATACAGGTATTTATCTCACTAGGTTTGTTTCTACTTTTGGCATTTTCATTTACTGCCAAATTAGACCTTCCTATTCAGCTAGCGCTGTACATTGGTTGGTTCATTATCATACTGTTGGGTTTAAGGCTCGGCCATCAATACAAAGACCTAGAAAAAGCCGCATTAAATGGCATTTCTAATGGCCTAGGTGCCGTGCTAATTCTTCTTGCTGTAGGAGCCTTAGTCGGTACTTGGATCTCAGGCGGTATTGTTCCGACCATCATCTATTACGGTTTGAAAGCAATCCACCCTTCTATCTTCTTGCTTGCTACCATGATCATCTGTTCTTTGACTGCGCTAGCAACGGGAACTTCTTGGGGTGCTGCGGGTACAGCCGGTATTGCCATGATGGGTATTGGTCAAGGTCTTGGAGTTCCAGCCCCAATCACCGCAGGCGCGGTGCTATCGGGTTGTTACTTTGGTGACAAGATGTCTCCACTTTCAGACTCTGTGATCCTTGCTTCTTCTATGTCGAATGTAGAAGTCGTTGAGCACATCAAGGGTATGCTACCTATCGCGCTGATCAGCTACATTATCACTGGTATCATGTTTACCGCATTTGGCTTTCACTTCGCTGGCAAAGTGGACATGAGCCAAGTGGATTCTGTTATTCAGGCAATGGAGCAACAATTTTTCATTACGCCTTATTCCTTTGTTCCAGTGGTCATCGTATTGGCTCTACTTGCGATGCGTATGCCTTCTTTCCCTGTGATTAGCTTTGGTTCTCTGCTAGGTATTATCTGGGCAGTGATGATTCAGGATGTGGACTTCCTGACAGCGTTTAACACGGCTTGGGCGCCATTTGCGATTTCTTCAGGAGTCGACTTCATTGATTCGATTCTCAACCGTGGCGGCATGTCTTCTATGTTGGGCTCTGTAGCGGTAATCGTGTTTGGTCTTGGTTTCGGTGGCCTGCTCGACAAAGTAGGTGTGCTTGAGACTATTGCAAAGCTGTTCGAACGACGTGTTCAGAGCGCGGGTTCACTTGCGACGAGCACGATTGGTACGGCCTTCATGGGTAACGTATTTGGCTCTGCGATGTACGTATCACTGATTCTTACGCCTAAGATCTGTGCTAAGAACTACGACCGCCTTGGCTACAAACGCAAAAACTTATCTCGTAACGCAGAGTTCGGTGGCACACTGACATCAGGTATGGTGCCGTGGAGTGACAACGGAATCTATATGGCAAGCATCTTGGGTGTGGCAACATTATCATACGCACCGTTCATGTGGCTGAGCTTCGTATGCATTATCGTTACCATCTTTACTTCTTACATGGGCTGGTTTGTTGATAAATGCGAACCAACAGCACCAGCAACGGAAGAACAATCAGAAAGTGAACTCGAGCAGCAAACGGCTTAAATCAGCTTTCCATAGATAGAAACTTTCCGTAAATAAAAAAGGACCGATGATTCGGTCCTTTTTTGTGTTTGTCATTTAGTATTTACGTACAGGTAATCAAGCCGATTTAGACCCTGCTCTTACTGCTGAACGCTTACCTAATGCATAACCCAGAACCAACGGAGCAAAGAAGATAACCAAAATAAATAGAATGAAGTAAATAATTGTGCTCTTAACCAATTGAATCAATTTGTCCATCGCTAGATTCACAACTTCTTGTGAAACATGGTCTAGGTCTTGTGCAAACTTCTCACGCTCATTCGTAATAATTTGTGCGATTTCTTGGCGCTCTCTTGCCACCATCAATTCCAGAGCTTGACGCTCTTCACTCAACTGAGACAAACGCTCTTCCGTTTTCTGGTCAATGTCTTCAACCAAAGGCTGTAACTGTACCGCCATTTGCTCGGCTAAGTTACGCATGTACTCAGGGTTATTATCGATAAAGTCCTTTAACGACTCAGAAGTCACCTTCAAGCTATTTAGTGCTGCGTTTACTTGCTCAATACTTGCGGAACTATTTAACGCCAATAGTTGCGCTTTCCACGTCATGATCTTAGGCGTTTGCTCAGACACCAAACTTAAGCGGTCAGAAACATCACCGATGGCTTCTGGCATCGTGCCCAATGTTGTGACAGCTTCTTCTTCACTGATTTGGTTAGCCTCAAGCCAAGCACGGTAAGCGGGTGTACGAATCATGCTTAGATCCGCGAATGGGTATTTCTCTACAAAGTCAGCGACAAACACTTTGGTGTTTTCATAAACGTCTTTTTTCAAAAGAGACTGAGCGAGTTTATCGACTTCTTTGGCTAGATGTGCAGAGACTTGTTTAGCTTCACCCGTCGCAAACAAATCTTTGCCCGCACCTTCACTATAGAACTGGTTCATCTGGTGAGTGAACACCCACGTATCTATGAGCGCAGCCATTGGGGAAACTTGATAAGCCGCCGCTTGAAGACCTTCTTCAGCATTGATCTTCCACAGCAGAATATAAGATTGGTTTACTTTGTCGCTCGGCTCATAGTTTTTTTGGAGCACATCAGCAGCTTGTTCGACTTGAGCAAAAAACTGTTGTGCGTATTCACGCGTCATTATACGCATGTTGAGTTCTTGTTTGGTGAGCGGTACAGTTTGGCTGTCGATTTTCACCTCTAGCAGGGAACACCCTGAAAGACTCAAAACCAAGCAAGCTACCATCAAAGAGGACAGTCGACGGATGGACATGAAATTACCTATGGTCAAAATGTGTAGAACAGGAACAGAACGAACCAAGGCATCAGGTTCGTGAACGCACCTTTAATACCTCAGCACCCTATATTTTAAGTCAGAGGAATATCAATCCGTTAGCACTTCTCGAATGTTTTCACTAATGAGAACTCTTTCGGCAAAAAGTGTCGTTTTCTTTAACGTATCTTCTAACTGACTCAATTTATCGTCTGAGATTTGCTCGCCTTGTTTAATTAAAGATTCGATATCTCCAGAGATATAGTGTAGAGGCATTGCACCTATACTGCCCGATACCCCTTTCAAGCTGTGCGCAACTCGCTGAGCATGTTCTTTATCTTCCAGTAACAATCTTCTTAGCTTACTGCCGTCATCAGTATGATCTTGAATAAACACGTCTAACAGCATGCGCACGGACTCTTCATCGTCGGACAAAGAGTCAAGCATTCTTTCTATATCAATGTAAGGTTCGGGACTTTCATTTAACAACTGTTGGTGGGACTCAGAATCGCTTCTCTCAGGTCCGTTCACCTCAGTTGAATTTGCTGGTTCAAGCTCCGTCTGCTCACTCCCCCGCTCAACCCTATCAAGTTGGTGAGAGAGTGGTTGTATTGGCGAATTTATGTTTTTTGAATCGGATTGATTTCCTTCGGTTAGAACTGACTCTTTATAAGACAAAGCCCAACAGACACATACAAGTAAGGAAGCACTTACCATTATCAACAGCGAGAGGTAAACCAACAGTTTTTGTTCTAGCGAAGCACTAATCGCAGCCAGTTGGTTCGGGAATTCAGGGTTGAGCAATTGGCTCGAAAGATGACTGCCTTTTGCGTGAGCAGCAAGCACGCTGGATGTTTGAGCAAGGCGACGTTGGAAAGAGGACTGTTCTTCAAGCGCTAAAGTTTTCGATTCTGTAAACAACAAATCTAATTCTTGATAAGTGTCTGCACTCGTCGCAGAGTCACTAAACATCGCTTCTAGCACTAATGCACCGAGCCGAAAGTACATCGTCTGTAGTGATTGAGAGTTGCTTGCCGACTCTCGACTGTTGCGTAATTGGTCTGCGAGCGCGACGAGTTCACTATCACTACCAATAAAGCTCTTCGCACCCTCTAAAAAACGGTCTGTCGAATAAAGAAGTTGGGTTAAGTCTGGAGCACCCAATCCTTGGCCCTGTTCACTTTCGAGTTGTAAGCGAACCGCATAAACCAATTGGAGCTTAAGAGAAACTTGATCGACATGTTGAGCACGATATGGAAGTTCGAAATGAAAAATATTTCTTACTTCATCTACTTTGCTACCAAGTTCGTCCACGGTAGACATCGTTCTCATGGTCTGTTGCGCCTGAAGCCATATACCTACGGCAAACGCACACCACACAACAAATAAAATCCAGACGACTCGCCTTATTCCCTCTTTTAATTGCTGCAACACTCATTCCTCGACTATTTCTATTAATAACAAGCATATACCATGATTCATGCTCAAACTGTGCACACTTCACATAAAAAAAGAGAGCACATGGCTCTCTCTTTCTTGAATTAGTTGCGACTCAACTGATCTTTCAGATTCGGAGGCGTCCCTTTAATGGTCAGCGTATCCGTCTCCGGATCGTAGAAAATACGCTCGCCAAGCAACAGGCTGTCAAAGCTAATGTTCAAACCGCCACCTGCTCCTAAGTATTTCGTCAATTTGCGTACGGTTGAGCGATCACCTGGGAAAGACTCTTCCAACTCGTAACCTTGTTCTTTAGTAAAGTTCATGAAACTGGTGCCATCTTGGCTAGGCGGTAATTCACCAGATAGCTCAGAAATTTGAACTTCATCACCAGTTTTAATTTGCTCGTTACAGTAGTTGTAAACTTGCTTTTTGTACTCATTCGCTTCTTGCTTCTCAAGCTTAGAGTCTGCACAAAAGTCTTCAACTGCCTGCATCAACACTTGGTTTTGCTGTTTGGTATCTAAGCCAACATCGGCTTGTAAGAAATCTAAGAAGAAGTCTGCCACTTTACGGCCAACACGTCCTTTGATGTAAGAAAGGTAACGATTTGATTCACGGTCAGTATCGTAGCTTGATAGGTCAATGCGCGCAGCAATATCCATTTTAGTGATGTCTAGATAATCTGTTGCATCAATATCCAAGCCTTCAGTTACCTTTAGGCTCTGGTTCATAGGCAAAATGCCGATAAACAAGTAATCCGTTGCTAAACTTTGGTATTCCGCAAACACTAAAATGCCTTCGTCTGCAAATGGGTACTTAATCAACTCTTCTTTCAAGCGATTTGCACTAATTTGTGAGAAGTCGTAAAAATCTCGCTCTCCTTTGCGCATTTCTTGAAGCCAAAATTGAAATTCGCTGTCTGACTGGAAAGAGCCAAAACCTTTACCTGCTTTAGAATGGAATACGCGATGCAGTTCCGCGACAAGGTTTTCTGTAGCGGTATCGTTCTCTAACGATGCCGGGCGAAGTTTAACAACCAGTTCGTCCTGATCGTTTTTGCATAATTGATGCAGAATAACGTTTGAAAGATGAAGGCTCATAGTGATTTTATCTTGCTACAAGGTTTAAGTTGTTGGGCATTGTAGGTTATCATAAGCCGCTTTTACTATCATTATTAGAGTCTTTATGCCGATTACATCTAAATATACTGACGAACAAGTAGAGAAAATTCTTGCTGAAGTGGGCGCTGTACTAGAAAAACACGCCGCCTCTCCTGAGTTGACGCTAATGATTGCCGGAAATATCGCAACCAATGTCTTAAATCAACAAGTTGCTGCTTCACAACGCAAAGTTATTGCTGAAAAATTTGCTCAGGCGCTCGTATCTTCTCTTGAAGTGCCAAAATCACACTAATAACGGATAATAGAACAAGTACATGGTAGACAGCGGAAACTCATACGGCGAACGTGTATCTCGACTGGTTGGTTGGGGTCACTGGTTTGCATTCTTCAACATCGTTGCATCGATGTTGATAGGTACGCGCTATATCGTTCAGTCGCCTTGGCCAGAGACCCTAATGGGGCAATTCTATCTGGCGGTATCCTGGGTTGGCCATTTTGGCTTTCTTGTTTTCGCGCTCTACTTGTTGGTTCTATTCCCGCTGACGTTTGTCCTGCCATCTAGGAAGCTTTTCCGTTTGGTGGCAGTGATATTCGCAACCGTCGGTCAAACGGTCTTACTGATCGATACCCAAGCTTACCAATCCATCAACTTGCACTTAAACCCCGTGGTTTGGGAGTTGTTGTTTAGCGAAGATAAAAGTGCCATCAGCTCTGACTTGCAGCACCTTTTTGTGGTTATGCCACTTATCTTCCTGGTTCAGTTAGGCTTATCAGAATGGGTTTGGCGTAAACAACGCAAACTTTCCCATAAACACGTTGGCCGCCCTTTAGCTGCCGTGTTCTTCTTAAGCTTTATGACCAGCCATTTGGTTTATATTTGGGCTGATGCCTATTTCTATAACCCGATTACTAGCCAGCGCTCTAATTTCCCGTTGTCTTACCCAATGACCGCGAAAAGCTTTATGGAAAAACATGGCCTACTAGACCGTGAAGAATACCTAAAACGCTTAGCGGAAAACCAAGGTAATATTGACCTGGTGAGCTACCCGCTCGAAAAACTCGAATTTAATCGTCGTGGTAACAAATTGAACGTACTGATGATCAGTGTGAACAACTTACGTGCAGATGCGCTAAACCAAGACGAAATGCCAAACATGTACCAGTTTGCACAAGACAACCAAAACTTTGTAAACCACTACAGTTCTAGCAATGACACGTACGGTGCATTCGGTCTGTTTTATGGCTTACCAAGTAGCTACGCAAGTAGCATCAAAGCACAAGGCTCTGCACCGGTTCTTTTGGATGTATTAAAAGATCAAGGCTATAGCTTTGGTTTGTTCAGCGGAAATGGTTTTGAAGATGACCTTTACTCAGAAGTAATCTTCCGTGGAGTTAATCTTGCTAACACGTTAGACGGTACGCAAGCACACACCGACAAACAATCCATTGCTGCATGGAATACATGGCTAACCGAACAAGCAAGCCAACCTTGGTTTAGCTATATCGAAGTCACCACTGTCGATAACTTTGAATCTGAACCAGAAGCGGCAAATGAAGAAATGCCAGCCAGCGAGCGATTCAAGAAAGCATATGAGAAAGCGGTAAAATCTGCCGATAAGACAGTTGCTGAAATCATTTCTGATCTCGATGAAAAACAACTACTTACCAATACGATAGTGGTCATCACCTCTAATCACGGTAGCGAGTTTAATGAGACCAATACCAACAGTTGGGGAGCGAACAGCAATTACAGCCGCTACCAGCTTCAGGTCCCTATGGTTATTCATTGGCCAGGAATGCTGCCAGGTGAATTTACGCACAGTACAAGCCATCTGGACTTGTCGGTAACGCTGTTACAAGACATGTTAGGCGTCTCATCGAACCCTTATGATTACAGCAGTGGTCGTAACCTATTTGACGAAAGTCGTCGCCGCTGGATTTTAGCGGGCGACACTCGTGAAATCGCGCTGATCACCAGCTCCCAAACGACAGTTATCGATAAATTTGGTAACTACAAGCTGTATGATGACAACTACAAACGCTTAAGAGAAACAACGCCTAAACTGCCTGTCTTGATGCAAGGACTAACAGAACTTCAGCGCTTCTATTCTAAAAGCAATTAATTGAAAAAAGCTCTCCACTCGGAGAGCTTTTTTGATTCTTTTATCCGCAAACAACACAAAATTGAACAGTAAACATCCAAACAGTTCATTTTGGGGTTTACAAGGTTTTCAAAGCCTTATATTATGCGCCTCAACAACGGAGAGATGGCTGAGTGGTTGAAAGCACCGGTCTTGAAAACCGGCATACGTTAATAGCGTATCTAGGGTTCAAATCCCTATCTCTCCGCCACATTCAGAAAAAGCCCGCTAAGCAATTAGTGGGCTTTTTCGTATCTGAAGGTTTAAAGAGGGATTTAGACAAATCCCTCCTTGAATGCAAGCCCAGCACTCACGCCACATTTAGAAAGCTCGTTGAGAAATCAACGGGCTTTCGTCGTTTTAGCGCTTGGGAAATTGCGGGATTTCTAAATCCCTAGTTGAACGCAATCCCCGCACTCAGCCACATCCAGAAAAGCCTGTCTAATCCTCGAAGCACTTTTCAATATGCAAGAAAAAAGCCCACTAATATTTAGTGAGCTCTCATCGTTAAGTATTGGTATGAAAGAATTAGTTTCCTTTCGCTGCCTCAATCCTTTTATCGAGATCTGGATGAGTACTCAACCACTCAGGCAACTCTTCATAACCTTGGTTACGGAACAACTCAAACATTTCAGCCATCGGCTTTGTGTCGCCATAAACCTTGAGCATCGCCTCTCTTGCGAATGCATCGGCTTGTATTTCGGCTTCTCTGGAGTAACCACTGGACAAGACAAACACACTTGCGCCGGCAAGATTGTCCACGATGCCAGAGCTTTCACCGGTTAAAAGAGCGACACCAACAGAAAGGACACTCGAATACACCAATCTCTTTAACATGTGGCGATGATGAATGTGACCAAGCTCGTGAAGAATAATACTGTCCAGTTGTTGCTGGTTTTTAGACAGCGAAACTAATTCATCGAGCAGCACAATCTTTCCACCAGGTAAGGCAAACGCATTCGCCCCTAGCTCAGAAGATCGGAAAACAATCTCTACTTGGTAAGGCAACGCCTCTAACTGTGTTAAGTGCTGCTCTACCCTGCTTCGAATGGCTTCTTGTTCGGCTTTACTCAGCTCGCTCGGTTCCCAACGGGAATCCAAGCTTTGAAGTACCTTTTCGCCAAGTACAACTGAGACACTGTCAGGAATAGCGTATGCGACTTTGTCGCTCACCCAAGGTAACGCGTAATAATATCCCCCGAGCACAACGGCAATACATGCCATCGCAGACACGACCCAAGCAAGCCAGTTTGATTCTATTTTATCAACAAAGCTCGACCTTTTATTTGCCTGTAGCCACCGAGACACTTCTTCAGTCCGTTCGGTAACGAAAACCCAACCATTGGGCAGCTTAAATCTGACGGGTAAATTGCCGACTGGAGCAGTAATGTCCGAGTGCTGCTGGTCACAGCTGAAAATATTGTCAGCAACAACCAAACTCAACGAGTTGGCCTGAGCGACATCCAATTTGGCTTGATGTCGATCAGAGCTTTTGGGTGGAAACGCGGTTCCTTCAAACTGCATTAACCGATTCCAACACCGAGATCGAAGGCTTGTGCAACTTCATCAGAAATCGCTGATTTCACTTTTGAATCTTGGTCTGCTGCTTTCAGTTGGCTCATGTCTCCAACGACGACCGTCTTGTCAGCAACATAGCGAGAAGTACGAACCATTACCCATGGTCTCGCAATACTCAAGGTCACAACTTGTAATAGGAAGTTTGAGATAATCAGCCACATGTAGCCATCAACTGTATAGGTAGACTTAAACGTAAAGTTGTTTTCTTCTTGCCCTTCTTTTTCTAGCTTCATTTGGGAGAACAAGTAGTTACGAGTTCTTGTTGCTGTGTATGCCGTCAAGCCGATGGTTAAGCCAATCATACCAAGGTACATGACAACCATTGTAATGACAGGGCTAGATTTATTCAGTGAAGCCAAGTCGCCCGTTGCTGCTTCCATTAGCCCTGAGCTCCCAACCATCACAATGATCGCTACAATCGCAATCGCGACAGCTGTGCTAAGGCCGATTGCTACGGCTTTCAGGTAGGTTTTTACAAAGAAACTGGTTTCAAGTTCGCCACTAAACTGCCAATCACCATAGCGGTAGCCATTAACAAAGTAACGTTGAACGCCAACCACAACCCAACCATAAAATGCAGCCATAACGACGACTGAGCAAAGCCCTAAAATAACCGACGCAGCTTGCGAAACGCTCGCAACCGCCACACAGATACCAATGAAAACCATGACTGCCAGCGCTGCACCAAAGCCTCGGCCAAGTATGGTGATGTATGCATCTTTCAGTGACGAATTAAAAGAGAAGTGAACATTGCGGTAACTCGTCATTGCAGAATCAAATCGTGCGTTGCTCCATAACAACCATGGCAAAGCGACATAAAACAGAAGTAAGAGCACAAGCGCCAATTGGGGAATGAATGAGTTTGCGATACCCCATACCAATACAATCGCCAGCGCGACTAAACGTCCCTTTAAGATTTGCATTGGCTCGGCATGATACTCAAAGTTATCACCGTCGATGTACGTGTTACCGTAGAAGTAGCGCTTTGTTCTTACTTTGGCCCAAGCAGAGTAAATTCCGAGCGTAACGATAGAAAGTAGAACATTGACAATCCAGATGCCAAAAAACTCTCCCCCTCGC
Organism: Vibrio sp. MOR3; assembly: GCF_001557775.1. Taxonomy (NCBI): domain Bacteria; kingdom Pseudomonadati; phylum Pseudomonadota; class Gammaproteobacteria; order Vibrionales; family Vibrionaceae; genus Vibrio; species Vibrio sp. MOR3. Next base: position 125,692 of record NZ_LNRD01000009.1, on the reverse strand, counting down.
CCTTTAAAAGAGATGGTATTGGAAATGCGTTGATGGTTCATATACAGTCCGAATAGTTTATTTAATTTTATGAATTTAAAGGCGTTATCCTATCTCATTCATAAATTGATAAACTTGACTGCCATAAGCAAACTAAACATCAATTATTTATAAAATACATATTAATTATGAATTCAAATTCACCGAAAAAATAATTTAATGGTCATTTCCGCGCAAATGAAAGCACCTAAAGTGATAGAAACCACCCACTCAGTGAATTTAATCGACAATAGCTCATTATCACTAAAAAACTCAAAAACTTGAGACGTCACCTTACCAATCAAAAGGTTAGTTGCTGATTACATTTTTTATCAGGCGAATTGTAAGGTGTTTATAACTATCTAAATACCGCGAAGCCCCCTAGTATTCGCCTCGGTATAAGGCAGGAGCATCTTCTTTCTGCATTAGCTAAATCCATCCATTTGTTGTTTTAGACAACGTCAAAGGCTAGGAAAATAAAATTGGGAAAGGATTCCCAGCCCTAAATGTTCATTCGAGAGCTGAGTCCATTTCCTCGATTTTCAACATTCTAGATTCAGTCTTTAAAAACGAATTCGGCAGCATTCAACAGCTGCATATGAATAGGCACCAAATCCGCGTGTTCACTTCGATAACCACCACCAACGACAGCCGCAACAGGAATACCTCTGTCTTTCATCAACTGCATTAAGAAACGGTCTCGCTCAAATATGCCTTCCGTCGAAACGTTGAAGTACCCCAGTTCGTCGTCGACATGAATATCCACCCCAGCATCGTAAATCACCATATCAGGGCGATGCAGATTAATTGCCATTTCGACCACTTCTTTAAACGTCATCAAAAAAGCTTCATCACTGGTTCCACGACTTAATGGAACATCAAGGTCAGAGTCTGGCTTTCTCGCTGGGAAGTTTTTATCGCAGTGGAAAGACAAGGTGACAATGTCGGGTTCACTTTCACAAATCGTTGCCGTGCCATCGCCATGGTGGACATCACTATCGATGATCATCACTTTATCGACGTGTTCATGATCAAGCATGTGCTTAGCAGCAATCGCCAGATCGTTGAATAGACAAAAACCACTGCCAAAGTTTTTGTGCGCATGATGATAGCCACCGCTTAGGTGAATCGCGACACCATGCTCTAATGCCTTTTCTGCGGTCAGCACTGTTCCGGCGGTGGATGTCAGTGTCCGTGTTATCAGGACCTCGCTCCAAGGAAACCCAATTCGACGCATTTTGGCCGCAGGCATAGCTCCCGTCACCAACAAGTCGACATACTCCCCATCATGCACCTGTTTAATATCATCCGTACTTAGAGGGCTTGGTTGGAAGAATTCAATTTGCCCTCCCCAACCCTCACTCGCGAGTTTTTCCATCACAGCTTGATAAAGGTAGCGATATTTCATGATCGGATAACGGTGACCATCTGGTAGATCGAGTTGCGAGTAAATAGGGTGATAAATCAGTGGCAGCATGAGACATTCTTTTCATAAAACGTTGTGAAATAGTACCAACTCCTTGAGTTGATTAAAAAGAAATTTAATTGATAATGATTTTCAATATCAATTAAATTTCTACCTGTTATGAATAAAACCTTATATACGATACTCGGCGCTTTCTTTGGTTCTTTCTGCGCGATTTCTCTGTTCATGTCGATGATGTTAGGTGCATGGTGGTTAGTTGATTTTATCGCCCTTAGCTAACACAATGGTTCTGTTTCCACTTAACCTTATTGAATCAGACAGATAGGTGTACTCATGAGTCAGACAGTCTTTATTACTGGTGCGAATCGCGGTATCGGTTTGAGTTTAACCGAGCTCTATTTGCAACAAGGCGCTCAAGTTCACGCGACAAGCCGTAACCTAACAGACAGTAAAGATCTACACGCATTAGCGTCGCGTTATAATACCTTGGTGCTACATGAATTGGACGTGACGGATTACCAACGAGTCGCCCAACTCGCAAGCGAACTCCCTGCAATCGATCTGCTGATCAACAATGCAGGTTACTACGGGCCTAAAGGCTATGGATTTGGTAACACCGACATCGAAGAGTGGCGACAAGTCTTCGAGATAAATACCATCGCTCCATTGAAGTTAGTGGAAAGCTTTTATCCGCTGCTACAACAAGGCAAAGCGAAGAAAATTGCGTGTATCTCCTCTAAAGTCGGCAGCATGACGGAAAACACCTCTGGTGGTGGTTACATCTATCGCTCTTCCAAAGCGGCACTCAACTCTGTTGTTAAAAGTTTGAGTAATGACCTAACCGATGAGGGCTTCACTGTCTTGGCACTCCATCCGGGCTGGGTTCGTACTGAAATGGGTGGACCCAATGCGCTTATCGACACCCAAACATCTGCTGATGGTTTAGCAAAAGTGATTGAGCAAAGCACGCAAGAAAATTCGGGGCAGTTTATTAACTATGATGGCACCGAACTTCCTTGGTAATAGTCAAGTATCAATAAGTTAACGTTAGGCGACGAAAGGTTCCCTGTTTCGTCGCCCATTCTCCACTTCTCCAATCTCATTACTTAACTTGAATTTCACCGTTTCCTATCCAGACTTAGTGAGGTATTAACCCCACTAAGGAGAGTAACAATGGCCGCAGATAAAGATCTGGTGAATTTTAGTGAAGATCATGAGCTCAATTACTGCTTAAGAAGTGCAGGCAAGCGTCAAACTCAAGCAAATCGAGATGCATTGATCGACTTGGGTAGACAAGTAAAGCAGGATTTAGGTAAACGCGTATTAACGCAAGATGACGTCAGAGGCGCAATCGACAAGAACGATAACTTGTTCGACTAGTCATCATATTGATATCAAAAGCGGCACTAGCTGGTGCCGCTTAGTCGCCGGAAGGCATGAATTACTTAGAGGATTTACGTTTGGTGGTCGTCGTTTTTGATGAACCTGTTTTATTGTAATTGCGCTTTTTACGCTTGAATGCTGGTCGCTCTACTTTTGGAAGGTGACGCAGAGATTCCGGAATCGGACCTGACTTTACCTCCCCCATAAGCCCATCTATACGTTGTTCTAACGCTTGCATAAAAGGTTGATACGCTTGGTTTCTTTCTGCCATACCTTGTAATTGGTGTTCCCAATGCGCGGTCATATCCGGGTAAGTCGAATCCATTGGCAAAGCGTGAATCAAACCACGTCCTGCTGGAGAGCTCAAAATCGATTTCCCCTGACGAGTCAGCAATTGGCGTTTGAATAAGGTATCAAGAATACCAGCCCTCGTCGCTTCTGTGCCCAGACCATCGGTTTCACGTAATATCTTCTTTAGTTCTTTATCTGCCACATAACGAGCGATGCCCGTCATGGCTTGAAGCAGTGTTGCTTCAGTAAAATGCTTTGGTGGCTCTGTTTTACGATCTTTGATTTCACCCTCACGGCAAGTCAGCACGGTGCCCTCCGCAAGTGGCGGCACAGCATCGATACCATCGTCTTCTTTGTCCGTTTTCCCCATCAACGCTTTCCAGCCCGGAGAAACAAGCTGGCGACCTTTAGCGATAAACGTACCACCAGCAATATCAAAGACGAGCTTCGCTTCTGCGTAAACTGCAGCTGGATAGAATTGCATTAAATATTGACGTGCAATGAGCTGATACACCTTCATCTCATTACCTGATAATGCATTCACATTCGCTTGTTTTGGCGTTGGAATGATTGCATGGTGAGCATCCACTTTTTTGTCGTTCCAAGCTTTGGACTTAATTGATAAATCCGCACCTTGCACCGCGCTTTGTAGCTCTTTGGCATTGTTAGCGATAGCGGAAGTGACAGAACCCGCTTGCGAATAATGCTCCATCGGTAAGTAGCGACAATCAGAACGTGGGTACGTGATCAGTTTGTGCTTCTCATACAACGCCTGACAAGTATCCAAAACCTGTTGGGCACTCATGCCATAGCGTTTGGCAGCATCAATCTGCAAGGCTGATAGTGAATAAGGAAGTGGCGCAGACTGCTTAGTCTGCTTTTGCTCGGATTCCGTGACTTTCGCAGGCTGGTTAGCAATGCGATTCGCCACGTTCTCGACGAGCTTTCGGTTAAGAACTCGACCTTCTTCATCTTGCCAAGGTTTGCATGCCTCGCTTGGCTTCCAACGAGCGCGAATATCAAACGAACCATTTTGATCTTGATAAGGGATCAATGCATGCAGAGTGAAATAGTCTTTAGGCACAAAGTTTTCGATTTCTTCGTCGCGGCGCACCACCAAACCAAGTACAGGCGTTTGAACTCGCCCTACCGATAAGACACCTTGGTAGCCTGCTTTTTGGCCCAGCAAAGTATAAGCGCGAGACATGTTCATTCCGTAAAGCCAATCAGCACGAGAACGCGCCAAAGCTGAAACAGAAAGAGGAATGAAATCACGATTGCTGCGCATAGAGCTTAATGCACGCTTAACCGCGGGTAAGTTCAAGTCTGAAATGAGAAGTCGTTGTGTCGCTTCTTTCTTGGTTTTGGATAGCTTACAGTAGTCCAACACCTCATCCACCAACAATTGACCCTCTCGATCCGGGTCGCCTGCATGGATAACTTCTGTCGCATCTTTAAGGAGTTTACGTATTACCGTGAGCTGTTTACTGGCACTTTTTCTCGGTCTTAGCTGCCATTGCTGAGGAATAATCGGCAAGTCAGCTATATTCCATTTTTTATAGCGTTCATCGTAGGCATCAGGCTCAACTTGCTCTAACAAGTGACCAATACACCAAGTCACGACATCACCATTACCACAACGGATAAAGCCTTGATCTTTCTTTTGAGGGTTTGGTAGTGCAGCCGCAATCGCGCGACCTAGACTTGGTTTTTCAGCAATAAACAGACGAGACATAAGGTTTTGGAAATCATAATAATTAGGGCCACATTATCTAATGTAGCCCTAACAAATCAAGGAAAACTGTACAGATGAACAGTTATAGCGTCACTTTCTAGGTTACTGAAACTCAACAAACTGAGACAGGTCACGCTCTGGCACTTTCATTGGGGTGCAACCTGGTGTGCCAAGATATAAGAATCCTACGATTTGATCTTCGCCTTCAAGGCCAAAAGCTTGATGAACTTCTGGGTGGAACATCCACTTACCTGAGCGCCAGAAACCTTGGAAACCTTGTGCTACCGCCGCCATTTGCATCGCTTGTGCCGCGCAGCCTGCTGACAAATACTGCTCGAATGCAGGGACTTTTTCATGTTCCGTCACCTTCGCAATCACCGTGATGACCATTGGTGCACGAAACGGGGCATTTTTTACTTTTTCAACGACCGCATCTTCACTGTTTTCCGCTTCAGCAGCTTTAACAAGAATGTCCGACAGTTTCTTTAAACCATCGCCTTGAGCAATAACAAAACGCCAAGGGGTTAAACCTGCATGATCAGGCGCGCGCAAACCTGCACGAATAATATTCTCCAACGCTTTACCTTCTGGCGCAGGCTCAGACAACTTGGCGATAGAACGACGGTTGAGCAAGAGATCGAGAGCTTCCATGAACAAGTCCTTATTTGATTGAATTATTATTTTTACGCAGCTCACTTTAGCATAATCCAAACTTTCGAATAACAACCTGTTTTCTGGGGGTTTAGATAGCCAATTTTAGATTTCTAGGCGTTAAGTAGGCAAAAAAAAGCTGCGCACTTGGCGCAGCAAAATAGTTAAGAAAGAATGATACTTACAGTTTGACAGCCAGTTTCACACCCTGGCGGATGGCGCGAACCGCGTCCAATTCCCCAGCATGGTCTGCACCACCAATGATATGTAATTTCTCGCCTAGCTCATGCCATTTGTCTTCAAACGGACGAACCGACTCTTGCCCCGCACAAATAACCACTTTGTCAGCTTCTAATAATTGCGCCTTGCCGCTCACTTGAATATGTAGGCCACCATCATCAATCTTGTCGTATGACACACCACCGACTAAGTGAACACCGCGCTTTTCAAGCGTACGTTTATGAATCCAACCTGTGGTTTTACCCGGTCCTTTTCCAACGCGACCTTTACGACGTTGAAGTACCCACACTTCTTTATCAGCAACGGCGTCAGGATAAGGGTACAATCCCCCCGGTTGAGACATTTCTTTGTCGATTCCCCATTCATGCAGCCAATCATCAAGTGTTTGTCCCACGGGCTCAGTAAGCATCGTTGCCACATCAACACCAATCCCGCCTGCGCCAACAATGGCAACCTTTTCACCTACTGCCGTTTTATCACGAATAAGCGTTTGATAGTCGATCACTTTTTCTGGGTTTTCTATCCCATCAATTTTCACTTTACGCGGCTCAACGCCAGATGCCATGACCACTTCATCATATTCAGTCAGCAGATCGTAATTCGCCTCAGTTTCTAGATGTAAGTTAACGCCAGTTTCTTCAATGCGGTTCGCAAAGTAACGGATGGTCTCACGAAACTCTTCTTTACCTGGAATCTGCATGGCTAAACGGAACTGACCACCAATGCGATCGTTCTTCTCAAACAGATCCACTTTGTGGCCACGTTCTGCCAGCGTTGTCGCACAAGCGAGGCCAGCAGGTCCCGCGCCGACGACTGCAATATTTTTCTTCTTAAACGCATCCTCGACCACGATTTCAGTTTCGTAGCAAGCTAATGGGTTAACCAAACAACTTGCTCGCTTGCCTTTAAATACATTGTCTAAGCACGCTTGGTTACAACCAATACACGTATTGATGAGCTGTGACTTTTCTTGCTCGGCTTTAGCAACAAAGTAAGGATCAGCTAGGAAAGGACGCGCCATAGAAACCATGTCAGCATGTCCAGAAGAAAGAATTCGTTCGGCCTCATCTGGGGTATTTATTCGGTTACAGGTGATGATTGGAACAGAAACGTGCGGCTTCACCTTTTCAGTCACCCACGTAAATGCTCCGCGGGGTACTTGAGTGGCAATGGTAGGAATACGCGCTTCGTGCCAGCCGATACCCGTATTAATTATTGTCACACCGGCTTCTTCAAGTGCTTTTGCCAATTCAATAACATCTTCAAACGTGCTGCCTTGCTCGACCAAGTCCAACATCGAGAGACGGAAGATAATAATAAACTTTTCGCCCACGGCTTTACGCACTGCTTTAACGATTTCGATAGGGAAACGCATACGTTTTTTGTAGCTGCCGCCCCAGTCGTCGTAGCGCATGTTGGTACGCTTACATAAGAATTGGTTAATCAAATAACCTTCAGAGCCCATTAGCTCGACACCATCATAGCCCGCTAGCTGAGCCAGCTCTGCACTATTAGCAAAAGCTTCGATGGTCTTTTTGATTTGTCGCTCGCTCATTTCGCTTGGTGCAAATTTGGCGATAGGCGCTTTCATACCCGATGCACTTTGCGCGAATGGGTGCATCGCGTAGCGTCCGGCATGGAGAATTTGTAGGGCAATTTTACTGCCGTGCTTGTGAACCGCTTCCGTCACAACCTTATGTGCTTTGGCGTGCTTAGGCTTACTAAATTCAGCGCTTAACGGATGCAATCGGCCACGTAAATTTGGAGAAAAACCACCAGTTACGATTAAGCCAACACCGCCTTTGGCACGCTCTTCATAAAACGCAGCCAGCTTTTGAAGACCTTCTTTGTGCTCTTCTAAACCAGTATGCATTGATCCCATCAGGACGCGGTTTCGTAGCTGTGTAAAACCTAAGTCCAATGGCTTTAACAAATTTGGGTACATGGCAGACATCACTAAACATCCATTTTTATTGTTGTGGTCTGACCACAGTACGCCGCAAAAACCAAAAAATCAAACAAGCGTTTACAATTTTGCAACACGCGTCAATCTCACGTTAAACTATGCCAATTGTGAATGAGCGTGATAAGCTAAAAAAATTGTTATCTTTTGAGATCTTAGAGATAAGAACCCATACTTTGTAAGATTAGGGAAAGACTATCTCGTTATGGAGACAAGATGAAAAAACTCTTCAAATTTATTGGTCTGATATTCAAGGGGATATGGAAAGCCATCACCTTCGTCAGACTTGCGCTAGTGAACCTGATCTTTTTAGTGATGATTGCTGTCTTCTACTTTGCCTTTACCTACACTGGAGAAGGTCAACCTGTCATTGATAAAGAATCGGCTTTGGTTATGAACTTATCGGGACCGATCGTTGAGCAACGTCGTTACGTTAACCCAATGGATTCCATTGCTGGTTCGGTTTTAGGTAACGAAATTCCGAAAGAAAACGTGTTATTCGACATTGTCGATACCATCCGATACGCAAAAGACGACCCTAAAGTCTCGGGCCTTGTACTTGCTCTGCGTGATATGCCAGAAACTAACCTAACTAAGCTTCGTTACATTGCAAAAGCGCTGAACGAGTTTAAAGCATCAGGCAAACCAGTATACGCGGTGGGTGATTTCTATAATCAAAGCCAATACTACCTTGCAAGTTACGCTGATAAAGTTTTTCTAGCACCCGATGGTGGCGTATTGATTAAGGGTTATAGCTCTTACTCCATGTACTACAAAACCTTGTTAGAGAAACTCGATGTTTCAACGCACGTATTCCGAGTAGGTACTTACAAATCCGCGATTGAACCATTCATCCGCGATGACATGTCAGACGCAGCAAAAGAATCAGCGACTCGTTGGATCACACAACTATGGAGCGCGTTTGTTGATGACGTAGCAACGAACCGTAACATTGATGCAAAAGCGTTAAATCCAACCATGGAAGAGTTGCTAGCAGAGATGAAGTCGGTTGACGGCGACATCGCTCAGCTTGCAGTAAAAATGGGATTGGTTGATGAACTGGCTACTCGCCAAGACGTGCGTAAGCTGTTCGCTAAAGAGTTTGGCAGTGACGGTAAAGACAGCTACAACGCAATTGGATATTACGACTACCTTGCTACCATGCGTCCTAAACTAAACCTTGCTGAAAACGACATTGCTGTTGTTGTTGCAAGCGGTGCCATTATGGATGGTCAACAACCACGTGGTACGGTCGGTGGTGACACAGTCGCAAGCCTACTTCGTCAAGCTCGCAACGACGATAAAGTGAAAGCTGTTGTACTTCGTGTTGATAGCCCTGGCGGCAGTGCTTTTGCCTCTGAAGTGATTCGTAATGAAGTAGAAGCCTTAAAAGAAGTAGGTAAACCCGTTGTGGTTTCGATGTCTAGCCTTGCGGCTTCAGGTGGTTACTGGATTTCAATGAGCGCAGACAAAATCGTAGCTCAACCGACAACACTGACAGGCTCAATCGGTATCTTCAGCGTAATTACGACCTTTGAGAAGGGCTTTAACAAACTTGGTATTAGCACTGATGGTGTGGGGACCTCTCCATTCTCTGGTGATGGCATCACGACGGGTCTTTCTGCTGGCGCTTCTGAGGCGTTCCAATTGGGTATTGAGCACGGTTACAAACGTTTTATTTCTTTGGTTGGCTCAAACCGAGATATGTCACTTGAAGAAGTGGACAAAGTAGCGCAAGGTCGCGTGTGGACGGGTCAAGACGCGTTGTCATTCGGTCTAGTCGATCAAATGGGTGATTTCGATGATGCCGTTAAACTGGCGGCGAAACTGGCTGAGGTAGAGAACTACGAAATCTACTGGGTTGAAGAACCACTTTCACCGACAGAGCAATTTGTTCAAGAGTTCATGAACCAAGTCAAAGTATCACTCGGTATTGACGCAACGAGCTTCTTACCTAAGAGCCTTCAACCAGTGGCTCAGCAATTTGAACAAGACGCTAGCATGCTACAAAGTTTTAATGATCCAAAAGGTCAATACGCGTTCTGCTTAAATTGCCAAGTGCAATAGCTATCCTAGCTTAGCCAAAAAGGGGCGTCTCTGTGCGAGATGCCCCTTTTTATTAGGTTTCATTTCGCTATAATCCCCGCCACTGTTCCCCTACATGAAAGTAAAGTAGAACGATGACTAGAAAACACATCTACATCGCTTACACCGGTGGCACCATCGGTATGCAAAAATCCGATCACGGCTACGTCCCTGTCGCTGGCTTTATGGAAAAACAACTCGCCAGCATGCCCGAGTTTCACCGTCCAGAAATGCCGGAATACACTATCCACGAATACGAGCCACTGATCGATTCTTCGGATATGACTCCTGCTGACTGGCAACAAATCGCTGACGATATCCGTGACAACTACGATAAATACGATGGATTTGTGATTTTGCATGGTACCGACACCATGGCATACACCGCTTCTGCATTGTCTTTCATGTTGGAGAATCTAGGTAAACCTGTCATCGTGACCGGCTCACAAATTCCTCTGGCAGAACTACGCTCAGACGGTCAAGCAAACCTACTGAATGCTCTGCATATTGCGGCAAACTACCCTATCAACGAAGTAACATTGTTCTTCAACAATCAGTTGATGCGCGGCAACCGCAGCACCAAGTCTCATGCTGATGGCTTTAACGCGTTTACATCGCCAAACTTGCCACCTCTGTTGGAGGCAGGTATCAATATCCAGATCAGCAACAATGTTGCAGTAGGCACAAAGCCAGAGGGTGACTTCAAAGTACACAACATCACGCCACAACCTATCGGCGTGATCACCATGTACCCTGGCATTTCACACGAAGTAATCCGCAATACACTTCGTCAACCAGTCAATGCGATGATCTTGCTGACATTTGGTGTGGGCAATGCCCCGCAAAATCCTGAGTTACTAGGTCATCTAAAAGAAGCATCTGAGCGTGGCGTCATTGTCGTGAACTTAACGCAATGTTTGGCGGGTAAAGTCAACATGGGCGGCTACGCAACTGGTTGTGCACTTGCAGATTCTGGCGTAATCAGTGGTTTTGATATGACTCCAGAAGCAGCGCTAGCAAAACTGCACTACCTTTTAAGCCAGAACCTATCTTATGAAGAGATCAAAACGAAGATGCAAGAAGTACTGCGTGGTGAAATGAGCCTGTAGTTCGGTAAACCTACTGTTCGTATCTTAAACAACAAAGCCCAATTCAAAATTGGGCTTTTCAATATTTACTGTTCTGCCTACTGCAAGGAGAGTAAGAATAGGACTATCAGCTGTGATTCGGGTTTACTCGAACAATATCTTGCTCTTCTTCGTTGAACTGTTTCTTCAATTCTTGCTTCGATTTAAAACTGATTTCTCCACCAGCAGCCACGGTCATGTGCTGCGCATCAGTGTTGTGTTTTGATTGATACAACATCACAGCTTGCATACATGAGTCTCGCTGCTCTTTAGAAAGTGTTGTACCCTCAGGCCATCTTCCTGTTTCTACTGCGTAAACCAATCGATCATAGACTTCTGGCGTTATCGCATTTAATAATTGTTCTGCGTCCATAATGTACCTTCTTATTACATTCTATTCACAGAACATAACGGGTTAGTAAACAGAGTCAAGAATCCAAAAATGAATTGGTGTAACGGATCACAAGCAAAACCATGAAACGAACATACTGGCTACTAGCAAGCCTTGCCTCTTTGACTTTAACAGGCTGCTTTGAAGGCAACGTAACAACGGAAGAATTGTGCCAAAACAATCCCAAACTGCGTTGCGAGCAACTCAACATGGACGATGGACAGTGCCGGATTCCTAGAACGAATTTAGTCTGGCATCGATTTGAGTTACTCAAAAGCCCAACAGAAGCGAACCAGATCACCGAATACGCTTTGGTTGCTGAGTACAGGAAATGCCTTGAGCTTGCCTCTCAAATTACCCCTATAGATCAAAGCGCGTTAAAAAGAAAACGTTTCGATGCATTAGTGCATAGCATTGACGAATTAGAACGTATAGTCGCGACACTAAAAGGTTCTGACGATCCTGCGACCCTATACTTTTTATGGTCTCAGACGGGAGACGATCAAGCGAGGCGTCAATTCTTGCAAATGGAAGGCTCCCCTCAACTTAACAATGCTGAGATGCAATATGCCTTAGCGACCTTCTATACCAATAGAGACCAGCAAAAAACGTTAACATTACTTCATAATTCGCTTTCAATGTCTAACGAGAACAACCTCAATCCAGCCATCCTCAAGTCGCTCGCGAGCATCAATCAAGGGTTAGGTAACAAAGAGCAGGCCTATTTATGGGCGATGGTAGCCAAACGCTTTGATGTTCCGCTCGCCAATGAGCAACAATTAAAGCGTATGTTCAATTTTTCAAAGACAGAGAAATATGAACAACTAGACGATTTAGCTAAATCTATTTCGAAGTCGATAGAGAAAGGGAATTATTCGCCAAGGATGATCCCAAGTAATTTATAAAATAAAAAACTCCCATTCATATTGGGAGTTTTTTATTTGTCTCTCGGCTTATCTTGAGTGGGCAATTACTATTTTATTAATTGAAAGGATGAAACATTCTTTCAACCATTATCCGGCTTATTGGTCAGATTTGTTGAAAATTAACGACACCGAGTTTACACAATAGCGTTCGCCTGTTGTTTGTGGCCCATCTTCAAAAACATGACCTAAATGACTGTCACAAGCGCCACATCGAATCTCTGTACGAACCATTCCGTGACTCAGATCTTCTAAATAACGGACCGCGGTGTCATTAATTGGCGCATCAAAACTTGGCCAGCCACACCCTGAGTCGTACTTATTATCAGAGACAAATAGAGGGGCATCACAACAAGTACAGGCATAGACGCCTGTCTCTTTGTTGTGAAGCAGTTTACCGGAGAACGGAGCTTCTGTTCCTTGCTCGCGACAGACGCGAAACTCTTCCTCAGAGAGCTGCTCACGCCACTGTTCATCGGACTTCGTTACTTTTCTTCCGCTTTGTTCCACCAATTCCTGTTCCTTATTTCTTATTTTTGGCAATGACTTTTTTAGCAAAAAACTTGCTTCTCGTAACAGTTGTAGCACATACTTTCTCACCAGAACACCATGTGTAATTAATTTGATACGAGTACTTATCTCGGAAGTTATATTACGCCAACTGGGATGTAGAATAACCAGTTAAAAGTTTAAAAAACGAGCATTTGCGAAGAATTGTTAAAAAAAGCGTCGCTTTTTTTTGACTTTAAACAAGTTAAGTCCGATTATCTGTTGCAGATGTTTACTGGATTCTGTAATTTTACTACCAGTTATCTTTAATCAGAAATTAAGTTGTGGAGCAACTATAATGACTATCAAAGTAGGTATTAACGGTTTTGGCCGTATCGGTCGTTTCGTATTCCGTGCAGCGCAAGAGCGCAACGACATCGAAGTTGTAGGTATTAACGACCTTATCGACGTAGATTACATGGCATACATGCTTAAGTACGACTCAACTCACGGCCGTTTCAACGGTACTGTTGAAGTTGAAGGCGGTAACCTAATCGTTAACGGTAAAACTGTACGTGTAACTGCAGAGCGCAACCCTGAAGATCTAAAATGGGATGCTATCGACGTTGACGTAGTAGCTGAAGCAACTGGTCTTTTCCTAACTGACGAGACTGCACGTAAGCACATCACTGCTGGTGCGAAGAAAGTTGTTCTAACTGGTCCTTCTAAAGACGCAACTCCAATGTTCGTTATGGGCGTAAACGATTCAACTTACGCAGGTCAAGACATCGTTTCTAACGCTTCTTGTACTACTAACTGTCTAGCGCCTATCGCTAAAGTTCTTAACGACAAGTTCGGTATCGTATCTGGTCTTATGACTACAGTTCACGCTACTACAGCTACTCAAAAAACTGTAGACGGTCCTTCTGCTAAAGACTGGCGCGGTGGTCGTGGTGCTTCTCAGAACATCATCCCATCTTCAACTGGTGCTGCTAAAGCTGTAGGCGTTGTTCTTCCAGAACTAAACGGCAAACTAACTGGTATGGCTTTCCGCGTACCAACAGCTAACGTTTCTGTAGTTGACCTAACAGTTAACCTAGAGAAAGGCGCATCTTACGAAGCTATCTGTGCAGCAATGAAAGAAGCTTCTGAAGGCGAACTAAAAGGCGTTCTAGGCTACACTGAAGACCAAGTTGTTTCTCAAGACTTCATCGGTGAAGTTCAAACTTCAGTATTCGATGCTAAAGCTGGTATCGCTCTAACTGATAACTTCGTTAAAGTTGTATCTTGGTACGACAACGAAATCGGTTACTCAAACAAAGTTCTAGACCTAATCGCTCACATCTCTAAGTAATTATTACTTAGCTGAAAAGCAATTAGCGAAGCTTGTGTTTGAAACATAAGATTTGAATAAAAGGCGGCTCTAGAGTCGCCTTTTTTGTATCTGGAATTTGAGAGAATGAAGACTCGACGTTGCACTCAATGTGCGAAGTGCGTCTAAAAAGCTCTCCCTCCCAGCGATAGGAAGCAACACATGGATTTAAAAACTCTCCCAGCTCTAACCGTGCTATCTGATAACGTCACTATCGTTGAAGTTGATCAGGTTAAAGTCGTTCGCGTTATTCATGAGAAAGCAACGGCAGGTATCGCACTACACGGTGGTCATGTCGTGTCGTTCACACCAGCAGGCCAAGAAGACCTAATCTGGATGAGCGAAAAAGCAATCTTTGATGGCAAAGCGGCACTTCGTGGTGGTATTCCTGTTTGTTGGCCTTGGTTTGGCCGCATTGCAGCACCAGCTCATGGTTTTGCGCGCACAGCAGAATGGGAATTGGTTGAACACCGTGAGAACGACAACGGCGTGATCGTTGAACTTGCTCTCTTCCCAACCGAAGAAACTCACGACATCTGGCCACATATGTTTGATGCTCGTCTTGTTGTTGAAATCAGCGACGAGCTAAAGGTGACGCTGAAAGTCACCAACATTGATGATGCAGAGTGGACATTCTCAGGTGCACTACACACGTATCTAAACGTAGGTGATATCAAACAAGCACAAACAACAGGTATGGGACCTGAGTACATCGACAGCTTAAAAGAAGGTGAAATCTGCCAAGGTGGTGATGTCCTTCAACTAACTGATACCATCGACCGTGTTTACACTCAGCCAGAAGCGCAAATCTTAGTGAAAGACCCAGTGTTAGATCGCACGTTGAGCGTTGAAAACCAAGGCCATAACTCAGCAGTATTGTGGAATCCTTGGGCACAAGGCGCACAAGGCATGGGTGACATGGCAGACAACGGCTACGAAACCATGATATGTGTGGAATCGACAGTGCATGCGCCAAGTATCGAGCAAGGCAAGATGTTACAGCCAGGTGAGACACATGAACTTATCACTGTGATTTCAGCGCAGTAATACAGTTTAAAGGCCGGTTCTCCCGGCTTTTTTTACATTTCCAAAGCACAACACAAGAATCACTCATGCCATACTAAGTCCAACCAAAACGAGTCGAGATAATGGTGTAACGATGAAATACCGCATTTATTCAATATCGCTTCTTACGGGCTTATTGTTTGGCTGTGCCAACACTGAGGTCTCGTTACAAGCCGAAAAGAACGTCGCCGAATACAAGCAATTGTCTCCAACACGATATCAAGTCTATTGCCCCACCGGAATCTGCCGCTTCCAAGTTTCCGCGAACCAGAAAACGGCAATAAGCATTGAGATGTTCTATGCCGAAAATAAACCGTTCAAGAAGATTGAGGGGCTGACCTACGACAATCAAAATCAATATCCGGCGTCGAATGTTTTTACTCTTCCCGTAAAATCAGACAACGAGAGAATATCTGTGCAAGTCATCGACTATTACAGATAACCCCACTCCGTTATCGCTTTGAATAACGAATAATCGATTCTCGATAAAGTGAAAGCAGTGTATCGCTTTTCACACCGATCCCAACGTTTTGCGCGGAGAAAGCACTCCACTCATCGTGCATGTATTTGCGTTGATCCGTTTTCTGAATCGTCATCCCTTCAGCAGGTCCATCAGTCACCACTCGGACGGCACCACTGCGCAAAGTAAACAGCTTAGGATCAATGACATACGCAATTGCAGAAGGATCATGGACATGGCAACCATCCATTCCAACCTTCTCGGAATAAAACTTCAAATAGTAGCGGCTCACATCCCAAATGAACTGCCCTACTTCTCCCGCATCCTCCCGCAGTTGGTCTAGGTATTGCCCCGTAAAGAAGCTCTCTTCCGTAACATCCAAACCGATGATAACGACTGGCCATGAAGCCGTGAATACCTTATCGGCGGCATGAGGGTCGTCATGAATGTTTGCTTCCGCAAATGGCGTAACATTGCCTCGATGATCGTTTTCACCAAAAGCGCCGCCCATTACAACCACTTCCTTAACCAAGTTAACGATTTCTGGGTCTGCTTCCAAAGCGAGCGCAAGGTTAGTTAAAGGGCCCACGGCCACCAAGGTGATTTCTCCCGGTTCTGCTCTAACGCTGTCGATGATGAACTGATAGGCAGGCGTATCAATGGCACTTACATCCAGTGCGATCGGCGCTTTCACATCACCAAAGCCAGCTTCCCCGTGTACGACAACTGTTGCTCCAACCGGCGCTTTTACTAAAGGCTTATCCGCACCTTTCGCAACCAATGCTTTCATACCAAACTTCTGTTTTAGGTAAAGGGCGTTTTGCGTCGCGTTGTCTATCGTTGCATTGCCATAAACGGTTGTAATGGCCATAAGGTCGATATCAGGATGGGCTTCAGCAAAAAGAATGGCCATCGCATCATCGATGCCAGGATCTGTGTCTAGGATGATTTTCTTTGTCATATCAGCTTCTATTAAACGCTTGGAAAGCCCCAACAATACCTATAAAAAACAAGGATAAACGTGACCAAAGCCGAAGGTATGAGCTTTCTTTTAGTCGCTGCTCCTTACTATTGCTTCAACCAAACAAATGAAACTTTCGCCCACTAGTATCAAATTCATTGGTAGCTCAACTTACTCAACCTTATTTGGTCATTCCATTTCTGCAATAAAATCACCCAGCCAGCGGTCATTTGTTATCTAAGCTATTGGTTGCTCTTATTTTTTGACAATTAACTTAATAAATATCAAAAAAACTCGTCATATAAATCGCTAGCATGCCGATACAACATTTATAACATCTATCAATAATCAGGAAAGACACTACATGCTAGACAAATATCGGAATCAAAGTGTCGGTTTTCAGCTCAAGCTGGTCATCACACTGTGTCTGCTTATTGCATTTTCAAGCATTGCTGCGCTTGTTTATCAAAACGCTTCAAACGTACTTTTAGAAAACACGCTGAAAGAACATCAATCTAAAGTGGAATCGATGGCAAAAACCATTGCAGGCCAGTTCAATGCTTATCTGCACACGGCAGAAGTTTTGGAATCAACCTTCCGTAATGGTTATTTGGCGGGCGTCTATGTCGAGAGTTACAACGTCGACTTTCAAGGTCACCAAGTACCAAACATAACCCAATACAGTGAAAGCTTGATTGGTGACACTAAGTTAGTTGATAGCTTCACTCGTGACACTGGCGCTGTTGCAACCCTGTTTGCTCCAATGGGCAACGACTTCATTCGCGTTGCTACTTCACTAAAAGATCCTCAAGGTAAAAGAGCACTTGGTACCACATTGGGACTTAACCACCCAGGTTACCAAAAGCTTAAAAACGGCCAACCTTACTATGCGCAAATCAAACTTTATGGTGAGCGCTACATCACCTACTACGCACCTTTAAAAGACGCGAATGGTAAGGTCAACGGTATCTCATTCATTGGTTTACCTGTTGAGCGCGCAACCCAAGATCTATTCAGCTCGCTACAAAGCGTAAAATGGGGTGACACTGGTTACACCATTATTCTGGATAACGAAAAAGACAACCAAGGTCACTACCTTCTTCACCCAAAACACGAAGAGAGCGATCCACCGATTCAAGAAGTGTCTGACTACAACGGCAACAAGCCTTTCTACCAACTTTTCGAACAAGAAAGTGGCTTAATTCGCTACCCATTTGAGTACCAAGGCACCGTGGGTGAAAAGTACTTAGTTTACACTCAAGTACCAGGTTGGAACTGGAAACTCTTGGGTGGCACTTTCATCAATGAAGTCACCAAAGGCAGCCAAGCTTTACTTCAACTGATTGCGACGATTTCTCTAATTGTGGCAACGGCCACTTTTGTGGTGCTTACGCTTGTTCTTAACCGAACGCTAAATCCACTCACCGTTTTAAATGGCTACATGAACCGTTTAGCAAAAGGTGAAGTGAGTATTGATATTCCGGCTTCAGGTAAAGCATCGAAAAACGAAATCGTTAACTTGAACAACGGCGTTGCCAATATGGCGGGACAACTGAACGAGTTGGTTGGTCAAATTCGCTCAACTAGCGACCAAGTTGAAAGTAACTCGACCAGCGTTGTGGATGATGCAAACCGCAACCTCATGCAATCGGATCTTCAACAAGAACAGGTAGAGCAAGTGGTGACTGCAATTGAAGAGATGGCTTCGTCTGCTCAATCTGTCGCTCAGCAAGTTGAGCAAATTGCCGAAAATGTGCGCTCTGCAAATACTGATAGCCAATCAGGTCTCGAAGTCGTTGAAGGCGTTTGTATTGATGTGGCTCAGCTAAACGACCAAATCGACCAATCTGCGGCAGCTATCGAGCAAGTGAACCGTGACAGCGAAAGCATCCAAACCGTGACGAAAATGATTGATGAGATCGCAGAGCAAACCAACCTACTTGCGCTTAACGCAGCAATTGAGGCTGCACGTGCCGGTGAACAAGGCCGTGGCTTTGCCGTAGTGGCAGACGAAGTACGAACCCTTGCTCATCGTACTCAGACCTCCGTGAAAGATGTCGTAGAGATCATCGAGAAGCTTAAAGGCTCCACCAGCAATGCCGTAAGCATGATGACGGAAAGCCAGCAAAACGCGAATAAGGTATTGGATAAAGCACAAGAAGCAGGCACCGCGCTGGAAGCTATTGCAGGACAAGTTCAGTCCATTGCTTCTCAAGCCGATGCTATTGCTGCAACCTCAGAAGAACAAGCTCAAGTTTCTCAAGAGATTGCCGCAAACGCGCACTCTATTAGCGAATTGAACCGCGAAAGCCGTGATACCAGCGCTAAAACATCGCAAAGCGCAACCGAGCTACAGCACCAAGCACAAAACTTAAAACAGCAAGTGGATTTCTTCCACTAACCCTCCAATAAAACCGATGAAAGAGCCGATAATTCGGCTCTTTTTTGTTTCGCTTGCAGTATCCCTTTTTGATAGAATTTGCCGCCCTACTTCCTGTCCAGAGATCGTCATGAACTATCAATGTCCTCTATGTCACCAACCTCTTGAGCTAACAGCAAAGACGTTTAAGTGTGAAAACAACCATCAGTTTGATTTAGCAAAAGAAGGCTACGTCAACTTGATGCCAGCGCACCACAAACGCTCAAAAGATCCAGGTGATAACAAAGAGATGATGCAAGCACGTCGTCGCTTTTTAGAAGGCAATCATTACGATCCGATGCGCCAAGAAGTGGCAAGCCTATGTGCCAAATACACCGAAGGCACAAGCCATCAATTGTTGGATATTGGTTGCGGCGAAGGCTACTACACAGACCAAGTTCAGCAGTCTCTGCATTCACAAAATGAAGAAGCGACGGTGTATGGTCTAGATATTTCTAAAGTCGCCATTCGTTTCGCGTCTAAGCGCTACCCAAATTGCGATTTCAGCGTGGCATCAAGCCATCGCTTGCCGTTTGCAGAGCAATCTCTAGACGCGATTTTACGTATCTACGCTCCGTGTAAAGCAGAAGAGCTACAACGTGTGATTAAAGATAACGGTGTTGTTATCACAGTCACGCCAGCAGGCCGTCATTTGTACCAGTTCCGTGAACGTATCTACCAAGAGATACGCTTGCACAACGAAGAACCAGAGAACATTGAAGGGTTCAAACTTGAGCATCAACAAAAGCTCAACTACACCATGGACTTAAAAGACGGCGTCGCATTCGACCTACTGCAAATGACACCATTCGCATGGAAAGCCAGCGACGAACTTCGCGAAGAGCTAAAGTCATCTACACTTTTCCAATGTGAGGCTGACTTTATGTTGCGCGTTTACCGTAAGAAATCGAATCAATCTGAGAATGAAGCATAAAATGTAACGCTAATTATTCTCATTACCATTGATTCATTTATCAGCCTCCATTAATATCATTCGGACATTTTTGGAGGCTTTTTAATGCGCTTTTCTACACTAAGTCTGATTTTTGCAGGCTTGCTTACTGGTTGTGCTTCAAATGCACCGACCGTTCCCAACGCCGCAACTGACGACGTAACCAGTTTCTACGACTACCAGCTTCATGCACCTTCCGGTGAAGCCATCTCAGTCAATCAGCTAACCCCAGCCCTACAACAAGCCGATGTAATTTTGATTGGCGAATGGCACACACACGCAGGTATTCACCGTTTCCAGACTGACATGCTAAAGCAGTTGTCTTCTACTAGTCGTCCTCTTGCGCTTTCAATGGAGCAGGTCACACGCGACAAGCAAGCAATCTTAGATTCATACTTAAACGGCGAAATTGGTGAGCAATACTTTATGAAGCAAAGTAATGCTTGGCCAAACTACGAAAGTGATTACCGCCCGCTGGTTGAGTTTGCCAAGCAAGCTGATATTCCCGTGATTGCCGCAAATGCACCGAAAAATATTGTGCGTTGCATTGGCCGCCAAGGCATCGATTACTTAGAGAAGCTCGACAGTGATGAGCGCAGTTTTGTCGCGGACGAAGTCAACACCGCAAACAGCCCATACAAAGAGAAGTTCATGGCATCCATGCACCACGGCAAGCCAGAACAAACTGAGAAGCAATACGCAGCTCAGGTAACATGGGATGAGACCATGGCAGAATCCATCGTCAAATACCTAGAGCAACACCCAGGTACTCAAGTGGTTCACGTCGCGGGCAAATTCCATACTGAAGGCGGTTTAGGGACAGCGGCTTCTATCTTGAATCGTAACCCAGATTTAAACGTTGTCGTCATTACCCCTACTGCGGACATTACTGCAGACGGTTCGGATTACCAATTAGAAGTCCTTGCGCCACCTGTGCGTTATGTACAAAACGCAAACCGCATGGCCGCGTACAAGCATCTAGCTAAGCGCAACAGCGATCTTCAATGTAAGTAATCGGAAAAATCCGACCACGACTTAAGATAAATAGGTCTGCTTTTTGCTAGCTATTCTAGATATACATAGAAAGCGGCAAAAACAGACCTATTTTTGTATTTGATTGATTCAAGAAATAGCCTTTGCCGTCGATATAGGGATAACTGCTTTTTATACCCAAGTAACCTCGAGATGCTAGGTTCAGCGAGAATGACTTGGTTTGTAGACGCGGCGGCGATTTAAAGGTTTGGTGGATCCAAATCAAGAATCGACAACAAAGTATACAAGCCAAGTCAACTCGCCCTTCGGGAGCGTGTCATTGACCCAATTTCTGCGTCAAACAACTTGGAAAGAGCCAGCTATTACGCTTCGTTTGTTTTCCTTGACCTCGAATCAATGACAACGCTCTGAATCCTGCATCTTGAAGTCACTTGGGTATACCTGCACTCATAAAAGTGTCGTTGTTCGAAGGGGTAACAGATGAATCCAGTAGGAAGCAATTCAGTCAACCGTCAATCGGTTTATAGTAATGCAGCACAGCAAAATAACCGAGACCAAGCGAAAGTGGCTGAACAAAGTGCCAATGCCGCACCATTAAAGGTCGACCAAAATACGGTCACGCTGTCCTCTGAAGGGAAAGCCTTACTCGTCGCATTACAACAGATAGATCACGAGAGCAAAAAGGTGGAAGCCGAAAATAAGACCGTTGGTGACAAAGTCGAATCTTTCGCTCATGGCGCACTCGGGATGGATCACCCAGATACAATTGAAGGAGAGGATGATGGCTCATACTCTGCTGGTCAATATTTGTCTGCGGCATTGACCGTTGGTGGTATTATTCTCGCTCTTGTTTAAAATATCGCCTTAAATTATTGGTTAAAAAGAGTTTTTTCCGTTACGACAACCATCCTCATTTGAACACTGTTTTTACCCAAGTCCATAATGGATAACTATTCATTAACGGACGATGAACTGTGAAAAATGCATTTTCTCTCATAGACAAACCAACCTTCTTTGGCGCTATCGCGCTGTTACTTTCTATTGTCTTTCCATTAATTATGTTCCCGACTGAGGGTGCAGAATGGATTGCGATCGCAAAAACCTTCATGACGGATAAATTGGGGTTCTTGTACCTTGCACTCGGCCTTGCTGCCTTTATTTTCATGATTTACGTTGTCTTCAGCGACATGGGACAAATCAAACTCGGTGACCCTGACGAGAAACCAGAATTTACTACTGCGTCATGGGCGGCGATGCTGTTCTGTGGCGGCATCGGTGCCAGCATTCTTTACTGGGGCTGCATCGAATGGGCGTATTACTACCAATCACCACCTTTTCAACTAGAACCAGGCAGTGAAGAAGCGGTGCGTTGGGCGGCGACCTATGGCCTCTTCCACTGGGGCCCAATCGCATGGTCTATCTACCTTATCCCTGCTCTGCCAATTGCGTACTTCTTCTACGTACGTAAACAACCCGTTTTGAAAGTATCCAGTGCATTGATGCCAGTGCTTGGCGAAGAACGTAGTAAAGGCGCCGCCGGTAAAATCGTTGATGTACTGTTTATCTTCGGCCTGCTTGGCGGTGCCGCAACGAGCTTAGGTTTAGCCGCTCCGTTGATCGGCGAAGGTCTGCATTATCTTTTCGGTATGCCTAAAAACACATATAGCCAAGTGTTAGTACTGCTGATCTGTACGGCCATTTTTGCTTACTCCTCTTACGCAGGTATGGAGAAAGGCATTAAAGTTTTAAGCAACATTAACTTCTGGGGTGCGATGGGCTTACTGGCGTTCATCTTAGCGGTTGGACCTACCATCTTCATGCTGGAAACGGGTTTAGACTCGATTGGCCGAATGCTGTCTAATTTCTTTGTAATGGCAACATGGGCGGAACCGTTCGGCGGTTACGGTACGTTTGATAACACCCACTTCCCACAAGATTGGACCATTTTCTATTGGGCATGGTGGCTAGTATTTGCACCTAGCATGGGCTTGTTTGTGGCGCGTATCTCTCGTGGTCGTACTATCAAACAAATGGTATCTGGCTCGATTTTCTTTGGTTCTCTAGGCTGTTTCTTATTCTTTATGATTCTAGGTAACTATGGCTTGTCGCTACAGTTATCAGGAGAACTAGACGTTGTTGCTATCCTAAATGCAGAAGGCGCAACCGCGGCGATCTTCTCGATGTTAGATGCACTGCCAATGAGTACGTTAGTCATCGCCGTGTTTACTGTGCTTTGCATTATTTTCACTGCCACGACCTTTGACTCGATTTCCTACATTCTTGCGTCTGTTGTACAAAACAACGTCACGGAAGAACCAATGCGTTGGAACCGAATGTTCTGGGCATTCACCTTATCCTTTCTTCCAACAGTTCTGATGTTTATGGGTGGGTTAAGCACACTACAGACCGCGGCTATCGTGGGTGGTTTACCTTTGTTGGGTATCTCAATCATGCTGATGGTTTCTGCGGTACGTGCAACCACGCTGGATATTCGTCATCAAGAAGATTACATCGAACCAACCATCAACATTGAAGAGCTACCAGAATTTGATCCGTGGTCAACAGAAGGCATGGCAATGGCGAAGTTTGAACGTGCGCGTGATGCAGCTCAAGATGCGGCAGAAGAAGAGCGTGAAGCGTTAGCCGAGCTCATGAAACTACGTAAACGAATTCGCGCTTTTGCTCTGGAGCATAACGACGACAATGATTTTGCTGATCATCACTTACCTCAGGAGATGCAGGATGAGCTGCAGACCCTATTGGATAATGTCATGAAAGCAAAAGAGAGAAAACTCGAGCTATCTGATGCGGCCCAGCAATCAAGAGTCGAGTTTAATCAAATCGTGGCCCAAAGCCCTGCTTACGCGGTGTAGCTTTAGCTCATGACTTTCCACTCCTAAACCTAATTCAAGCCCACTTCTGTGGGCTTTCTTATTTCTGCCCTAGTAAAAAGAAATGAAGTACACATGAACCTTTTGTGACGGTAGCAATTTTGTCATAAATCCTTGTTTTAATTTGCACGCTTTTATAAATAAGGAATATACAATGAAGCACTTAGTGACCCCAATTGTGACCGCAGTAGCGGCGTCCACGCTCTCTTTCAATGCTCTATCAGCAGAAATCAAAAACGTTATCCTAATGATTGGTGATGGCATGGGCCCTCAGCAAGTAGGCTTGTTAGAGACTTACGCGAATCACGCACCAAACTCGATTTACAAAGGCGAAACGACCGCCATTTACAAGCTCGCACAGGAAGGGGTAATTGGTTCATCCTTGACCAACCCTGAAGATGCGATTGTCGTCGATTCTGCTTGCTCGGCCACAATGCTCGCTACTGGCACCCCGACGGCATCAGAAGTGATCGGTATTGATAGCCAGGGTAATCACGTGGAAACCATTCTGGAAAAAGCCAAAGCGAAAGGCAAAGCAACAGGCTTGGTGTCGGATACACGAATGACACACGCTACACCAGCGGCTTTTGCTTCTCATCAACCGCATCGTTCTCTCGAAAATAGTATCGCAGTTGATATGCTAGAGACAGGCGTGGATGTGATGCTTTCTGGCGGCCTTCGTCATTGGATTCCTAAATCAACCAACGAGAAAGGCGACACATACAAACAACTTGAGAAGCTGACCCAGGGTGACGTTTACCTAAAATCGAAACGCAAAGACGAGCGAAACCTTCTGACGGAAGCGCAGCAGCAAGGTTACAGTTTGGCGTTTAACCGCAATATGCTTGAAACCTCCAACGGCGATAAACTACTGGGGTTATTTGCCTATTCAGGCATGGATGATGGCATCGCTTACCGCAAAAACAAAAATGATCCGAAACGGACTCAACCGTCACTAGAAGAAATGACCGTAAAAGCGCTCGATATCCTATCTAAGGATAAAGATGGCTTCTTCTTAATGGTCGAAGGAGGTCAAATCGACTGGGCGGGTCACAGCAATGACGCCGGAACCATGTTGCACGAACTGATTAAGTTTGATGAAGCAGTGAACTCTGTATACGAATGGGCAAAAGGCCGTGAAGACACGTTGGTGATAGTCACTGCCGATCATGAAACCGGTTCATTTGGCTTCAGTTATTCTTCCGCTGATTTACCCAAACCACAAAAGCGCAATGGTGAGGCTTTTACGAACCGCGATTACGCACCCAACTTCAACTTCGGCAAGTTCGATATTCTTGATGGACTTTATAATCAAAAACAAAGCTACTACGGTATGATCAGCGAGTTTCAAAAGCTTGATAAAACAAAACAAACACCAGCTAAATTGGCCGAAATCGTAAACGAAAATAGTGACTTTTCTATCACACCAGAACAGGCAGAGCGCGTCTTAGCAAGTAAACCAAACCCTTATCGCTTAGCAAGCCACAAATATTTAAGTGAAGAAAACGTCCCAGCAATTAACGATTTTGATGCGTTTTTTCCTTACAACGATAGAGGTAACGTACTCGCTCGCGAACAAGGGACGAAACAGAATACAGTCTGGGGAACTGGCACACATACGCACACCCCTGTAAACGTATTTGCTTGGGGGCCTGCTGGCACGATTTTACCTATCTCCAAGATCATGCATCACTCTGAGCTAGGTCAATACCTCATCAAGCAAATTAACTAACTCGTCAACGCATAACCACACTCAGCCACTTTCATGGTGATACTCAAACGCTCTCTTCTGGGAGCGTTTTTTTGTGATAGAAACGGTTGACGGCTTACTCCCTCCCTTCAATAATTGCGGCTCTTTTATAAAAACGAATAACCTTATGTGCGAAATATTTGCTAAACAACCACAAGAAAACTATCAGTTTGTTACCCGCTCCATCCGCATTGATGGCCATGCCACCAGCGTAAAGTTGGAATCGAGTTTTTGGTTGATTCTAGAAGAAATTGCCTCTGCCCAAGACATGACCGTACCTAAGTTCATCACGACCGTTTACCAAGAAGCGTTAGAACACAACGGGGAGGTCAATAACTTCGCCTCTCTGCTTCGCTGCGCCTGCCTTACCTACGCTCGACAACCACAAGCGACGCTAGATCAAGCACTAAGTGAGCAAAGCTAACCACTCACATTATTGTCGTACCTGAGTACTACCAAACTCGCGCTAAAACTGACTAGTCTAGGCGCAGTATTAAGGAGTACTCATGACAAAAATGATTCATACCATGATTCGCGTAAGCGATCTGGAGCGTTCTCTTAAGTTTTATCGCGACGCACTTGAGCTAGAAATCAAAGACCAATACGTATTCGACGGCTTTTCTCTTACCTACTTAGCAAACCCTGAAACGGGATTCGAGTTAGAACTCACTCACAATCACGACCAAAGTGAGCCATACACACATGGTACGGCTTACGGGCACCTTGCGGTAAGCGTAGAAGACATTGCGGCGACTTATCGACGCTTGAACTCGCTAGATATCGAAGCGAGCGACATCAAAGTCTTTGACCATCAGGAAAAACACTTAGCGACATTTTTCTTCATTACCGACCCAGACGGCTACAAAATTGAGTTCTTGCAGCGTCAAGGTCGCTATCTCTGATAGTAAGTTCTGTCCTAACAGAAACTGCCACTATCCCCTTTAACAAAAACAAAGAAGCAAACACAACTATGATTCATTTAACTGCTGCATTTCACGCAAAACCTGACTGCGTATATCAACTAAAACAAGCATTAGAAGCGATGCTAGAGCCGACTCGAAATGAGACGGGCTGCGTGCGTTATCACTTGTTCCAAGACAAAAATGACCCAAGCCAATTCTTATTCCAAGAGCAGTTTGCAGACCAAGCCGCGTTTGACGAACACTGCAAAACAACGCATTTCCAGACTCTATTGAGTGAGATTGATGGTTTACTTGCCAGTGAGCCAAAAATCACGTTCTTGGATGAGCTGTAATCTTTACTGCTAAACCGATAAAAAAGGCGCTCTAATTGAGCGCCTTTTTGTTGATTTTGGATTCAAGTAAAAGAAATTTATGCTTCTTTCTTTTCCACCATGTGCAAATGCACATCTTGTTGTGGGAATGGAATCGAAATACCTTCACGGTCGAAGCGCAGTTTCACTTCTCGGGTTACATCCCAGTAAACATCCCAGTAGTCATCCGTTTTAACCCAAGGACGAACAATGAAGTCAACTGAAGAAGTGTTCAGTGTATGAAGCTTGATCATTGGCTCTGGAGAACGAAGTACTGAAGGGTGAGACGTCACGATATCTGCCAATACTTCTTCTGCTTTTAGTACGTCATCTGAGTAACCGATACCAAAAACCATATCGACACGGCGAATGCGCTCATGTGTCACGTTCTTAATCACGTCACCCCAAATCTTGCTGTTTGGCACGATGATGATTTGGTTATCGAAAGTACGGATTGTTGTGTTCACCAAGCTCATGTGGCTTACCTTACCGTCTACACCACCTGCGTAAACAAAGTCACCAACATCGAACGGACGGTAGATCAGTAGCATCATACCCGCAGCGAAGTTTGAGAGCGTATCTTGTAATGCGAAACCGATGATCACACCAGCAATACCGAAACCGGTCAGGATTGGAGCAAGGTTAAGGCCGATTTGAGATAGACCAACCATGATACCGATGATCCACACGGCTTTGCCTGACATCGAGATAAAGAAGTCTTGCATCAAGTGTGACAGCTTCAAGTTCTTCGATGCCACCGTCTTGCTAACCACTTTACGCGTTAGCTTCGCCAGTGCGCGGGCAATCAGCAGGATCAGAGCAAACACAAACAACTGGAAGATGTGCTGTGGTGCGTTCTCAGCAAACCAATCCACCATTGAGTTCGACCAATGGCTCAAGATAGACAGAATTACTTTGGTGTTCAGCAAGTCGTGAGTAATGCTGCCTGTTACTTCAAAAATCTGACGTTTATATTCAGAGGTTTCTAAACCAAGGTTGTCACCAATCGTAATCAGAGTACGCAAACTCTCTGTCGCCACGTTCAATCGCTGCTTGAGAATCAATTGGTTCAACTGAAGTGATGCTTTTTCCGACTCTGGGCTAGAAGAGACTTGCGAACCAATGATCTCACTCTGCTGGTTCAAGTACTCAATCGAAGCAGACAATAAGCGCATGCGCTTATCGACACTATCTTTAAATTCTGAGTCAGCATCCTTGTCTTGAATATCAAGGCTCTTTAACCATTTTAGGTTTTGCCAACTCGACTCGTAGCTTACATCTAAATATTGTTGTAATTCGCGATATTGATTAACGAGCGACAGTTTGTCTTCATCTTTGGCTTTATTGAGTTCTTCATTTAACGCTATGATTTTATCATCCAGATAAGCGACAGCGCCTTCGGAGTACATCTCTTGAGTTTTTACCAGCTCAATCAACGTCTCGTGAGGGATCGATTTATTGCTGATCGCTGTTGAAAGGCGGCTTCTCAGTTCTTCATTTTTCTGGAACAGTTGCAATTGCAAAGCATCGCGTTCATCACCACGGGCCTGCTTTAAGCTTTCCGACAAATCAATGATATCTTGATTGATATTATCGATGGCCTTTTCAGCGGCAGAAACCTCTGGCACTTCTACGACCTTTTCTGTGCTTTCTGTTGCATTAACAATGAAGGAACTCATCGTCAAAGCAAACGCCATAAACAACACCTTGAATGGTGTAAAACGCACTGTTAGGGGGGATAGTAACGTCATTTTTACCTCGTAAGGGACGAACTTGAACGGGATGGTCAAGCGCCGGGATATAAATCCTTGAAAGTAGATGCTGTAAGTTTACACCACGAAATAGAAAACGAGCACTAATAAAAAGTGCGTACTAAATTCACAATTCTCCTCTTATGACAACTCAATTCATGTGCCACATGGTGTACGTCTCTGATATTTGCCTAATCGAGCACAAAATAAAATAAAACAACGTGAAATAAGCAACAAAATGCTTATTTTTCCTGACATTATAGAAAACCCTGCTATGTTTATTTTTGCTGCCGTCATTGCTATTAACCCTACAAAAAATAGCAATAAGTGGAATTAATTCAATAAGATAAGGGATTCACCATGCCTCTTCATAAAAAATCAACCGTTCGTGGCTCAATCCTAGACGATGTGTATTCGTCTAAAGATCTTTCCATTGTTATGCCCAAGTACCGTATTCCAGAGCATGAGCATGCTCCCGATCATGCTTACCAAGTTGTCCATGATGAGCTCATGCTTGATGGCAATTCGCGTCAGAACCTTGCGACATTCTGTCAAACATGGGTCGAAGACGAAGTCCACAAATTGATGGACGAGTGCATCGACAAAAACATGATCGACAAAGATGAATACCCTCAAACGGCGGAAATCGAATCTCGATGTGTGCATATGCTTGCCGACCTTTGGCATGCACCGGATGCTGAAAACCCTATGGGATGTTCAACAACAGGCTCAAGTGAAGCGGCAATGCTAGGCGGCATGGCGCTAAAATGGGCTTGGCGCGAAAAAATGAAGAAGCAAGGCAAACCAACTGATCGCCCGAATCTTATCTGTGGCCCAGTTCAAGTTTGTTGGCATAAGTTTGCGCGCTACTGGGACATTGAACTTCGCGAAATCCCAATGCAAGGCGACCGTCTTATCATGACCCCAGAGGAAGTAATCAAACGTTGTGACGAAAATACGATTGGTGTTGTCCCAACGTTAGGCGTGACCTTTACTTGCCAATACGAGCCAGTACAAGCGGTGCACGAAGCGTTAGATAAGCTACAAGAAGATACCGGGCTAGATATTCCGATTCACGTTGATGGTGCGAGTGGTGCCTTTCTTGCCCCATTCTGCGATCCAGATTTAGTGTGGGACTTCCGTTTACCAAGAGTAAAGTCCATCAATGCCTCTGGACATAAGTTTGGCCTTTCCCCACTCGGCGTTGGTTGGATTGTTTGGCGAGATGCCGATGCTCTACATGAAGACTTGATCTTTAACGTCAACTACCTCGGTGGCAACATGCCCACCTTTGCACTCAATTTCTCTCGCCCTGGTGGTCAAATCGTTGCTCAATATTATAACTTCTTGCGTCTTGGCAAAGAGGGCTATCGTAAGATCCACGATGCTTGTTATGACACAGCTCGTTACCTTGCCAAAGAAGTCGAAAAAATGGGTATGTTCCACATCATCTATGATGGACATGGTGGTATCCCTGCACTGAGTTGGTCAATAAAAGATGGCGCAAACCCAGGCTTCAATCTTTACGATCTTTCTGATCGCATTCGATCTCGTGGCTGGCAAATTGCGGCTTACGCTATGCCTGCCGAACGCGAAGATCTAGTGATCATGCGTATTTTGGTTCGACATGGATTTAGCCGAGACATGGCGGATCTTTTGATTTCCGATTTACAACACTGCGTGGACTTCTTCGACAAGCATCCTGTCGTCAACGGTAGCGACGCTGATGAGTCGAGTAACTTTAACCACGGCTAATTGTCCCCTTCCACTTAAAGCAAGGAACTCTCATGGTTCCTTGCTCTTATATCAACAAGTTCACAGGTGACACTATGTCCTTTCTATTTAGTTACTTGTCAGAAAATCCGTTCGTTTTTCTCTTTCTATCTCTCGCTATTGGATACCCGCTTGGTCGACTTACATTCAAAGGAGTGAGCCTAGGAACAACAGCTGGCACTTTAGTTGTTGGTGTTGCTTTAGCTCTTACCTCCTTTTCGGTTTATGGGCTAAAAATTGAAGAGCCGGGTCTGGTCTCAGATATCTTCTTAATGATGTTCATGTACGCGATTGGGATGAAAGTTGGGCCACAATTTTTCTCCGGTCTTGCTAGAGGAGGGATCGACTTCGTCGTCATTGGTTTGATTGTCGTGTTCAGCAATTTTGCGATTGTTGTCATCGGCGCCAAGCTAATGGGTCTGGAGCCCGGCTACGCCGCTGGCATCATTTCTGGCAGTTACACAGTGACCGCCGTAATGGGCGTAGCGCAGTCAGCAATTAGTTCAGGCGCATTTACGCCACCTGAAGGGATGAGCATTGATCACGTCAGTGCCAATATTGCGGCGGGCTACGCGATAAGTTATGTCCTTTCGACCGTCCTCATCATCTTGTTCATTAAGTACCTCCCTTCTCTCTTTGGTATTGACCCCGTCAAAGCAGGTAAAGAGGCAGAAGCGGAATTCTCAACTGGCGATGACAACGAGAAACTCCCAAGCACCTTTGGGTTTTCAGACGTGGGCGTCCTACCGATTGATGTTCGTGCCTATAAAGTCACACACCAAGAGTTAGTTGGCCGTTCAGTGCAAGAGTTGTATCAGAAGTTCCCTGATGCGGCCGTGCTTAAAGTGGTTCGAGGTGAGCAAGTCATTGATGCTTCTGATAATCCAATGCTTGAGTTAAATGATGTTATTGGCATTCGCGGAGAATATCGCGTCTTGATTGCGGAAGGTGAAGCCGATATCGGAAATGAAGTCGATGAGCCACGCGCAAGAAATGTCGACATTGAAGTGGCTGATATTCACGTTGGTAAATCTGAGCATGCAGGGAAAACTGTCGCACAATTGCATGCCGAAGTCGGCTTTGGTGTTTATTTCAAAGCGATATTTCGACAAGGCCACCAGCAACCTTTATTGCCACAAACTAAGGTCGAAGTGGGCGATGTTGTGCGTATTGCAGGCTCCCAATGGTGCGTAGAACAAACCGCATCCAAACTCAATAGCGTTCCGATTGTAGAGAGTACGGTCACTGAAACCTTCTACCTCGCCCTCTCCCTTCTTATTGGCTATGTCTTTGGACATTTGAGTGTCACCGTTGCAGGTATCCCTTTTGCCCTTGGCACATCGGCGGGTTGCATGTTAACCGGGATCGTTTTCTCATTCCTACGAACTCGTAACCCTAGCTTTGGCGGCCCCATGAGTGAAGGGGCAAGAAGCTTTCTACAAGACATCGGCCTAAACCTATTTGTCGCGGTATTAGCGGCAACCGTGGGGCCGAAAATCTTAGCGTCATTCCAAGGCATCATTGTCATCAAGATTGCGTTACTGGGTGTGACTGCAGCACTCGTACCACCTCTGCTAGCTTGGTTATACGGATTGTACTTCCGCAAAATGAACCCTGCTATTTTAGCGGGAGCCTGTGCCGGAGGGAGAAACAGTACCCCTGCAATGAAAGGAGCCCAAGATGCAAGCCACAGTGACATGCCAGCGATTGGCTACCCCGTGCCATACGCATTAACTTCAGTTTTAGTCCTGATATTAGGTTACATCGCGATGGTCATCAGTTAGTTAAATCTACGCTTTTGGATGAATGGTCTATGATTGAAACGTAACCATGAATGCGTAACGACACGTACCTAACACAATAATGAGTAAGGAGAAATTATGGGCTTTCTATCTTGGATTATTCTAGGTTTGATTGCAGGAGCATTGGCTAAGTGGTTGATGCCAAGTAACGATGGAGGCGGCTGGATTGCCACGATGGTGCTCGGTATCGTAGGCGCTTTCGTTGGTGGTTTCTTAGGAAGCTTTGTGGGCCTTGGCGGTGCAGACGGAGTAAACATCGGCAGCATCGTCACCGCGACTTTAGGTGCTTTCGTTATATTGTTTGTCTATAACCGTTTCTTAAAAGGTTAGGTACTTTTGCCTCACCCCAAAATAAACAAGCCTTTCAATGAAAGGCTTGTTTTACATTCGGCTATGGGCGATTTGGGTGATTTAAAATGTGATCTTCCCAGTCCACCACATCGATTTCATACACCACTTTATTTCGTACACTTTCCCCTGCTGCGTGCATTGCAGACTTAGAGCCAGTGATTAATGGGTGCCATTCTGGCAGTGGCTGGCTTTCTGCCAACAAGCGGTATGCACAAGTGTGTGGCAGCCACGTAAAATCATCAATATCTTCACGCGTCAGCTTGGTGCACTCTTCGCCTGAAGTAAAACGGTTCGGGTAGTCTTTGCACGAACATGTTTTGCTGTTCAGCCAACTACACGCCACGTTGGTGTAGTAGATTTCGTCCGTATCTTCATCCATTAGCTTGTGCAGACAACATTTGCCACACCCATCACAGAGAGATTCCCATTCTTCTTCTGTCATGTTCTCTAACGATTTACTTTGCCAAAATGGAGTGCTCATACGCTTACTACTTATTTCTCGAATGGGAATGAATTGGGTGCGTTTTATACCCCTCTGACAACAAAAGTTCAAGTTTTGCCGAATTCCGCCCCGTAATACGAACTATTATCAACGTTTGTTCTATTTCACTAGCAAGGGCGATCAACATTGATATTTTTACTATTAGTGATTCCTATCCTATGGTTTTAGATCATAGTGTGAATAAAGGAATCAATATTATGAAGCTCGCAATGATCACCATTATCTCTCTTGTTTCGTTCGGAGCTGCGGCAAGTACCGATGCAGAACTTTGTCAACAATACGGCAAGGATCTAGCGTCTAATGTTCAAGAAGGTCAAGCAACGTTCCTAACGGAAATGTCTTCTCGCACCGAGGCTGGAACCTGGGGTTTAAGCATGCAAGAGTGCAACCGTTATATCCAACAGGCTAAACGCGATCAGAATTTTGAAGTCGCTGCTTTACTTAATGATGAGTAAAAAGGACTTAATGACGAGTAGAAAGGGCTAACTTTGTTGGCGTGAATTCACGCACGCCTCTTCCAATCTGACGAGAAATGGCCATAATGCCCCCTTCATTTTTACGAGGGCTTTTAGATGGATTGTCGATTAGGTTGTGGGGCGTGTTGTATCTCACCAAGTATCTCTTCTCCGATTCCGGGCATGCCAAAAGGCAAACCTGCTGGAGAGCGCTGCATTCAATTAAATGACGACAACTTATGTAAACTTTTCGGAATGCCTGAACGCCCAAAAGTTTGCCACGACTTCAAACCTTGCCCAGTTGTGTGCGGCAAAACGAATCAAGAAGCGATAAATAATATCACCGAACTTGAACAACTGACCTAGTCGTTACTACCCAACTCTCTCAAGTAAAGGTAAATAGTATCGCGTGAAATACCGAGATGATTTGCCACCATCAATACCGCATCTTTGTATTTAAAAATCCCCAAACCTTGTAAACGCGTGACCAGTTCACGGTTGCGTTTTGAAGGAGAAATCGCTTCGTTCGACCACACTTCTGCTTGTACGGTCTCAATGGTACTAATGATGGTTTCATCGATGTTACGAGCGAAGGTTTCTGGTGAACGTGCGCCCGCACAGCAGTCATTTTGTTGAGTTGGCATAATCGATCTCAAAAAATCTTGCATCGGTACATCCATGTCGACGTTGATACACAATAACCCAATAGGTTTGTTCTTTGGGTTACGGACAATGGTCGTGATGGAATGCAAGGTTTTACCGCTTACGGTTTTCGTCA
The DNA here is from genome assembly GCF_001557775.1 of Vibrio sp. MOR3. NCBI lineage: Bacteria > Pseudomonadati > Pseudomonadota > Gammaproteobacteria > Vibrionales > Vibrionaceae > Vibrio > Vibrio sp. MOR3. The sequence continues at coordinate 91,422 of NZ_LNRD01000009.1, read as the reverse complement.
CATACGAATCTGAAACGTCGTTACCTTCAAGCAGCTTCATTCTTGCTAAGTTGGTAATCGGTGCACCTTCTCCACGCTCAGTAACATGGCCATTGGCAATTTTGATGATTTCCGGAGCTTCTGCATCAAGACTGTGAAGAACGACCTCGGTATGCTTGCCATACATGCGCGCAATGCCATCGACGACGTTCTTCATCGAATTCAAAATATCTAAATCACTTTTGGTGAGTTTCTTAAGCTGCAATTTACTTCCCTTAGCAAAAACTTTGAGGCTAGGCCGACATGATATCGATAATAGATTTGTCAGTATACGGCATACCAAGTCTAACCATAGAGCCTACGTTTCTTATAGTTTGTTCGACTTCGTCGCCTACTATACCTTGATTCTTCACACTGTGGTTACCCATCGCCATCAAATATGAGCGAACTGCCGTCGTTGATGAGGTGCAAACTTTCATTGCACAAGATGACTTCGCGCCATCACACACCATGCCTGAACTGTCACTAATGACGTTTTGAATTGCAGAGCAAGATTGCTCAAACGAGCCGCCTGCTAGATACACTAGTGACATGGATGCGGCAGCACTAGTGACGGTGTTACCACAGAATGCAGATAAAGGTGGGTAGTATGACTTAATGTAGATCGCGCCTAAATGACTCATGATTAGTGCGCGAGCGAGTTGTTCTTCGTTACTTTGAAACGCTTCTGCTGCGATAACAACCGGAATCGTCGCGGCAATACCTTGGTTACCGCTGCCAAAGTTACTCATCGCTGGCAGCGTCGCACCGCCCATTCGAGCATCGGATGCTGCAGAGGTCATCATTTGGATTCTGCTCATCAGATCATTACCAAGCAACCCCTGTTCGATATTGCCTTTTAATGTTCGGCCAATTTCTAAGCCGTAACCTCGGTCGATACCCTCTTGCGCTAAGGAAGAGTTGAGTTCAGCCGCTTGCAGAATGAATTTGATGTCATCAAATGGCGCTTGAAGGGCAAAGTCGTAAATCTGCTTAATAGAGATATCCACCCCTTCACATACTGATCCTGTCGCAACTCGCTGCTGCAAAGGGGCATCGAACGTCACCGCTCCATTGCGAGTGATCTGGATAATATTAGTGTGTCCACCGCTGATAGTCACCGAGACGGTGTCTTCTCCAACGCTCATGGTGACACTGCAAAAGATAAATTCTTGTGTATCAATGCGAGCAACACTGACTCGCTCTTCATCAATAAGTTGCTGGGCAGCAGTCACATCGTCTTGATTAATTTTAGCGAGCACTTCCAGTTCTGCGTTTGGGTCTCCCGCTAATGCCCCAACTGACGCCGCGATCTTAAGGCCAATTTTCCCAGTGCCGGGAACGTAAACCCCCATGGAGTTTTTAAACAAGTTATCTGAGACACGTACTTCAATCATGTCCGGGGTTTGGCATCCAAGCTCACGCTTTGCAACTGCTGCCGCATATGCAGCAGCAATGGGTTCGGTACATCCGAGGGCAGGTTTCACAACTTGCTTAATGATTTGGATATATTGGTTCCATTGCTGATTCATGCTTCTTCTCCGTATCACTTTTTACTAGCAATCGCTTCAACTTCAATCAAAACACCTAGCGGAAGATCTTTCACCGCAAAGCAGCTTCGTGCTGGGCAATCCTTTTGGAAAAACTCTGCATACACTTTGTTGAATTCCGCAAAGTCACTGATGTTTGCCAAGTAACACGTCGTTTTTAGAACCGTATCTAAACTGCCGTTACCCGCTTCAAGCACATGTTTTAAGTTCGTTAGAGATTGATGACTTTGAGCAGTAATCCCTCCCTCTACTACTTTACCTGTCGCGCTATCAACTGGGAGTTGGCCAGACGTAAAAATCAAATCCCCGTAAGTGGTTCCGTGTGAATATGGGCCAATTGCGGCAGGAGCGTGCTCTGAAGTGATCAATTCTTTCATGTTAATCCTCACATAGTTTTAGTCGTAAAACTCAGCTTTAGCATTCGTTTCAAAGCTATTCTTTCAACTATATGTGAGCAAAACAACCACTATAGATCACACAAATCGATCTAAATTCAGATTTTATTGAGTAATTTTGTCGAGATCTCAAATTTATCTGAATTTTCCACAAAAAAATTGTTGTTAATCTTTTTCTCAAATAGATTTGAGAAAAATTCATACTAACAAAGAGAAAACGACAATGAGCGTTACTGTACCTACACAAACTCTTCCAATAACTAAAGAACCACCTCACGTTAAAGCCGGAATGACAGCCACAGAATGGAAAGCGGCGACTAAGTTTGATAGCACTGACTGGGGCTGGGTAATCATGAGTATCGGCATGGCAATCGGTGCTGGTATTGTTTTTCTTCCAGTAAAGGTGGGCGTACTTGGCATATGGGTATTTCTTGCCTCCGCGGTGATTGGTTATCCAGCGATGTACTTGTTCCAACGCCTATTTATTAACACGCTTTCCACCTCTCCGAAGTGTCAAGACTATGCGGGGGTTATCTCTGGCTACCTTGGCAATAAATGGGGCGCATTGTTAGGCGTGCTCTACTTCATCATGTTGGTGATTTGGGTATTCGTATACTCGACAGCAATCAATAATGACTCAGCCTCTTTCCTACACAGCTTTGGTATCACTGAGGGGCTGTTGTCGGAAAACCCGCTGTATGGTCTAGCATTGGTTTGCGCTTTGGTGGCAATCGCTTCGCGTGGTGAGAAGGTCCTATTTAAGGTCAGCACCGGATTAGTATTGGTAAAACTTTGTACCGTAGCACTGCTAGGCTTCATGATGATTGAAAAATGGGATCTGGCGAATGTAGGTAGCGTCCCAACAGCGGGTGCTGGCCTAAAAGATGCGATTGAGCTGCTACCGTTCACCCTCACTTCTATTTTGTTTATTCAAAGCTTGAGTCCGATGGTGATCTCTTACCGTTCGAAAGAGAAGTCTATTGAAGTTGCCCGTTTTAAAGCGATGCGTGCCATGAATATCGCTTTTGGCATTTTGTTTGTGACCGTGTTTTTCTACGCGATTTCTTTCACGTTGGCGATGTCTCATGAACAAGCAGTCCGCGCAGCAAACGAGAACATCTCTGCGCTTGCGATGGTAGCACAAGGCATGGACGGCACGACGCTTAAACTGCTTAGCCTGATGTTGAACATCTTTTCTGTAATGACAGCCTTCTTTGGTGTTTACCTTGGCTTCCGTGATTCTTGCCAAGGCCTTGCGATGTTGGCATTGAAAAAAGTGATGCCTGAAGAGCAAATCAACAAAGATCTCGTGACGAAAGGCATCATTCTATTCGCGATTTTGATGGCATGGGGCGCTATCGTACTCAACCTACCGGTTTTGAGCTTCACTTCGGTTTGTAGCCCTATCTTTGGTTTGATTGGCTGTTTGATTCCTGCTTACTTGGTGTATCAAGTGCCTTCTCTACATAAATACAAAGGTGCTTCACTATACCTAATCATCGCGACGGGCATCTTGTTGTGTATCTCACCATTTATTGCTTTTAGCTAACGCTTCCTCTCGCCTCGGTTATCAAACTCTATAACGATAGCCGAGGTTTTCCTTTCAACTCATCCACCTACCCTCTCCTTACTCATTTCGTTTCATGTATGAGACAGAAACGCTCATATCTGGCATTTTGGTTAATTTCCGTGCTTCAACTCACACTTTTCTGACAATTCTCTACTATGTTCAGCGGGTAATCTAAATCCGCAATAGGAAACAATATGAATAAATACATGGCAGAGGTTTTTGGTACTTTTTGGTTAGTGCTTGGTGGCTGTGGTAGTGCAGTGTTAGCGGCTGGCTTCCCTGATGTCGGCATTGGCTTGTTGGGCGTTTCTTTGGCGTTCGGTCTTACCGTACTCACAATGGCATTTGCTATTGGCCATATCTCAGGTTGTCACCTAAACCCAGCAGTAACTATCGGTCTATGGGCCGGTGGTCGTTTTGAGACTAAAGACGTAGTGCCTTACATCATCGCGCAAGTGATTGGTGGTGTGATTGCGGGTGGCGTACTTTACGTAATCGCAACCGGTCAAGCAGGCTTTGACGTAGTTGGTTCTGGCTTTGCTGCGAACGGTTACGGCGCGCATTCTCCAGGTCAATACTCTATGGTTGCTGCTTTAGTGACTGAAGTTGTGATGACAATGATGTTCCTAATCGTGATCATGGGTGCCACAGACAAACGCGCACCACAAGGTTTTGCACCTATCGCGATCGGTTTATGTTTGACTCTTATCCACCTAATCAGTATTCCAGTGACTAACACATCGGTTAACCCAGCACGTAGTACTGGTGTTGCCGTATTCGTTGGCGACTGGGCGGTTTCTCAGCTTTGGCTATTCTGGGTAGCACCAATCGTTGGTGGTATTCTAGGTGCACTTATCTACAAGAACCTTCTTGGTACAGAATCAAACGATTAATCGATTCTCGAACCTCAAGATCAAAAAAGCCGCTGAATTCAGCGGCTTTTTTATTAAATCTTGTGTCGACCTAGAAGAGAGTGAGACAAGGTTGTCCCGTCCACGAGCTCAAGCTCGCCCCCCACTGGTACACCGTGCGCGATACGGCTTGCATCCACTTGGTGTTCTTTACACAGCTCCGCGATGTAATGCGCTGTTGCTTCCCCTTCAACCGTTGGATTGGTTGCAAGAATCACTTCAGAAACATCACCGCGACGCAGACGGTAATCCAGTACATCAAGACCAATATCACTTGGACCAATTCCGTCCAGTGGTGATAAGTGCCCCATTAGTACAAAGTATCGACCCGAGTATTGACCTGTCGCTTCTACTGCCGCGATGTCTGCTGGACTTTCTACTACACAAATTTGGCCATTTTCTTGGCGCTTTGGGTTCGTACAAATATGGCAAACGTCTTCTTCAGTGAAGGTACGGCACTCGGTGCAATGACCAATTTCTGTCATTGACTGACTCAGCGCATCTGCCAGTTGCAGACCGCCTTTTCTATCACGCTGTAACAAATGAAAGGCCATACGCTGCGCCGACTTGGGGCCAACCCCAGGTAGACAACGTAAGGCCTCCATCAATTGTTCCAGCATATGACTGGTACGCATTGAAAATCCGCTTAGTTAGAATTCAGCAGATTAGAATGGCATTTTCATACCTGGTGGTAATTGCATACCGCCAGTTACTGAAGCCATTTTCTCTTTTTGAGTTTCTTCAACACGACGTGCTGCATCGTTGAATGCCGCAGCGATAAGATCTTCTAGCATCTCTTTGTCGTCTTCCATTAGACTCTCGTCAATATCAACACGACGCACACTGTGACTACCAGTGATTGTAACTTTAACTAGACCAGCACCAGACTCGCCAGTTACTTCCATATTCGCGATTTCTTCTTGAAGCTTTTGCATGCGATCTTGCATTTGCTGGGCTTGCTTCATTAGGTTGCCCATACCGCCTTTACCAAACATGTTTATCTCTCTGGTTTAATTAGGTGTTGCATCTGTTAATGGGGTTTTCACTGAACGTTTTCAACCCCATTCCGTTCAAAATTTAGATAGGTCTTACACTATCTTTATCGAGCTCTGCAGCGAAACGACGTTCGATGAACTGAACATGTGGATCGTTTTCTAAACTGTTCAGAGCTTGTTGCAATTTTTCTTGATACAGCCTGTCTCTAAGCTCAAGGGGGGTCTCACCGTTTTCGCCCACATCAATACTAAGATGGCACTCTTGTTCTAACACGCCATTTAACGCGTTCAACAGCTCGCTTTGCGCTCTGTCAGTATTCAAGTGTGCCTGACTGTCTCTTAATTGTAGCGAAACTGTCGAGCCTTCTTTGCTGTAATGCGAGTTTAGTGCAAGTTGCTCCACCAGCTTGGGTGTATTCATTAAGCTGATCAGCTTTGCCCACTCACTGCTTTCCAATGATTCATCGACAAGCTTTTGCGCCATTTCTGGCGTCTTTTCGTGCTCAAGAGCTTTCTTGAGCTGCGTAGGTGTCAGTTGCGTATTCGTTTTTGTTTCAACCGGTTGCTTGGTTGGACGCCAACGATATGCTTCATCCTCAATGACAGGTTGTTCCGCTTGAGAAGAGGATGGTAGCGACACCTGCGCGGAATTGCCATGCAATTGCGCTAGACGGTCAATGACCGACTCTTTTTGAGCAGATGTCGCGTTAGGCTTTTTTGGGCCACCATTTTGCGTCGTCGCCTGTTGCTGACCCTGGCGTTGCGAGCGCAATTGATGACGAAGACCACTCAAATTACCTCGAGCAGGCGCTGGCGCATTCTCTGGCATAGGTTGAGCTTGTTGAGGAACCTGCTGTGTAGGCACAGGATTCTCACTCATTGGTGGTGCCATGTCATACTGTGGCGGAGCCATATCATAACCACCTTGATATTCAGGTTGGTATGATGGTGCTTCATTCGTCGGCTGCTGTGCTGCCTGAGACAGCGGTTGTGACGCCATATTCGGCGCTAACTGGCTTGGTCTAGGCTGACTTTGCGTTTGCTGTAAAGGTACTTGCTGAACTGGCGCTTGCGGTTTTGCCACCGATACTGCTTGTGTTTGCACTGCACTTTGCGCAGGCAAGCCTTGTGTCTGCGATGAGGTTGAGATGACGGTGGCGCTGTTACTTGCAGATGGACGGAATGCCATCATGCGCAAAACGATCATTTCCATCCCAACGCGACCATTCGGTGACAACGTTAGGTCTTCACGGCCTTTTAAAGCAATTTGGTAGTAAAGCTGAACATCTTGTGGTGTTAACGCTTTACTCAATAATTCGATTTTTTCAGCATCAGGTTGAGTCTGATCTAAGGTCGATGGCAGAGCTTGGTACATCGCGACGCGGTGAAGCTGGGATGCCAATTGTTGTAGCAATCCATCCCACTCGACACCGTTTGATGCAAGTTGTTGGATTTTGTCCATCGCCTGTTGCGGCTGCTTACTGCTGACCGATTCCAGCAAATGAATCGCTTGGTCAGTATCAATCGTACCAAGCATGTGGCTAACGATATCGGTCTGAATCGTGCCGTTACCTAGGGCGATAGCTTGGTCAGTTAAGCTCAGTGCATCACGCATACTGCCATCTGCAGCATGCGAGATCATGCCAAGTGCTCTTGCTTCTGCAGAGACTTGTTCTTTTTCCAAAATATGGTCAAGTTGCTGATGAATGTCATCAACACTGATTGGCTTAAGGTGGAACTGTAAACAGCGCGACAGAATCGTTACCGGCAGTTTTTGTGGATCCGTCGTAGCCAACAAGAACTTCACATACTCTGGCGGCTCTTCCAACGTTTTTAACAGCGCATTGAAAGAGTGACGCGAAAGCATGTGTACCTCATCAATGAGGTACACTTTAAAACGTCCGCGAGCGGGCTTGTATTGAACGTTATCTAATAGTTCACGAGTGTCTTCAACTTTAGTACGAGAAGCCGCGTCGATCTCTAGTAGGTCAACAAAGCGACCTTCATCAATCTCACGACAAGTATCACACTCACCACAAGGGTTAGCGGTAATACCTGTTTCACAGTTCAGGCCCTTAGCAAACAGTCGGCCAATCGATGTTTTACCAACGCCTCGCGTACCGCTGAAGAGATACGCATGGTGTAAGCGATTTTGCGCCAACGCGTTTTCCAGAGCCGTAAGGACATGGCTTTGCCCTACGACTTGGTCAAACTTATTCGGACGCCATTTTCGCGCTAAAGCTAAATAACTCATTGAATGTATTAGTGTCCTTCAAACTCGCAAATGCTGTATACGTTCAGACCTAGACCTTCTAGGCGCTTATCACCACCAATTTCTGGCAGGTTGATAACGAATGCAGCGTGCTCTACTTCACCGCCTAGTTGACGGATAAGCTTTGTTGTTGCTTCGATCGTACCGCCCGTAGCAAGTAGATCATCTACAACCAATACTTTATCGCCTTCTACGATCGCATCAGTATGGATTTCTAGCGTATCAACACCATATTCAAGCTCGTAGGATTGAGCCACAGTAGGACGAGGTAGTTTGCCTGGCTTACGCACAGGGACAAAACCAACACCCAGTTCTAGTGCTAGTGGTGCACCAAACAAGAAACCACGAGCTTCTGTACCCACAACTTTCGTGAAACCCATATCTTTGTAGCGCTCAACCAAAAGATTGATTGTCGCTTGATACGCTTTCGCGTCCTCAAGAAGGCTGGTTACGTCGCGGAAAAGAATGCCTGGTTTCGGGTAATCTTCGATGCTTTTGATGCTAGATTTGATCAGTGAGATTGTTTCTGTAGTCATAATACCGATTTACTTAGATTGGCTCATCACCCTCTGTTCTAATCGCAGTATATATGAGGGCAACAAACAATAGGTTTTCATCACTATGTGCTTACTTTCGTAAAAGTCACAAGCGCTGAAAATACAAACGCCCACTCGAAGAGCGGGCACACTATTCTCTACAATCTTAGTGATTTTCTTCTCGGTCAGCAACCAACTCAGTCACAGGGAGACGCATAAACCAACTCAGTAAAACGATTAGCATCACTAAAAGCGCAATTTTTACCCAAACCATTGGAGCGACAATGATGGAGAAAGTAAAACTGAGTACGATGAAGACCGCGCCACGTTGTTTCACTTTGCGTGTGACTGCTCGGTGTTTATGCCAGTTTTCGAGTAAAGGTCCAAACGTTTTATGTTCATGCAGCCAACGATGAAACGCAGGGCTGCCTCGCATGAAACAGGCACTCGCTAAAAGAATAAAGGGTGTGGTAGGAAGAAGAGGAAGAACGATGCCGGCAATGCCAAGCAGCATGCAGAGTCCACCAGCTATATTGAAAAGGTAACGCTTAATACGAATGGTGGACTCCAATAAACTAACGCTAAATTAAAAGCCCGCGTAACCATTCATTACACGAAGCCAGGTTAACGTTGCAGGTAAAGTTGGGATCAAAAGGACTGCAATGAAACCTAAAAAGTAAAAAATATTATAAGGCTCTTTAAAATCTTTGTCTGCCATGATGTTTCTTCTCACTAGAGTTGAGTTGACTTCGCTTCCCCCACCTTACATCGTTAAATTATCGTTGCACAAATGGGTCATTATTGTTTTAAGCGATGACTATACCTTAAACAATTAACGCTAAACACCAACAAAAAGTAGGGTTATAAAGCGAAGTATCATTAGTTCGAAGCCAAGCAGCTAGAAATAAAAAAGCAGCGTAATGGACGCTGCTTTTATTGATGTATCTATGTTTTTACCTGCTGCTCGTTATATCAATCGATTCAGACGAACCATATTGAGGCTAAAGCTGGATGTCCCAAGACAACCAATTGAAAGCTGCCCGTTAGTGCTGATTGGTAAGTCTCGGGTGATGAAGTTTTTCATACTGCCGTCACCTAATTGATTACCAGCGGCTATGTGCTGATTTGAATGGCCGTCTGACCACTGACTATCCAAACCCGCTGGTAGTATTGAGACAGAAGATGAAGCAAGATCTGCAACACCGAAAACGGCATTTACGGCACCGGTACTATCAGAGCAATGAATACCTTTTTCAATAATGTCGACCATGTCTTTCAGGTCTGCACTAAAACTCTTTAAGTTACGTAAGTAGTCATCAAACAAAGCACGCACCAGCAGCGTTGTTGCCACACCATCGTGCGCTGATGACGCTGAATCAACGAGATAAAAGGCAAATTGCCCGTTCATCAGCCAACGGTAATCAAACACTAAAGGCATAACGTCGGTTGATTGCAATAAACGATAAGAGCATTTCCAATCACCTTGTGATGCGTCTTTTTCTGGCAATAAAGCGTGTAGCAAGTCTCTTGCTGCATTTGGATGTTGTTGTAGATATTCTAGGTGCCAGTGCAGTTCTTGATCGTCTGGCATTTCCCCACCGTCATCAACCCTAAACCATTGGCTCGAAAAATCTCGATGGTCAGAGTAGTGACAGTCTGATTCCTCAAGCGTGTTGTCGATCGCTTGAGATAGATGTTGATAGTTTCCTATTGGTTTAGGTAAGAAATCTTTAATACCAAAACGAAGCGCTTTCGCGACGTCAGACATCTCATCCGTTCCAGACACAACAATCAGTGGCATAGACGGATACTCTAAGCTAACTTCCTCGACAAATTCTATCCCGTCCAACACGGGCATGGATAAATCACATAAGACCAAATCAGGTTGGCATTCCCTTAGTTGTTGAAGCGCCTCTAGGCCGTTTTCTGCTTCGACCACCTTAAAACCCTGACTTTCCAAATAGGCATTAGTCACGCTACGAAATATCGGATCATCGTCCACTAACATGATGAGTTTATGATTGACCACTTCCTGCGCCGAGACCATTGCCGTTTGACTGTGAGTCTTAAACATACCTTTGCACCTCACAAAGCTCAGTCAAAAAAACAAATTTATATGTCGTTATTTTTGTTGTATTCACATCTTACAAAACGTTATGCAGCAAGACATCAGGCCCTTTCACCTTGTTATAAACCGTAGCCTGAAATTGACGTTTATACAAATATTCCATGGTCTATCAGTATTTACTCAGGGAGGCTTGCTGTGTTCAAATGACGCAACATGTTGACTTAAAGCAAACTTTGATCACAAAGTTAATTATAAATTAGCCATAAACGGTAGTTTAATGTGTCTGGAAATATGAAATTAGATGATCTAAACCTGTTTCGATTGGTTGTCGAAAATGGGAGCTATACCGCAACTTCGCGAAAAACCATGATTCCGGTGGCAACCATCACCCGACGCATTCAAGCGCTAGAAGACTCTGTCAATCTTCGATTGCTGAACCGTCATGCGCGTAAGCTTTCTCTGACCGAGGCCGGAGAACGCTTTTACCATGAATGCTCACCTCTGCTACAACGCCTAACATCGACAGCTGAGGAGATTACGGATGACTGTCGTGGCGCATCGGGCAAGATTAAGATTTCTGCACCGTACAACCTGACTAAACGCATGATGATGCCTATGTTTAATGGGTTCATGAAGCAGTATCCTGACATCAACATCGAGCTGACGACAGAAAACAACGCCGATCAACTTGATCCTACTGAGTGGGACGTGATTTTCCGCGTTGGACCACAGCGTGACTCAAGCTTGATCGCCCGTAAAATTGGTGAAGTGAAGGATATTCTGGTCGCAAGTCCTGACTATCTCGCCGCAAATCCGGCACCAAACCACGCTGAAGAGCTCTCTAACCATTCTTTGCTGAAAGGCTACCCACTGATCAAGTGGACACTAATCAACAGCAAGGGAGAGTCTGTGGTGAATGCAGAACGTGGTCGTTTTCAAGCCAATGCACTGAATGTCGTGCGTAGCTCTTGCTCTGAAGGGTTGGGGATTACATTAATGCCTGACGTGATGATCAAAGAGTATATTGAAAGTGGCGATCTACTGCGTGTATTACCAGATTGGAGCGCTAACCCGCGCGACATCTACATGCTGTACAATCACAAAGACCATCTTCCTGAGAAAGTGCGTCTTTTTATCGACTTCGTGATCGCTTACAACATTCACTAAACTCGATAGCAGATACAAAAAACCAGAGCGCGAGCTCTGGTTTTTTTATGTCTTGGATTTTCGGGCAGATTAAGCGCCTTCGTTATGCAGTTCTAGATTAGCAAGATCTTGCTGAATTTCTGCTTGTGTCTTTGCATCATCGTTACGCAAACCATCAAGGAAGTCGAGGTATTGTTGGTCGATGTCACCCGTCACATATTCACCGTTAAATACTGATGTATCGAACTGAGTGATGTCTTGATTGCCTAAACCAACTGCTTCAACCAAATCATCCAAGCGTTGGTAAATAAGCGCGTCAGCACCAATTTGCTTACAGATGGTTTCGTTATCGCGGCCATGAGCAATCAGCTCTGTTGCACTTGGCATATCGATACCGTAAACATTCGGGAAACGTACTTCTGGTGCCGCCGAGACCATAAACACCTTGTTTGCGCCAGAGTCACGAGCCATCTCAATGATCTGCTCTGATGTTGTACCGCGAACAATAGAGTCATCCACAAGCAGAACATTCTTACCTTTAAATTCAGAACGAATCGCGTTTAGTTTGCGGCGCACCGATTTCTTACGCTGTTGTTGACCCGGCATAATGAAAGTACGACCTACGTAACGGTTTTTCACAAAGCCTTGACGGTAAGGTTTATCAATAGCTTGGGCAATTTGTAGAGCAATATCGCAAGACGTTTCAGGAATAGGAATAACCACGTCGATATCCAATTCTGCGTAATCTTCACGAATACGCTCACCAAGCTTTTTACCCATCTCAACACGAGCACTGTAAACAGAAATCTTGTCGATGAAAGAGTCCGGACGTGCAAAGTAAACGAATTCAAAGATACACGGATTCAGTTTTGGATTGTCGCCACATTGTTTCGTAAATAGTTCACCATCAAACGTTGCGTAAATCGCTTCACCAGGAGCGACATCGCGAACAAAATCAAAACCAACAGCATCTAACGCCACTGACTCTGACGCCACCATGTATTCTGTTCTTCCGTTCACTTCACGCTTACCTAAGCATAAAGGGCGGATACCATGTGGGTCGCGAAACGCAATCATACCGTGGCCAATAATCATCGCAGCAACAGCATAAGCACCACGGATTGTACGGTGAACATTCGTAACCGCACGGAAGACATCTTCAGCTGTCACATTGCCTTTTACTGTATCGATTTCGTGAGCGAGTACATTCAGAAGCACTTCAGAATCTGAAGTCGTATTGATATGACGGCGGTCTTTTTCAAACAGTTTTTGACGAACTTCATGAGCGTTAGTCAAATTACCATTGTGGGCAAGTGTAATACCGAAAGGAGAGTTTACGTAGAAAGGTTGAGCTTCAGAGGCACTTGAACTGCCTGCGGTTGGGTAACGAACATGACCGATACCAACCTCACCTTGTAAGCGTTGCATGTGTCTTGCTTCGAACACATCCTTCACTAAACCGTTCGCCTTACGCAGACGAAAACGATTGCTTTCTATGGTACAAATACCAGCGGCATCTTGGCCACGATGCTGTAACACCGTTAACGCGTCATAAATAGACTGGTTTACAGGCGTTGTGCCCACGATTCCAACAATACCACACATGTCCTAATCCTCGATTTGCGACAGTAGCTGGCACTACTAGATAGTGCCAGACAGAAAACTTGATGTTGCTTTTAAGTGCTCGAAGAATGGGGCGATGATACGGCTGAACTCTGGGACCAACTGTGACTCTTTCCACCAATCCGAGCTTGGGAATGCAGTAAACGCATCCATAAAAAACAGCACCGCAGAAACAATCAGTACTCCGCGTAAACCACCAAACACCACACCGAGAATTCGGTCGGTTCCTGATAGCCCTGTTTTTTGTACCAGTTGACCAATGACGTAATTCACCACTGCACCAACTACTAAGGTAGCGACGAATAACGCCGCTATTGCGGCTCCGTTACGAAACATTTCATCTTCGATGTTGGTGAAATACACCGCCAATTTGGCGTAGTAATTACTGGAGATAAAAAATGCTCCAAACCAAATCACCAAAGACAAAGCTTCTTTAGCAAAACCGCGAACTAAACTGATCAGAGCTGAAAATCCGATCACACCTAAAATGACAAAATCTAACCAATTCATGTTTTCTTCATCTTAAGTTGGCGCGCATTTTAACAGAAAAAATGCTGACGCAAACGTTTTCTTATGGATTTAATGGCTTAAATTTAAGCAATTGACCTTTTGAGCCTGTAATTTTTTGTAATTCCTTGACCTGTCGTTCAAGTTTACTTTTTGACACATCAGGACCGACAATCACTCGAGTAAAGGCTGTCTCTTTTTTTACATGAGCTTGGTAGCCACGCTTCTGAAGATCCTCTACAAGTGCAACCGCATTTTCATGATTTTTTAGTGCCATCAACTGAATGATCCAGGCTGAATCTTCATATTGATTTTTTTCTTCAACCGGACGAACGGCAACTTCAACCTGTTCAGGTTGTTTGACTTCTTCTGGCTGAGAAACTGACTCTGGTTCTGGCTGAGAAACCGCGACTTGAGGCTCTTGAGATTCATTCACTGTTGCAGTTACTGGAGATTCCGGTAATGAAACGTCGTCTTCAACAGGCTCTAGTATTTCGAAGTTCTCCACATCGCTATCAAGTTCAGGTTTGATAGGAATACTGGCAAACTCTTCTTTATAGTGCAGTTTCTTACCATCCAGTACGTCTGGAAGTACGATGACCCCCACCGCCACTAGAATGATGGTGCCGACTAAACGACTTTGAAATTTACTTGCCATCAAATTACCTTTGATTACTCATTATTTGATTGCCAATACTCCAACACTTCACCCACTGTGTGGAATGAACCCACCACCAAAATGACATCATCATGAGCCGCATGAGTTTTCGCGCTCTCAAATGCCTCTACTGGAGTTTGGAACTGAATCTGCCCTTCGGGTAAATATTGACATAACTCGTCGGCAGTTGCCGCGCGAGGGCCAGTCAGTGATGCTGGGTACCATTGGGTTGCAATTGGCGCTAATACTTCAATTGTTGCCTTGATGTCTTTATCGTGCAGCATTGCCACCACGACATGGATGTTTTTATTCACGTATTGGTGCTTCACCTTCTCTACCAAGTATTCTGCAGAGTGAGGATTGTGCGCCACATCAAGCACAATGTCTGGTTCCGTTTGCAAAACCTGCATTCGGCCAGCTAGGCGAGCATTATTCAAGCCATTAACGATATTAATGTCAGTGATTTGCAATTCTGAAGCGCCAAGTGCCATCAGAGCAGTTGCTGCATTCGGTAAGGGCAGAGAAGGCAATGGAAGGTCGTCTAAGCCAAACGCTCCACTGGTCCACTTCCAACCTTTCTCAGTCAATTGGTAATCGAACTGGATGCCAACTTGGAAGAACTCAGCTTGAATGTCATCAGCGTGCGCAGCAACGGTTGCTGGCGGCGTCGGTTGGCCACAAATCGCAGGTTTACCAGTACGGTAGATACCCGCTTTCTCAAAGCCAATTACATTGATGTCATCACCTAGCCAATCCACATGGTCGATAGCCAAGCTGGTAATAACAGAGACATCATGATCTACGACATTTGTTGCATCTAATCGACCACCAAGGCCAACTTCTAACAACACCACGTCCACTTTTTCAACTTGGAAAATACGAAGTGCAGCCAACGTACCGAATTCAAACAAGCTTAGGCTAATATCACCACGTTGTTGCTCGATATAATCGAATGCTTCGCAGTGTGTACGATCTTCTGCATCTACACCGTTAATACGAACACGCTCGTTGTAGCGAATAAGGTGAGGTGAACTGTAAACTCCGACTGAGTAGCCGGCATCTAATAGAATCGCTTCCATCAACGCGCACGTCGAACCCTTGCCATTGGTGCCGGCAACAGTAATCACAGTAGGGGCTGGTTTGGTGAGGTTGGCTTTTTTCGCTACCGCTTGAACGCGGTCTAAGCCGAGGTCGATAGCTGATGTGTGGAGATTTGTTAAATAATCAAGCCACATCGTTAGAGTGGATGTGGCTTGAGGAATTGCGTTTTGTGTCATCTAACTTTAACCATTAATTTCTTTGGTTTTTATGTTAGTTGATACTTTACCCTTTTTCGTCCGCTTCTGGTACAGAATATGGCTCTTCATTTGGAGATTCGTTAACGGAAACCACCATCGGAGACTTGTGGTTAGTCATCTTAGCGATCAGACCACCCACACGTTGACGCATTTCACGACGGTCAACGATCATGTCAATCGCACCGTGCTCTAGCAGGAACTCACTACGCTGGAAGCCTTCAGGAAGATCTTCGCGTACTGTTTGCTCGATTACACGACGGCCAGCGAAACCGATCAATGCTTTAGGTTCACCAATGTTGATGTCACCTAGCATCGCCAAACTTGCCGATACACCACCCATTGTTGGGTCAGTCAGTACCGAAATGAATGGTAGGCCTTTTTCTGACAAACGCTCAAGCGCTGCACTGGTTTTCGCCATTTGCATTAGAGACATTAACGCCTCTTGCATACGCGCACCACCACTTGCAGAGAAACACACCAGTGCACAATTGTTTTCAATTGCGGCGTCAACTGCTTTCACGAAACGAGCACCAACAACGGAACCCATTGAACCACCCATGAAAGAGAATTCAAACGCACACGCTACCAATGGCATACCAAGCAGTTCACCCTGCATAACCACCAATGCGTCTTTCTCGCCACTGTTCTTTTGAGCAGCAGAGATACGCTCTTTGTAGCGCTTAGAATCTTTAAATTTCAGTTTGTCCTGTGGCTCAAGCTCTGTGCCTAGCTCTACACGCTCACCTTCATCTAAGAATGTTTCTAGACGACGACGTGCTTTCATGCGCATGTGGTGATTACACTTAGGACAAACTTCTAGGTTACGCTCAAGTTCAGCATGGTAAAGAACCTGCTCACAAGAGGTACATTTCGTCCACACGCCTTCAGGGATAGAAGCTTTGCGTGAACTTACTAGGTTGCTTTTTTCTAAAATCTTTTCAAGCCAACTCATGGAAGACCTTTTCTCTCAATTCTTCCGCTTCATTGCGAAAGATATAAATTCGGAATATTGCGGATGGATTAAAACATATCTTGCCGCGACTGTAGATAAAAAACTGGTTGTACCTATTTTTGATATCATTAATAACGCATAGTTTCTGCGCATTTCCAGTCTAAACTACCGATAATTTGAAACAAATTCGCAAATTTAGTTCAAATTATCCGGTAAAAATAGCGGACCGATCGGCACTTGTGGTAATCCAAACGCTTCTGGGTAGTCCACATCAACCAAATACAAACCTTCAGCCTTGGCCGTTGCACCCGCTAATTTGCGGTCTTTTGCTTCTAAAAGTGACTTGATCCATTCAGGCTTTTCTTCGCCACGACCCACTTTAATCAAACTGCCTGTAATGTTACGCACCATGTGGTGAACAAAAGCGTTCGCTTTAATATCGATAATGACGTAGTCACCATGTCGAGTCACGTTCAAGTGCATCATATTTCGACAAGGGCTCAACGATTGGCAGTGTGCTGCACGAAATGAACTGAAGTCATTCTCACCAAGCAAGTATTGTCCTGCTTCGTGCATTTTCTTTTCATCCAAGTCACCGTGATAATGGCTCACTCCAGAATTTAAGATGCCAGGACGCAATGCGTGATTAAAGATGATGTAGCGGTAACGACGCGCCGTCGCTGAGAATCGTGCATGGAAGTCATCAGGTACTTCTACCGCCCAGCGGACAGCGATATCACTTGGCATGTTCGCATTTGCGCCCATTGTCCAAGCAACCATTTTTCGATTTACGTTGGTGTCGAAGTGAACAACTTGTCCTGTGCCGTGTACACCTGCATCGGTACGACCAGCGCACTGAACTTCTACAGGGTGATTTGCTACTACAGAAAGTGCTTTTTCCAGCGCTTCTTGGACACTTTTTACTTCTCTTTGGCGTTGCCAACCAAAGTAATTTGTACCGTTATACTCGATACCTAATGCGATTCTCATTTTAACCTTCGAACTCTAAAATGGGGCGGGAAGTATATACGTAAGTCCTTCCAGATACAAAAATGGGCAGCATTTGCTACCCATTTTTCTTTATCGACCGTTAATGGCGTCGATAAGCCCTTTCGCTTCACGGCGAATATCATCTTCACCGTAGACGATGGCCTCTTCTAGCAATTTGATCGCCCCTTGAGGATCGTTCATTTCTAGATAGATTTTTGCTAAATCAAGCTTACCTGCGGCTTCTGCGTTGGTGTCTACATCCACATCACCGATGTCACCAATCACATCAGGGAACTCATTCAAACCAACATCGAGCTTTAATTCTTGCTCTTCGAAGTCACCGCCATTTTTATCCACTTGAGCCATCAACTCATCAATCGTCATGAATTGATTTTTCTTCGGGTCGAAGTCGGTAAGATCATCCTGCTCACCCCAGTTTTCCTGAGCGATTTCTGGTTGCGCAAGTGCTTCTGTCGAGCTCCAAACGTCTCTTTGATCTTCTGGGACTTCCGTTGTTGACGCCGCGCTGTCTGATGACAGTTTAAAACCATCCCAGTCATCGCCCACATCCAGCATGGTTTCGAAATCCATACCCGCACTTGCGATGGTGTCATTGTCCAATTTTCCATCAAACACTTCTGAGTCTGCGTTTTCTGACAACAGGTTCGCCATTGCAGATTCTTCAAAATCATTGAGTTCAGACTCTAAGTCTGCTTGTGCTTCGGGAACGGGATCAGGCTCGACACTGAAAGCCTCTGGCTGCGCGAATACATCAAACAAAGCATCATGGTCATTGTCTGATTGAATAACAGTTTGAGACGCTTCAGGGTGCTTTACCGGCGTTTCTAGTTCTGCATCGCCCATTGAAGCCAATGCATCTTCTTCATTGAACTCTGGCAAGTCCAGATCATCAAAGTTGAACTCCTCATCGCTCGCCATGCCGGCGGCTGGCTGTGAAGTTTCTGCTTCTGACAATCTTGGCTCGTCAGCCATTGATGCAAGAGCATCTTCTTCGCTGAACTCCGGAAGATCCAGATCATCGAAGTCGAACTCTTCATCTTCAGCCACTGGCTCATTCGCCGCAGTTTCTGGGTCAGTAGTTTCAGATTCAGCTAACTCTGGCTCTTGTACCATTGACGTTAGTGCATCTTCTTCGTTGAACTCCGGAAGGTCTAGCTCATCGAAGTTGAATTCTTCGTCTTCGGCCGTTGGCTCAATCGCCGCAGTTTCTGGTTCAGCGGTTTCAGATTCAGCTAACTCTGGCTCTTGCACCATTGACGTTAGTGCATCTTCTTCGTTGAACTCCGGAAGGTCTAGCTCATCGAAGTTGAATTCTTCGTCTTCGGCCGTCAGCTCAATCGCCGCAGTTTCTGGTTCAGCAATTTCAGACTCAGCTAACTCTGGCTCTTGCGCCATTGACGCTAGAGCATCTTCTTCGTTGAACTCCGGAAGGTCTAGCTCATCGACGTTGAATTCTTCGTCTTCGGCCGTCGGCTCAATCGCCGCAGTTTCTGGTTCAGCAATTTCAGACTCAGCTAACTCTGGCTCTTGCGCCATTGATGTTAGTGCATCTTCTTCACTGAACTCCGGAAGCTCTAAATCATCAAAATTGAATTCTTCTTCTTCAGCCGTTGGCTCATTCGCCGCAGTTTCTGGATCAGCGGTTTCAGATTCAGCTAACTCTGGCTCTTGTGCCATTGATGTTAGTGCATCTTCTTCGTTGAACTCCGGAAGATCCAGTTCATCGAAGTTGAACTCTTCGTCTTCGGTAGCTGTCTCAGTTGAACTTGCCGCTACGGGTTCTTGTTCCGTCTTCGTCTCGGGCTCTATGTCATCAACAAGCCAGTCTTCTTCTTGCGGAATACCAAATTCATTTTCGACGGTGTTTGGCGTCGGAGTGAACACGGGCTCTTCTTCTGTTTTGCTGAGTGATGTTTCAACGTCTGAGTCCGCTTTTTCTAAGATCGCATCTTGCGGTTCTGATTCGATAGAAGGTTCTTGAATCAACTCAGGTTCAAAATCTAACTCATCTTCTTCTGTCGCTTGCTCACTAATAAGCGCATCCAGTTCCGCAGCGAAATCGGCGCGCTCTTGCTCTGCTTGTTTTAGATCGTCTTCATTAGATTCAAACAACTCATCCAATTCCGACATCAAAGGATCGTGCTCTGGGATTGAATCTTCTAAATCACCAAAGAAATCCTCTTTGTCAAAATCTTCAACGGTTTGTTCTAGTGCTGATTCAGCCTCTGATTCGCGGCTCAACGCATCTACTTTCGGCTCAACCTCTGGTTGGTTCTCGTTCAGTAATGCATCGATATCTAAGCCTGAATCCAGACCAAGCGCCTTTTCGTCTTCCAATTCAGAAGCAGATTTAACCTGTTGTTGAGTTTCAGCAGGTTGAGTCGCTTCTGGCTCAAGATCATCAAAACCTAACGAGGCCAATAAGTCATCGTCACTCTGCTGCGCACTCGCGATTTCTGGCTCATCATCTTCACGAATCAAATCATCGAATGGGTCAACATCCGTAGGCTCTTGTTCGTCTATTGTTTCATCGCCGCTGTCATCAAGTAGCTCATCCAACAAATCGACGCTGTTTTCATCAAGATCTTCTAATGCGTCATCGCCCTCAAAACCAGACAGTTTCTCTAGTTCATCAAGTGGATCAAAATCATCGTCAGATGCATCCTCATCATCAAAACCAATCAACTCGTCAAGCAAATCTGTGCTGTCTTCATCAATGGAAGGTTCTTCACTTAAGCCTGCAATGTCTTCTAGATCGTCAAGAGGATCTCGCTCATTGATTGATTCACCTTCGTCGTCACCCATCAACTCATCGAGGAGTGCTGATGCATCATCCTGCTCTAAGTCTGAATCAGACAGACCAGACAATGATTCTAGTTCATCAAGTAGTGTGTCATCGGCATCCGCACTTACTGGCTGTTCATACTGAGCAAGCAGTTTATCGATGTCATCGTCGGTTGCTTCACCAGCAGAGAAAGCACTCTCTGACACTTGAGATGGCTTCTCGTCCTCAACATCAAGATTGAGGTCGTCACCATCAAGGTCAGCAAATAAGTCATCAAGCATGGCTTGATCAACCGCGTCACTTTGTAACTCTTCAGATGGGTCGTCAGCAGAGAGTAACTCGGCAAATGCATCATCCGACATCACATCAGCGTTATCTTCATCTGAAAGATCGAAACCGACTTCATCGTCATCATCCAAAACTTCAAGCTCTGGAGAGACTTCATCAAGTGCACGCTCCATCTCTTCAAGACCGAGCGCTTTTTCTTCGCCGTTTACTTTTATGCCATTGCTTGAAGAGTCAAATTCATCGAAGCCAACGTCAAGATTGCCATCATCCCCAATCCCCGCGAATGGGTCTTCGCCATCATCCCCTTCGAGGTTGAAATCGAGATCGTCGTCATCCAGATTAGCAAAGACATCCTCTTCTTCTGGCTGCGCTTCTTCTTGGCCGAATAGTTGCTCCGTGTCGTCATCGTCACCAAACAAATCGTCGTCTAGACTTAATTCTTCATCCAACTCATCTGCCGCTGCCAATCCGATTGGCGCAGCAAGTGGATCAACACTTTGCTGTTCTTGCGCAGCAGCTTCTTCCTCTTTCTCTTTAGAGCGACGACCAAGCAACATGACGATTAACATGGCAATCAATGCACCTGGAATAAGTGCTGCAAGGCCTACTAGCCAACCGTTAGACAGAACCTTGTCCATCGTACTTGGCTGCATTCGTTGCTGCTCTGCAAGACGCTGACGTTCTTCCGCTAGCAGTTTTTCAACTTCAGAGCGAATTCGTTCTTCATCGTTGAGCGAAGTTTTAAGCGTTGCGACCTCACTCTGCACTTCAGACAGCATCAAACGTAAACGATGGTTCTTCTCTTCGAGAGAGTCCAACTCACTTTGTGAGCCTTGCAGTTTATCTTTAAGTGCTGTTACTTGTTTCTCACCTTCCGGTGAAGTCACGACTTCAGGTACGGGGGTCGTAGACTCAACCGGCTTGATTGGTTCTGGCTTTGCCAATTCCGGTTTAGACGGCTCAATTTGAGCAACTTCTGGCTTAGGTTGAGGTTTCGTAACTTCAGCCGTAGGCTTTGGTGTTTCCGGTTTTGGCTTAACAGGCGATGTTTTTGCTGGTTTTTGTTGAGCTAATCGAACTTCATGAGCATTCATCACGGCAATCGCCTGAGGCGTGGTAGCACTCTGAACTTGCTCTAATGAAGGCACGCGAAGTCGGCTGCCTGGGATCAATTCATGAATATTCTGGTTATCAAACGCTTGAGGGTTGATTCGGTAAATGGCGAGAAGCGTCTGTTGAACAGAAACATTACGAGAAGGTCGCAATTGAGAAGCAATCGACCACAAAGTCTCGTTTTTATTCGTCGGACCATAAAAGCGCGACGGTTGGTTATTTTCAGGCGGAGCAGGTAACGCTCGCTCAATCTCCTCAGCGTAGCTAGGAGACGTTTGCACTTCACCAGAGGGTCCTACAAGTCGAATTCCTTCGGCTTGAACCACTGACGATGTCTGAGTCGCGCTCATCAACACAAGGGCTGCTAACAAACGCTTATAATTTTGACGCATAGAAGGCTCAGTTTGGTGCTAGAAACAATTTGAAATGGTGATCGGTTAAATATATCGGATAACACACGCAAAACTATAGCTTTGAGGGCAAAAAATGTGTGGCTCTCACCATATTCGTACTAATCTCACACAAATTTACGCCGTTCGAACAAAAAAGCCTCGCAGTGTGCGAGGCTTTGGATTCATTCGTCAGCGTGGCTTAGTAGTAATC
Organism: Vibrio sp. MOR3; assembly: GCF_001557775.1. Lineage (NCBI taxonomy): Bacteria > Pseudomonadati > Pseudomonadota > Gammaproteobacteria > Vibrionales > Vibrionaceae > Vibrio > Vibrio sp. MOR3. The sequence continues at coordinate 69,123 of NZ_LNRD01000009.1, read as the reverse complement.
GCGAATCAAAACTTCAGCAATTTGTACGGCGTTTGTCGCTGCACCTTTGCGTACGTTATCAGCAACTACCCATAGGTTTACACCACTGTGATGACTAATATCATTGCGAATACGACCAACCATTACGTGGTCTTTGCCGCCTGCATCACGCACTTGTGTTGGGAAATCTTCACCGTGGAACACTTCGATGCCATCCGTTTGCTCAAGCAGGTTAACCACTTCTTGTGCATCGATTGGTGAACGAGTTTCAACATGTAATGCTTCTGCATGACCGTAAAATACCGGAACGCGTACACACGTTGGGTTTACAGTGATTGATGGGTCGTTAAAGATCTTTTGCGTCTCCCACACCATTTTCATTTCTTCTTTGGTGTAGCCGTTTTCCATCATCTGGTCGATTTGTGGAATACAGTTAAACGCGATCTGTTGAGAAAATTCTTTCTTGTCCGCAGGAAGACCATTCAGTAGTTTCGCAGTCTGACCTGCAAGCTCATCAATACCAGCTTTACCCGCACCAGACACTGATTGGTAAGTTGAAACGTTGATACGCTCAATACCAACAGCATCGTGAATAGGCTTTAGTGCCACTAGCATCTGGATGGTTGAACAGTTCGGGTTCGCAATGATGTTACGGTTACGGAACTCAGCAATTGCTTCTGGGTTAACTTCTGGCACCACCAAAGGAATGTCGTATTCGTAGCGGAAATGAGACGTGTTGTCGATCACGATAACGCCTTCGTCTGCGGCAACTGGCGCCCATTTAGCAGACAACTCGCCACCAGCTGAAAACAACGCAATATGCGCTTGAGACCAATCAAACTCTTCTACGTTTTGAACGCGAATTGTTTTACCGTTGAAGCGGTAAGTCTTACCTTCACTGCGTTCACTTGCCAACAGGAAGATTTCGCCTACTGGGAATTTGCGCTCTTGAAGCACTTCCAAAATTGTTTCACCGACCGCGCCGGTCGCACCTAATACGGCAACATTGTATTGCTGGCTCATTGACTTACCTCAACCTGAAAACCTAGTTCTGCTAATGGTGCAAGATTGCATGTTTCGTTACCCACTAGCGTGACAGCGCTGTATTCGCGGCGATCCCAGTAGTTTTTACGCATCAGGTCAAAAGAGCCTGGCTTACTGATTTCGCGGCGGAAAAGAGCGTCATCTTTACGCACATCATAGATTAACTGCGTGATGTTGTGCAGCGTTGCTTCATCCCATGCTCTGTCCAATACCATTGTAGGAACAGGCGCGGTCGGCAGTAAATCGCTGGCATGCGCACGTAATTCGTTATTTAAGAACTCACAGTAGCTGTTGAAAATCATCGTCGTACCGCGAGCTTTCCCCTCCAGACCATAGCCTGCAACGTGAGGGGTTGCGAATGCTAGCAGAGGCAGAAGCTCCATATCAACCTCTGGTTCAAATTCAAATACATCTAATGCCGCCGTGAAGCCATCGTTTTTCATTAAACGTTGCTTCAATGCTTGGTTGTCCACAACAGGACCGCGTGCCGCATTGATAAGAATTTGATCGCAACGAAGACCATTTAACACCTTATCATCAATCAAATGATGCGTTGGGTGTAGGCCATCTTTGGTAATAGGTGTGTGCAGCGTGATGACGTCAGAACGTTCGATCAACTCTGCTAGCGGAGTAAAACTGCGAGAATCTCCCTCTTCTTGCTTGAATGGGTCGTTGATGAGCACGTTAATGCCCATGCCTTTCAAACATTTCTCAAGGTAGCTACCCACTTGACCCGCACCGATGATGCCAACAGTTTTATCGAAAACAGAGAAGCCTTGCTGTTGGGAAAGTACCATCATGACGCTGAACGCATACTCAGCAACGCCGACTTTGTTACAGCCTGGTGCTGCGGTGAAGAAAATACCTTTCTCTTGAAGAAGCGCTTGGTCAACATGATCCATGCCCGCCGTCGCCGTGCCAACGAACTTCAGCTTATTTGCTTTGCTGATCAGTTCTGCGTTTACTTTGGTGACTGAGCGAATCATTAGCGCATCTACATCCACTAAATCATCGGCTGTCAGTGTACGACCGGGTTTTAGAATCACTTCACCGAGTTGGCTGAATAGCTCTTCAGCGTACGGCATATTTTCATCAACAATAATTTTCATAGCGCCAGCGTTTAACATCCATTTGTATGAGTTCGTTTATTCGCAAGATGCGAAGCTAAAGCGATTGTGCCCTTTTCTTGAAAAATCTCAACAACTATACCTAAGTGACTTTCAAAAGCAGGTTTCAGAAAAGAAAAAGCCCGGCCAAATTAGCCGGGCAAAGTTCCAGAACAAAAGGATCCTATCCCGCTCTCCTTGGGATAAAGTCTGCGTCTGTTCGATCAGTTAACCTGATCAAGCTCTGGAAACTGGTTTGTTGGTCGGTTCACTCCACGAAGAGAATCACAGCCCAACAAATTCAGTTAGCTTTGGGTCGCTTATGCTTGGTACTTTTTGATTACCAATGTCGCGTTTGTACCACCAAAACCAAAGCTGTTTGACATAACTGTCGTCAGTTCAGCGTCACGAGCTTCCATCACGATGTCTAGACCTTGTGCTGCTTCATCTAAGTTAGAGATATTCACACTTGGAGCAATGAAGCCATTGTCTAGCATTAGCGTTGAGTAAATTGCTTCGTGAACACCTGCTGCACCTAGTGCGTGGCCAGTCATCGCTTTTGTCGCAGAGATTGCTGGGCTGTTGTTGCCGAATAGCTCTTGGATAGCGCCTAGCTCTTTCACGTCACCTACTGGAGTAGAAGTACCGTGCGTGTTGATGTAATCGATGCTATCAACGTCTTGCATTGCCATCTTCATACAACGGATTGCGCCTTCGCCTGATGGTGCTACCATGTCGTAGCCATCAGAAGTCGCACCGTAACCTACGATCTCACCGTAGATTTTCGCGCCACGAGCTAGTGCGTGCTCTAGTTCTTCGATAACTAGCATGCCGCCGCCACCAGAGATAACGAAACCATCACGATCAGCATCGTAAGTACGAGATGCTTTTTCTGGTGTTTCGTTGTACTTGGTAGATAGTGCGCCCATTGCATCAAACATCATCGTTTGAGACCAATCTAGCTCTTCACCACCACCTGCAAATACGATGTCTTGTTTGCCAAGTTGAATAAGCTCCATCGCGTGACCGATACAGTGTGCAGATGTTGCACAAGCTGAGCTCATTGAGTAGTTCACACCACGAATCTTAAATGGTGTTGCAAGACACGCTGATACTGTTGAAGACATAGTACGCGGCACCATGTATGGACCTACGCGTTTTACGCCTTTTGCACGCATCGTATCAGTTGCCACTGTTTGGTTTAATGCAGAAGCACCACCAGAACCAGCAACGATACCTGTACGATCGTTTGAAACTTGTTCTTCAGATAGACCAGCGTCTTCAATCGCCTGCTGCATTGATAGGTATGCATAAGCAGCCGCATCACCCATAAAGCGCATCTGCTTACGGTCAATAAATTCTGCTGGGTTGATTTTCAGATCACCCCATACCTGCGAACGCAGACCGTTTTCTTTAAACTGCTCAGACGCAGTGATGCCAGATTTGCCCGCTTTAAGAGACGCTAGAACTTCTTCGACGTTGTTACCGATACTTGAAACAATACCCATACCGGTGATTACGACTCGTTTCATTATGACATTCCTATAATTCAAAAATCCGCTAGATAATAACTAAGATAGTCAACAAAAGTGGTCAGCTTTCCCAGAAATTCGTACAATTGCCGAATTCTAACCGCGCCAAATCACATATTTGCACCATTATGACTTCGATTAAAAACGCAGAACTTGGTTGGAACGAAGCTGGTACACCGGTTTCTGACCAATTTGATGATGTTTATTTCTCCAACGTAAACGGTCTCGAAGAGACGCGTTACGTGTTCCTCAAACAAAATCATCTACCAGAAAGATGGCAGGAATTTGACCAAAGACGCTTTGTTATTGGCGAAACCGGATTTGGCACGGGGTTGAACTTCTTAGCCGTGTGGCAATGGTTTACCGAATTTCGTCGCGAATATCCAGAGGCAGCGTTAAAAGAATTGCATTTCGTTAGTTTTGAGAAGTACCCACTCAGCAAAGCTGATCTAGAAAAAGCACATCAATCTTGGCCAGAGTTGGCAGAATTTGCCGAAAAGCTGCAACAGCACTACCCAGCCGCAGTGCCTGAATGTCATCGCATTGTTTTAGAAGACGGAGCGATCACACTCGACCTTTGGTTTGGCGATATAAAAGACTGCATGCCGCTTGTTCCTTATGGGGAGCAAGGCTTGATTGATGCTTGGTTCTTAGACGGGTTTGCACCAAGCAAAAACCCAGAAATGTGGAACCAAAACCTATTCAACGGCATGGCAAAATTGGCGAAGCAGGATTGTACGGTCGCAACCTTCACGGCAGCGGGCTTTGTGCGTCGCGGCTTAAACGAAGCAGGCTTTTCAATGAAGAAAGTCAAAGGCTTCGGTACCAAACGCGAAATGATCGCGGGCTCGATGGAGCAGCGTGAAGCGCATTCAAACCACCTACCTTGGTTTAACCGCACTGCGTCGACCAATCATGATTCCATCGCGATTATTGGTGGCGGCATCGCTAGCGCGGCTTTGGCTAAAACGCTGGTTCGCCGCGGTCAAAATGTCACACTCTACTGCAAAGACGCTCAACCCGCAGAAGGCGCATCAGGCAACCGCCAAGGCGCAGTGTACCCATTATTAAATGGTCCCCACAAAGGCGTTTCTCGTGTGTTCGCTCCGGGCTTTTTGTTTGCCCGTCAGTTTGTTGACCAGGCCGCGCAAAATATCCAATTCGATCACGATTGGTGCGGCATCACTCAGTTAATGTGGGATGACAAATCTGCAGACAAGTTGGAAAAAATGCTTGCTGGTAATTTCACGCCAGAGTTAATTCATAAACTATCTGCTGAAGAGACCGCAGAGAAGATTGGCTTGCCGATCGATATGGCATCGGTTCATTACCCTCTTGGCGGTTGGTTATGCCCTGCAGAACTGACCCGTGGTTTGATTGCTCAACTGGAGAAAACAGAACTTTTTGAAGTTAAGTTCGAGCATCAAGTCGAGTCACTAACTTGGGATGAAGCGCGCCAACTATGGACATTGAAAGCAAACGGTCAAAGCTTTGAACACTCCACTGTAGTGGTTGCTAACGGCAGTGAATTCCAAACACTAAGCCAAACCGCGGATCTACCAATGGGTCAGGTAAAAGGTCAAGTTAGCCACGCCCCTGCAACTGAAACGCTGTCTAAGCTGAAAACAGTACTGTGTTACGACGGTTACATGACACCTATTAACCCGAATAATCAGCACTTGTGCATCGGTGCAAGTTACGACCGCAGTCACCTAGACTACGAATTTGACGAAGAAGCACAAAAAGACAACGCCGACAAATTGGTGAAGTGTTTGCCGAACCAAATTTGGACGAAAGAGGTGGATACCTCTGGTAATTTATCACGCCAAGGCATTCGCTGTGTTAGCCGTGATCACCTGCCGTTTGTAGGTAACGTAGGCGACTTTGAAACCATCAAAGCGCAATATGCGGGTCTGCAAAATCAACAAGAACAAGACGTTGAAGCGATTCACCAGTTCCCTAACCTATTCTGTTTCCTTGGTTTAGGTTCTCGTGGTTTGAGCTCTGCGCCTCTAATGGCCGAGGTGTTGGCATCACAAATCTGTGGCGACCCGTTACCACTGCCTGTTGATGTGCTGACTGAACTGCACCCGAGCCGTATGTGGGTAAGAAAGCTGCGTAAAGGTAAGGCGATTACTGAGTTGTAACGTTTTTCGATTGCGTAAAGAACCCCTCCTAGCCTCCCCTTAAAAAGGGGAGGAACAAGTTCTTAACCCGCTTTAGTCCACCCATCTTTCCAAGAAGGAGTAAGAGGGGGTTGCTCTGAAAACAAACAACCACTCCTTGCCTCATCTTAAAAAGGGGAGGAACAAGTTCTTAACCCGCTTTAGTCCATCCATCTTTCAAAGAAGGAGTCAGGGGCTGCTCCGAAAACAAACTACCACTCCTAGCCTCATCTTAAAAAAGTGAGGAGCAAGTTATGAACTCCGCATTAATCCTCCCCCTGTCAAGGGCGAGTTAGAGGGGGGAGCTCTAAGAACAAAGAACCCCTCCTAGCCTCCCCTTTTTAAGGGGAGGAACAAGTTCTTAACCCGCTTTAGTCCATCCATCTTTCCAAGAAGGAGTCAGAGGGGGTTGCTCTGAAGACAAACTACTACTCCTAGCCTCATTTTAAAAAAGTGGAGAAGCAAGTTATGAACTCCGCATTCGTCCTCCCCCTTTCTAAGGGGGAGTTAGAGGGGGTTACAAGTTTTTTAATTCAATGCCGCCACGGCCGCTTTCACCTGTTCTGCAATTTCAGCATTACGGAATTCTCCCGCTTCCAAATCAAAGTTATCGTAGAAGCTTGGAATAGATTGCGATGCTTTCACTTCAGCACCAAAGTAAGGCGCAGAGCCTGTCGCCGCTGCGAGTACCGTTTGTGCACCACCAGGGCCAGGTGAAGTTGCTAAGTACACCGCCGGTTTATTTTGGAATACGTTGCGATCGATACGTGTCGCCCAATCGAATAGATTCTTATACGCTGCTGGGTAAGAGCCGTTGTGCTCAGCAAAAGAAATCACCAAAGCGTCCGCCGTTGCGATATCTGCAAGAAACACTTTTGCGCCTTCCGCCTGACCGATTTCTTTCTCTTTGTCTTCACTGAACAAAGGAACATCGTAACTATTGAGGTCTAACACTTGCACGTCTGCACCTTCGACAAGGTTAGCAGCGTAAGTCGCAAGGGTTTTATTGATAGAGGTAGAGCTAGTAGAAGCGCCGAATGCGATAATTTTCATGGTTGTAATCCTTTGTTCACGTTTTGTACTAACAAGAGTAAAAGGTGAACGAGTGTGCTACAACCACAAAAATTTTAAGGAGAGATTCGAAAATTTCGAAGGAGTTTATTTCAACTCTTTTTGCTTCAACCAGAGGCTTATAATTAATTGTGGCTTAAGCTTGCGCTTGAAGCTCTTGCCATAGATCGCTCACGATCACGCGATCGGCAGGCGTTAGTTCTGAACGTGCTTCTTCAAGACTGTTTTCGATGCGAGATTTAAGCTCAGTCACATCGTTAATGCCTTCTTCTTCACACGCTGCAGCAGACAGAGAAATGTGACCACGCAAATAACCACCAGCAAACAGTTCATCATCCGATGCTGTTTCAATGCGAGCATCAATCAGTTCTAGTAGTTTTTCTTCAAATTCAATAATCATGGCGTTTCTCTGAGGTTATTTAAGGGTATACCCAAGAAACTTCAAGTGGCAGGGTTCAGCGAGAATAACTTGGTTTGCAGGCGCGGCAATGATTTAAAGATCTAGTGGTTCTAAATCAAAAATCATTAACAATGTCTGCAAGCCAAGATAACTCGCCCTTCGGGAGCATTTCACTGAAACGATTTCTACGTCAAGCTTTTTGGGAATAGGCTCTCTATTACACGGCAAAGCTTTCCTTGAACTCGAATCAGTGAAATTGCTCTGAACCCGTAACTTGAAATTACTTGGGTATAAAGTCAGACGTTTCCAGCGGCTTGGTTTGGTAAAAGGCACACAACGCATCCGATAGCATTTTCACGCGAGGCGGAAGACCGTTTTCTAGAATACCCATTACTTCATTGTGCACTTTGTGCATAAAACCAAGACGATCTGGTTCAAAATCGCCGTGTAGATTGTCACAACTGACGTTAAAAGGGAAGTCAGCACTTTTCGCTAGAATCCACTCGTAAGCTTGAGGGCGAATTTCAACTTTTTCGAACTCAGCTTGAACCTCTGCTGTTCGGCCATCTGGCTCGTACCAATAACCAAAATCTTCCAGCAAACGACGTTCTGGTCCTGCTACGCACCAATGGGCAATCTCGTGCAGTGCTGACGCATAAAAGCCACGAGCAAAAATAATCCGATGATGCGGATGTTCTTCATCTGCTGGCAAGTAAATTGGCTCATCGCCGCCTAGCTCTAACTCAGTGTTAAAAGGCCCAAGAAATGTGTCATTGAAAATAGCGATAAGGTCTTGATATTCGTGGTTCATCATCGATTCTGTACGTCAAATTGATATGCGGTGCGCATTGTCGCTGTTTTTCTTACACAGGTAAAGCCACACAACATGTTTGGTTATTAGCTGAGTTAATCTGAAAGTCGCTTTCTCCATACTATTTCTCATTCGTCACAGATCATATTTCCCACTACACTCACGCCTTATTTTTACGCTTAACGATGGCGACTTCAACGCCACTTGAAGCGAGATTCTTTTTGGATTTAAGCCTCTCCCCAAGGTTTAAATCTTGTTGGTAAGTTTTGCTGCTGTTTTCCTTAATCTCAAGGACCATGACAGAGCCCTTTTATTTGAGTGTCCCCTTATGCTGCTAAGTGTGTTGTACATCATTGGTATCACGGCTGAAGCCATGACTGGTGCATTGAGTGCCGGCCGAAGAAAAATGGATTGGTTTGGTGTTATGTTGGTAGCCAGTGCAACGGCTATTGGCGGCGGTACGGTGCGCGACATTCTTCTTGGCCACTACCCACTAGGTTGGGTAAAGAATCCAGAATTTTTGGCAATCACTTGTGTAGCTGGTGTTCTGACGACTGGCTTAGCGAAATGGGTGATTAAATTCAAAGGGCTATTTATCCGTTTGGATGCGCTGGGCTTGATCGTATTTAGCATCATTGGTACCAAGGTAGCGATTGGCATGGGCTTACACCCTGGCATTTGTATGGTGTCTGCACTAGTCACTGGTGTATTTGGTGGTCTGCTACGCGATTTGATTTGTCGTCAAACACCGCTTGTGTTGCATGAAGAGCTTTACGCCTCTGTGGCACTTATTGCATCGGGCTTGTACTTAGCTTTACTTGAGTTCAACGTACCTGACGTAACCGCGACGATTGTGACTCTGATTACTGGTTACATGCTGCGTATGGCGGCAGTTCGCTTTAAATGGCGCTTACCTTCATTCCACTTGGAAACCGAAGGTTCGATTCACTAATTGAATTCGAAACCAATTGAAACCCTATTAAAAAGGCAGCTCATTGAGCTGCCTTTTGCATTTCTATTAAGTTGAGTTTCAAACTTAAATCTTTGGAGTCTCGGTTTGTACGCCATGGTTTTGACCACGATGACGTAGCAAGTGATCCATAACGACAATAGCCAGCATCGCTTCCGCGATAGGCACGGCGCGGATACCCACACATGGGTCATGACGACCTTTAGTGATCAACTGAGTTGGTTCACCTTCTTTAGTGATAGTCTCGCCTGGAACCGTAATGCTTGAGGTTGGCTTAAGCGCGATGTTTGCCACAATCTCTTGGCCGGTAGAGATACCGCCAAGAATGCCGCCTGCGTGGTTGCTGCCGAAGCCTTCTGGAGAAAGCGTATCACGATGCTCGCTGCCTTTTTGGTTTACCACGTCAAAACCGTCGCCGATTTCCACGCCTTTCACCGCATTGATGCTCATTAGCGCGTGTGCGATGTCTGCATCTAAACGATCAAATACAGGCTCACCAAGACCAACAGGCACGTTGGTTGCCACAACCTGAATTTTTGCGCCAATGGAGTCGCCTTCTTTTTTCAGGTCACGGATAAGTTGGTCAAATGCTTCTACTTTGTCTGCATCTGGGCAGAAGAACGCATTATTTTCGATTTCATTCCAATCCACTTTATCGATTGAAACGTCACCCATTTGCGACAAGTAAGCACGGATTTCTACACCGAACTCGTCTTTCAGGTATTTCTTAGCGATTGCACCAGCCGCCACACGCATTGCCGTTTCACGAGCAGACGAACGGCCGCCACCTCGATAATCGCGCACACCGTATTTTTGGTGGTAAGTGTAATCAGCATGTCCTGGACGGAACTTGTCTTTAATGTCTGAGTAGTCTTTAGAACGCTGGTCAGTGTTCTCAATCATCAAACCAATTGAAGTACCTGTAGTTTGACCTTCAAATACGCCAGAAAGAATTTTTACTTCGTCCGGTTCACGACGCTGTGTGGTGTAACGTGATGTGCCAGGACGGCGACGGTCGAGATCCGTTTGCAGATCTGCCTCAGTGATTTCCAAACCTGGAGGGCATCCGTCTACGATACATCCTAGTGCGATACCGTGACTTTCCCCGAATGTCGTCACTCGGAAATGTTGTCCGATACTGTTTCCTGCCATTACTTCCTCAAATTATTGTCGCCACGCTCGAACTGTGGGAGCGCAACTGCTTATCAATTCTTCGTGAATTCATAGTGGCGGTATTACGTTTTGATGTAAAGCCCGTTTTGGCGGAAAAAACAAATCAGCCTGAATTTTCAAGCTCACTGCGAAGCGGATAAAAAAACACCGAGCACTAGGCTCGGTGTTTTCATTGTTTGTTCGACTGGTTTGCTTAGACAGACTTAGTCTTTGTAGAGTTTGAACTCTTCTGCACATTCAACTAACTGATCACGTGTTAGCATGAATACGCCGTGACCGCCGTTCTCGAACTCGACCCAAGTAAATGGGATCTGAGGGTACTGTTCCATCATGTGAACCATCGAGTTACCGACTTCACAAATAAGAATACCGTTTTCTGTTAGGTAGTCTGGAGCGTTGGCAAGAATACGACGAACCAGTTTTAGACCGTCAGTACCCGCAGCTAGACCTAGCTCAGGCTCGTGCGTGAACTCGTCTGGTAGGCTGTTCATGTCTTCTTCGTCCACGTAAGGTGGGTTAGACACGATCAGGTTGTACTTCTCTTTTGGCAGATCACGGAACAAATCTGAACGGATTGGGAATACTTGCTGCTCCATACCGTGATCTTGTACGTTTTGTTCAGCCACTTGTAGAGCGTCTGTAGAGATGTCGATCGCGTCGACTTCTGCTTCAGGGAAAGCGTGCGCACAAGCAATCGCGATACAGCCAGAACCCGTACATAGGTCCATGATGCGAGTTGGCTCTTCCACCAACCAAGGTTGGAATTCCGCTTGAATCAATTCACCGATTGGAGAACGTGGCACAAGTACACGCTCATCAACAAAGAACTCAAGACCGCAGAACCATGCTTTGTTCGTTAGGTATGCAGTTGGTGTACGCTCGTTGATGCGTTTTACTACGCGCTCAACAATACGTAGACGCTCGCTTGTCGTTAGGCGAGAGTTCAATACATGCGGAGGCACATCAATCGGCAAGTATAATGTCGGTAGGATAAGCTGAACCGCTTCATCCCACGCATTATCAGTACCATGACCGTAAAACAAGTTAGCGGCGTTAAAGCGGCTGACCGTCCAACGAATCATATCTTGAAGGGTATGCAGTTCCGATACCGCCTCTTCTACAAAAATCTTATCCAAAATTGCCTCCGAAAAGCGCTACAATACTGCCATAAATTGTAAAAATGAAATTGTTTACCTAATGAGCAAAAAAGACACCGAACACGATGACGATTTCGCCTTGTTTAAGGATGCAGTACAGGGCGTAAAAAAGTTGCGACAGGATACCATAATCCAGCAACCAAAAAAAAATACTAAGCAAAAAGAAATCACGCGCTCAAATCGTGAAGCGAGTGATTCTGAGTTTTACTTTTCCGATGAGTTTGTCCCGCTCTTAAATGCGGATGGACCAACTCGCTACGCGCGTGATGATGTCTCAACTTATGAAGTGAAACGTCTGCGCCGTGGTGTGTACGTACCTGATGTCTTCCTGGACATGCATGGTATGACCCAACTGGAAGCTAAGCGAGAGCTCGGTGCGATGATCGCTTACTGTGTCAAAAACGAAATCCACTGTGCGTGTGTTCAACACGGCATTGGTAAGCACATCTTGAAGCAGAAAGCACCGCTGTGGCTTGCTCAACACCCAGACGTGATGGCATTCCACCAAGCGCCTTTAGAGTTTGGCGGAGACGGTGCGCTACTGGTATTACTGTCTATTCCAGAGAAATAAACCACCGACTTCGAAGATGTTTCGCTGACGAACAAGAACGACAAAGGCAGGTTAACCCTGCCTTTTTGTTTTTCTCGAGTCGTGATCCCGAGAGCGAGTGTTCTATGGCGTGATATGCCACAACACTTCACCGCGTTGTGTTTGCGGATCGTATTCAATGCACACCAAGCCAGATGTTGGGAACATCGGTGGTGTCATGTCTTTCACAAACTCAGAAGTGAGATACCCCACCAGCGGTAAGTGCGACACAAACAGAAGTGATTCTAACTTCTCAACCTCAATCAATGCATTGGCAAAATCAAATACATGGTCCGATTGACCGTATGGCGTGATGTCTTCACAAGTCTCAATACTTTTCGCCGAGAAATGGACGCTGATCTCTTGCCATGTTTGTTGCGCTCGGATGTATGGACTGACTAGCACTTTATCGAATTGAGCAAAACCTTGCTCTTTACATGCTCGGGCAACTGCTTCCGATTCAGTTCTGCCTCTTTGGGTCAGTTGTCTTTCTGCATCGGTATCCGCGAAATGTTCCGCTTCACCGTGACGCAAGATAAATATTTTCATGTTATTTCCTAGGGATAGCTAACGCTACCAAAAGGTTGACTGCTATCTTTATACGGATAGCGGGCTAACTTTAATAATGTCGAAACAAAAATACTGATATAATTATCGGTTCATTATACCAATTCGCTTGCTAAAGATAGCGACTTTCTTAACAATCTATTAAAAAGAATAGACTCAGTTCATCACATTCTACGATGAAGTTATGAACTCAGTGCATTCCTTCAAATAGCTCGAACCCCATAGCATTGGCTATTGGGCTTATGCAGTACTCTTACGAATAACAAAAATACGGCAAGCAGTATTTGTCGAAGCGCAAACTTTGCGCAGCCCCATTCGGGGTTCATCATTACTGTAATGCGAAATCTGGAGACGCATCGTGCACTTAAGTCCAAACGATTCAAATCAATACCGCTACATTACCTTGAGTAATGCACTGCGCGTGTTGCTGATCCACTCCGACACCGCTCAACAGTCGGCAGCAGCCTTGGCAGTAAATGTTGGACACTTTGATGACCCAAATGATCGTCAAGGTCTGGCACACTACCTAGAACACATGCTTTTTTTGGGAACGGAAAAATACCCTAAAGTTGGCGAGTTTCAAAGTTATATTAGTCAACACGGTGGCACAAATAACGCTTGGACGGGAACAGAGCATACTTGTTTCTTCTTTGACGTCACCCCCACAGCGTTTGAAACCGCGCTTGACCGTTTCAGCCAATTCTTCACCGCACCGTTGTTTAATGAAGAAGCGTTAGACAAAGAGCGCCAAGCTGTCGACTCCGAATACAAGCTCAAACTGAACGACGATTCTCGCCGTCTATATCAAGTAAACAAAGAGGTCATCAACCCTGATCATCCGTTTTCTAAGTTCTCTGTCGGCAACTTGGAAACCCTCGGCGATCGCGATGGCAAATCGATTCGCGACGAGATAGTCGAGTTTCACCACTCGCAATATTCCGCTGATTTGATGACATTGACCTTGTTTGGTCCTCAATCTCTTGATGAACAGCAAGCTTGGGTAGAAACCATGTTTGCTGACATTCCAAATCATCAATTACACGGAAAATCGATTGATGTACCTATAGGTAACGAAGACAGCACCGGCATTTTGGTTCAAGTCGAACCGATTAAAGAATTTCGTAAACTGATCTTAACCTTCCCGATGCCAGGGATGGATGAGCATTACGGCGCGAAACCCCTCTCCTACTTTGCGCATTTGTTGGGTTATGAAGGCGAAGGCAGCTTGATGCTAGAGCTGAAAAACAAAGGTTGGATTACTTCCTTATCTGCCGGTGGAGGTGCAAGCGGCAGCAATTACCGAGACTTCACAGTCAGCTGCACATTGACCCAAGATGGCTTGGGTTATGTCGATAACATCATTCAAGCCGTATTCCAGTATCTGTCTATGATCAAACAAGATGGGATGGATGAATGGCGTTACCTTGAAAAACAAGCAGTACTGGAGTCTGCCTTCCGCTTTCAAGAGCCATCTCGTCCGATGGATTTGGTCAGCCACCTTGTGATCAACATGCAGCACTATCAGCCGGAAGACACGGTTTACGGTGACTACAAAATGACAGGGTATGATGAAGAGCTACAACGCTCTTTATTGCACTACCTCAACATCGAAAATGTTCGTGTGACTCTGATTGCCAAAGGATTAGAGTACAACCAAACCGCAGAATGGTATTTCACGCCCTACTCAGTGCATCCATTCAACGATGAACAACGTCGTTTATATCAACAAATCGATCCTAGTTGGCAATTCGTTCTCCCAGAAAAGAACCCATACATTTGCTACGAGCTCGATCCAAAACCGTTTGAAAATGGTGGCTCATTGCCAGAATTAGTGGAAGATGTCGAAGGCTTCCGTTTATGGCATTTGCAAGATGACGAATTCCGAGTGCCAAAAGGCGTCGTGTATGTCGCTATCGACAGCTCGCACGCCGTCGCTTCACCGAAAAACATCGTGAAAACACGCCTATGTGTTGAGATGTTCCTTGATTCATTAGCGAAAGAGACCTATCAAGCTGAAATCGCAGGTATGGGTTACAACATGTACGCTCACCAAGGTGGTGTTACTCTGACGCTATCAGGTTTTAGCGAGAAATTGCCTCAGCTGTTAGAAATGATTCTGCATCGCTTCGCGGCACGTGAGTTCAGCCCTGCTCGATTCGAAACCATCAAACAACAACTATTACGTAATTGGCGAAATTCATCTCAGGACCGCCCTATTTCGCAGCTATTCAATGCACTGACAGGGCTTCTTCAACCCAACAATCCGCCTTTCGCAACACTCGTTGAAGCGCTGGAAGAAATAGAAGTGGATGAACTGTCGGTGTTTGTTGAATCAATTTTGGCCGAGTTGCATGTAGAAATGTTCGTTTACGGCGACTGGCAGCGTCAGCACGCAAAAGAGATGGCAACAACGTTGAAAGATGCCCTTAGAGTAAAAGAACAACGCTACGAAGAGGCACTCCGCCCGTTGGTCATGCTTGGCGAAAATGGCAGTTTCCAACGTGAAGTCCACTGTAATCAGCAAGATTCCGCGGTGGTGATTTACCACCAATGTGAAGATATCGAGCCACGCAATATCGCCTTGTATACACTGGCTAACCATCTGATGTCGGCGACCTTCTTCCATGAAATCCGCACCAAGCAGCAACTTGGCTATATGGTCGGTACGGGAAATATGCCTCTCAATCGCCATCCAGGTATTGTGCTGTACGTTCAGTCTCCAAATGCCGCTCCCGCTGAATTGGTCACATCAATTGATGAGTTTTTGAACGCTTTCTACATGGTATTGCTAGAGCTAAATGAATACCAGTGGCACAGCAGCAAGCGAGGTTTATGGAATCAAATAGCAACGCCCGACACAACATTGCGTGGTAGAGCTCAGCGCTTGTGGGTCGCTATTGGCAACAAAGACACGGATTTCAATCAACGTGAAAAAGTACTAGAAGAGCTTAAAGGGCTTACTCGTACCGATATGATCCGCTTTGTTGTCAACGAGTTAAAACCGCGTACAGCAAACCGTTTGGTCATGCACTCGCAAGGTATAGCACACGCAGATGCTCCGCGAGTTAATCTTGGTTTAGAAATTGGATCGATTGAAGAGTTTCAATTACGACCAAAAGATTGTGGTTTGGGTTAATCAGATTTAACGAGCAAAATTAGAAAAGGCTTGCGCAGTGCAAGCCTTTTTATTACCTAAATAGACAGATTAGTCGTAGAAATTACGACCTTCACCCGCGCGAGTGAGTAAGCCATCACATGGCGCGTAACGATCACCATATTTCGATGCAAACTCGTTCATTTTCTCAATCAGTTCTTTCAAACCGAATTGATCCATGTAACGGAATGGACCACCTAGGAATGGTGGGAAACCAATACCAAAGATCGCACCGATATCACCATCGCGTGGAGAACGGATGATCCCATCATCCAAACAACGAACGGCTTCGTTCAACATTGGCAGCACGCAGCGCAAAGCAATGTCGTTGTCGCTCAGTTTTGATTCAGGCGTTAAGTTCAGCAGTTTGTACACTGACTTATCAACTTCCTTCTTCTTACCTTTATAGGTATAGAAACCTTTGCCACTCTTACGACCTTTACGACCGTCGTTCAGTAGTGTTTCGAATACGTCTGGGCCTTTAAATCGCTCGCCCAATTCGTTAACCAAGATTGGCATGATCTTCGCGCCAATATCGACACCAACTTCATCAAGCAAAGTAATTGGGCCAACCGGGAAACCAAAATCGAGTAGTGCATTGTCCAGTTGTTCGATTGGCTCATTTGCCAACAAGATATGTGCGGCTTCATTCATGTAAGGTGCAAGAATACGGTTTACGTAAAAGCCTGCTTTATCTTTCACAACGATTGGCGTTTTACCTTGTTTCTTCGCAAGCGCAACCACGGTAGAAATGGTTTCATCCGACGTCGTCTCGTGAGGAATCACTTCCACCAGCGGCATTTTCTCTACTGGGCTGAAATAGTGTAAACCGACGATGTTTTCTGGACGCTCTGCTTTTTCCGCAATTTTGTGAATCGGCAAAGAAGACGTATTGGTCGCAAAAATAGTATCTAGTTTCGCATTCGCTTCAATATCCGCAACCATCGTCTGTTTAAGGTCAAGATCTTCAAACACGGCTTCAATTACTACATCAATATGGTTGAAGCTTGTAAAGTCAATGCCGCCAGACAGTTGCAGCATCTTCGCTTGCAGACCCGCTTTAGAGATAATGCGGCGCTTACGTTGCTTATCAAACAACTTGTAGTTGTAGTTCAATGCGTTAAGCACACCGTCGTTACTAACATCTTTAATACGCACTGGCACTTTTGCTTTGGCGACGGAAACGTGGCTAATACCCGCCCCCATCAAACCACCACCAAGTACACCAACTCGACCGACCGATGCGGGCTCAGCCTCTGTACCATTCTCTTTCTTCATTTCAGTGGTAGCAAAGAAAATAGAGCGTAATGCTTTTGATTCAGAGCTCATCACCAATTCGCTAAAGCGCTTTGCTTCAAGTTCTTGGCCTTGAGCAAAACCTTTCTCAAGACCGTGTTGAATAACTTCTAGGATAGCCACGGTTGCAGGGTAGTTACCACGCGTTTTTTCATTAGTTTTTTTCGCTGCTTGCTCAAACACAAACTTACGACCTAAGCCGCTGCCCGACATCAATTTCTCTTTGGTCGATTGCTTTTGTTTGCCTTTCTTCTTGCCTTTTTCGACATGCATCTTCGCGACATCAAGCAAGACAGTCTCTGGCACACATGCGTCAACCACACCCAATTTTTTCGCTTTCTTCGCACGCAGTTGTTTACCTGTAAGGATTAAATCTAACGAGGGCAACAGACCAATTAAACGTGGAAGACGTTGAGTACCACCAGAACCAGGCAGCAAACCAAGTTGCACTTCAGGCAAACCAAGACGCGTTTTATCGGAATCAGTACACACTCGGTAGTCACACGCGAGAGCAAGCTCTAAACCGCCACCCAGACATGGACCATGAATCGCTGCGACAACCGGATAAGGCAGCTCAGACAACTGCTGGAACAAGTCTTGGCCTTGCTTGGCTAAGGCTTCAGCTTCACTTGCCGTCGTGCACGCTTCGAGCATTCGTACATCGGCACCCGCAACAAAGTTATCTGGTTTTAAGGAATGGATGATCATCCCTTTTACGCCGTTGGTGTCTTTCAGTTGAGCGAAAATCTCTTTCATCTCATCTGCAAACGCCGCTTGCAACGTGTTCATTTTCTCGTTTGGCACATCGATGGCTAGCCAAGCAATGTTCTGCTCATCAATCTTTAGACTAAATGCTTTTTGCTCGCTCATTACTCAACCTCCAAAATCATTGCTGCACCAAGACCACCTGCGGCACACGCAGTATTCAACGCAAGACCACCACCACGACGTTTCAGCTCACGTAACGTTTGTGTCATCATACGAGCGCCAGTCGCAGCAAATGGGTGACCGTAAGCAATTGAACCGCCAAGGACATTGAATTTGTCCATGTCGATCTCGCCAATCGCTTTCGCGCGACCTAGGTTTTCTTGGGCAAATTTATCAGAAGCAAACATCTTCACATTTGCAAGTGCTTGAGCTGCAAACGCTTCGTGCATATCAATAAGCGTAAGATCTGAGAGTTCCAATCCGGTATTTTCTAATACTTTCGATGTCGCGTAAGTTGGCCCCATCAACATATCCATTTCAACGCCAATAGCCGAGAATGCATAACCGCGAATGTAGCCAAGAATTTCCATCCCAAGCTCTTTCGCTTTACCTTCACGCATTAGCATCACAGCGGCACCACCATCGGTTAATGGCGTACTGTTTGCGGCTGTTACACTACCGTATTGGCGGTCAAAAGCCGGACGCAATTTTGCATAACCTTCTAATGTCGAATCATGACGAATGTTGTTATCTTCAGAGATCCATTTTTTGTAAGGTTCTGGGAAAGCAGTCATCACTTCGTCTTGGATTTTGCCGTCTTTCCAAGCTTGCGAAGCTAGAGAATGAGAACGGTGCGCCAACGCATCTTGCTCTGCACGAGTAATTCCGTGTGACTTCGCCATTTGCTCGGCAGTCTGACCCATTGAGAGACCCGTCGAGTATTCAGCCACTGCCGGCGGCACTGGCATCAAATCTTTGAAGCTGAGTTTTTTAAGAATGTTGAGCTTTTGACCCAGCGTTTTGGTTTTGCTGAGCGCCAGCAAATTAGCAGCCAGCGTTTTTGATACACCAATAGGCAACACAGAAGAAGAGTCCGCACCACCAGCAATCCCCACATCAATGCTGCCAGCCATAATACTTTCGGCAACATTGACAGCAGCTTGGAAGCTGGTCGCACACGCGCGAGTAACACTGTAAGCGTCAGTGTGGATGTGCATTCCTGTACCAAGCACAATTTCACGTGCAATGTTTGGTGCTTCTGGCATTTGAACTACTTGTCCAAATACCACTTGTTCGATGAGTTTCGGATCGATGTCTGTGCGAGCAAGCATTTCGCTCACTACCATTTTTCCTAAATCGACCGCTGGCACCTGGCTGAACTCAGTGCTTTGACGAGCAAAGGGAGTTCGGAGCCCTGCGACAATAGCAACACGTTCACCATGGCGTGTTTTTACTTCCTGCTTGCCCATTGTTTCTCCTTAAATACAAGAGGTCTGACCTCATGCATTGTAATCAACTTGTTAAATTTATCAAACGTGCGTTTAAATAAACGTGAAGCGAGTAGATCTATTACTCTAGTTCATTGATTCTTATGCGATTAAGATTGCTTAACTATAGTGACTTAAAAAGAGAAGAAGTGTGCTGTGGGTAAAATTGAAGCAAAAAAAAACCACACAATATTGTGTGGTCGGAATATCTATAAAACAATTAACATACGCCAATTGTAAAATTAATCAGTTTCCTGATTAGGAGAAAGTAAAGTCAGCCTTCAAAAGGAAGTGTCATCTTGCTCAACATGTTAGTCGCAATGACTAACTAGATGACAAGATGTACTATAGCCCCTTCACTGTATGAGATTTTGAAATAGATCAATTTTTATGGTGATTTTATGGTTTCTTGCAGGAATAGGATTTGAAGACTGACCAAGTAGCCAACCAAATGAGGTAAAACGCCTCACTGACAACAATAAAAAATAAATTATCATCACTTCAAATAAGTGCTTGATCGTTGAAGACGTATATTGTGCTGCTGCTAAACTACAAAAAGTGTAGTCGGTTCGATTATAAATATAAGCGGTATATATGACCTCACAGAGCAAGACGGAGGCTCCTGTGGCAATATTTAAAATGTTTGGAAAGAAAAATTCCGACAGTCCGGTCAACTCTGATATGGACAGACAAAGAAAATACGAAGCTCTTGTTCGGGGCTATCACAGAGACTTATATCGCTACGCATACTGGTTATGCAAGGAAAAGGCGGTTGCAGAAGATTTGGTTCAAGAAACCTGTCTGCGTGCGTGGAAGTCTCTCGATAGCCTTCAAGATGAAAAGGCTGCGAAATCTTGGCTTATTACCATTCTGAGACGAGAAAATGCGCGCCGCTTCGAACGCAAACAATTTGATTTGGTTGATATCGATGACTACGGCAATGATGCTAAAGTCAGCGATGACCCACATCATCAGCAGGAATGGCTACAAGCTCAAATAATGAAGCTTGATGTCGAATATCGTGAACCTTTGTTCCTCCAAGTTGTAGGCGGTTTCAGCGGAGAAGAAATCGGTAACATTTTGGAACTGAACAAAAACACGGTAATGACGCGCCTTTTCCGCGCCCGCAATCAACTAAAAGAGATGTTGGATTCTCAAGATACTCAGAGAGGACAAAAAAATGGATGATTTAGAATTTCGTCGTCGTATTTTGTCGGATCCAAAACAGAAGGATGAAAAGATTCTGCAAGCTTTAGCTGAGAACGACGCTAACAGTAAGTTTGTTGAAGACGTTTTGGACCTCGATCTAAAGATTAAGCAAGCCATGAATGTGGATGTGCCAGAAGATCTCGCCGACAAGATTTTGTTTAACCAAACATCAAATGCATTAGAAGATGAAAAGATAGTCAGACCTAATTTCGCACGTAAAGCGATGGCTTTGGCGGCATCCGTTGCATTTACTGCTGGTTTACTTGTAGGTCAGATTAACTGGGGTAACGTTATTGTTTCTCCAGCGCAAGCAAGTCTGGCAGACACCGCAATGAAACACGTAGTGGCAGAAGAACCGTTTGTCCGTAACATCGATGAAGATGTTTCGAATAAACAAGTCAACGCGAAAATGATGCCTTTCCATTACCAAATAAACGGTGATTTTCCATATCACGTTTACTACCTAAACCATTGTGGTTTTGGTGAGTCGAACAATGCGCTTCATGTCGTCTTCCAAGGTAAAGAAGGCAGAGTCACCATGTTTGTGACTGATGTGAAGAGTGACCAGAAAGTCGACTTTGATAAAGATGGTATGAGTGGTGTTGTGAAACCGGTGGGCAAAGCCAGTATGATTCTTGTTGGTAGCAATGGCGAGGATATCGATGCTATTGCAGCTAAGCTTGCTCCGATGATGGAACCTATGTAACAAGTTCCTTAATACCGCATCGATAAAACGTGAAAAGCCGCTAAATCTCGAAATTTAGCGGCTTTTTCTTATAGATACCAATAAAAACATTCACCCCACCAATCAAGTTTAGAGTCAAAACTCTAAATTACACACTTTAGATGCAATTTCCCGACATTTAGACATCATTTCTGCAATTTTTATTCAAATTTATCCAATGGTCGGATTTGTATGGTCCACTCTTAATACTACTATCTGCGCCACTGAGCAAATGCTCAACTTATCGTCCAAAGAGACGAAACCCATAAGGAATAAAAAATGACTCAGAATACGCGTCTGTTTAAAAAGACTCTCCTAGCAGTGACGGTTGCAATGGCATCTGGTCAAGCAATGGCAGCTGGTTTCCAGCTAAACGCACAATCAGCGACTGGTATCGGTCGTGCATTCGCAGGTGATGCAGTAATTGCAGACAACGCATCTGTAATGGCTCGTAACCCAGCAGCAATGGCTCTATTTGATAAAATGGAACTGTCGCTTGGTTTTGAAAGCATTACTTCAATGATTGAAGTTAAAGATGCGACGTACCGCGGCGTAACAGCTCCTCTAGGTACATCATCTAACTATGACGATGCAGGTGACACTTCTATCGCACCAAATATCCACCTAATCGTTCCTGTTAATGACAAATTCGCTTGGGGTGTAAACGCATACTCAAACTTCGGTACTAAAACTGAATTTGATGACAGCTTTGCTGCTCGCGAATACGGCGGCCTTACAGATGTGAAAAGCGCAAACTTTGGTCTAGCGGGTTCTTACCGTCTAAACGACCAATGGAGCTTCGGTGCTGGCATCGACCTAATCTACGGTCAAGGTACAATGAAACGTGAAGCAGAAGTTCTACCAATGCCTCTTCTAGATGTAGATGGTGCAGATGGTTGGGCTGTTGGTTTCAACGTAGGTACTGTATTTGAGCTAGATGAAAACAACCGTTTTGGTTTCTCTTACCGTTACAGCCCAGAAATGGAAGCTAAAGACGATAAGGGCCAAAAGATTACTCTTCCGCTACCTGATATGGCAGAGTTCTCTGGCTACCACAAAATTCAAGATACTAAATTTGCGGTTCACTACAGCATCCAATACATCGGTTGGGGTACATTCGATCAAATCGAATTCCGCAATCTAAAAGACTCCGTTCTAACTGGTAGCTACGACAAGCCGTATGAGTGGCAAGATGGTTGGCACTACGCTATTGGTGGTACTTACTACCTAAATAATGATTGGACACTACGTGCGGGCTACATGTACGACACAAGTGCTCAAGCTGACCTAACTTCAGTTTCTGTACCTGATTCTGATCGTCAATGGTTCTCTGGTGGCTTCACTTATCATCTAGATTCAAGCTCGAACATCGATCTTGGCTTTACATATCTGGTAGGTAAAGATGTAGATGTTGTAGAGACAAGTGCTCCAACAGGCTCCTTTACAGGTACAACTCGCGCAGATGCGATTCTATTCGGCTTACAATACAGCCGCAGCTTCTAAGCATTACGCATGAAGCTAATATAAACACTCTCTATATAAAAGGCTGGAATTCCAGCCTTTTTTCTTATCTATCATTTATCCCTCACCTAATCTGAGCGCACACGTGTAACTAAAAGCAGTTATTAGAACTCACAGTTGTTCGCTGAAAATTCTTCACAACGCCTTTACAGTTAGATAAATTAACTACATATTTAACTACCAATAGATAATTAACCTGAAAACACTGTTTTATTGGATTTTCATTTTTAAAGTAATAACTCTAGACGTAAACTTTCGCCCCACGTTATAAATAACTCAGCGAACATTACAATGAAAACCAACAAGACTCTCCTTTCAGCAGCAGTGGCATTCGGCCTATTAAGCACTTCAGGCGTTGCAAACGCAGCAGGTTTCCAACTTGCAGAATACTCTGCGACTGGCCTAGGTCGTGCATACGCTGGTGAAGCAGCGATGGCTGATAACGCAGGTGCACAGTGGCGTAACCCAGCAATGCTAACGTACCTAGAAGGCACACAAGTGTCTGTTGGCGCTATTTATGTAAACCCTAATATTGATGTTGATGGCACATCGACATTTGTAAATGGTTCTAATAAAGCAAGTTCACATGACTTTGCACACGATGCTGTTATCCCTAACTTCTACCTATCTCACCAGTACAACGACAAGTTTGCTATTGGTCTAGCCTTTGGCACTAACTACGGTATGGAAACAGACCTAGGTAAAGATTTTGCTGCAGCAAACTTTGGTAACCAAGCTAGCGTAACGTCGATGGAAGCGAACCTGAACGCGGCTTACAAACTAAATGAAGCGGTAAGCATTGGTGGTGGTATCCGTTACATCATCGCAGATGGTAGCATTGGCGCGGTAATGCCACCTCAGATGGGTTTAGTGAAACCGACTTTACCGGGTCAAACACTTAAATACATGGAAGGTGATGACACCGCTTGGGGTTGGCAAGTGGGTACTGCATGGCAGATCAATGATAACAACCGCATCGGTTTCGCATATAAATCAGCGGTAGATCTGACCCTAGAAGGTCACGCGAATGGTCTTGCATTCAACCCAGTGAACCCTAACGCGAAAAAAGCAGGTTCAATGGACCTTACCTTGCCAGCGACAGCTGAACTAGCGAGCTTCCACCAACTAAATGACCAGTTAGCAGTACACGCAAGCATTAACTGGACAGATTGGAGCAGCTTTAAAGAGCTAGTGGCAGATTTCCCTGATTCATCTGATCTAATCAAATCGGAAAACTGGGAAGATAACTACCGCTTTGCTGTAGGTACGACTTACAAGCTTGACCAAAAATGGACATTGCGCTCAGGCGTTGCTTACGACATGTCTGCAGTTGATGACAAGTACCGTACAACAACAATTCCAGAGACTGACCGTCTATGGCTAAGTGTTGGTGCAGGCTATGAATGGTCTAAAAACCTAACTCTAGACGCTGGCTTTACTTACATCTTTGCGAAAGATGCGCCAATCAGCGAACCTCGTGATGCATCTGATAACGAAGCAGCCGTTTTCGGTGGTGCATTTGAAGGTGAGGTAACGGGCAACGTTTGGCTAATCGGTGTTCAAGCGAACTACAAGTTCTAATCTAAACGCTATTTATCGATAAAAGAAAGTTACCGATAAAAAGAAAGGCTTGGTTTTCACCAAGCCTTTTTGTTTGTCTGTAGAAAACGTTTAGAAGTCTTCTTCTAAGTACTCGTCCAAGTACGCTTCTTCGTCCTCATTCACTTCATCCGTATTGTTGATTTCTGCTTTGAAATCTTGACGCTGAAGATAAATATCACGCGTTAATACGTATGGGTCTGGAGAGGCTTCTAACTGCGCTTCTTGTGGAACAATCAGTGCACGCTTTTCCATACCTTCCAATGCCCACTTACCAAGACCAGCCCAGAAGTTAAGGTAAGAAAGCGGCAAATACATACCATCTACCGTATCTGTTACTTCGCGCAACGTATATGGGCCGTAACCAGGTACCATGAAGTAAGGACCATTTCCTACTCCATAATGACCCACCACACTACTGAACTCTTTGTTATCGTATTTGGTGATACCCGCCGCTGTCGCGATATCGAACAAGCCAAGTACACCAAAAGTCGAGTTAATCCAGAATCGGTTAAAGTGATCGACCGCTTTAGTGCCGTTTCCCATTACCAAATTGTTAACCACGCTTGCTGGCTCATCTAAGTTCGCCAAAAAGTTTGCGATACCTGAGCGAACTGGGACTGGCGTGTAGTCCACATACGCAAGAGAGATAGGACGAACCAAATACGGATCAAGGTAATCGTAGTTGATTTCCCACATCGCGCGGTTGAAGCCTTCTAACGGATCATAAACACCAGAAGTCGTTTGATTCGTTTTGTTTTCTTCTGTTGCCGCCTCTTCAGGCGCAGTCGAACAGCCAACCATTCCAACTGCAAACAACAACAAGAAGGTGGATTTACCCTTGTTATACATTCTGCGTTCCATAACGACGATTAATATACCTAAGCAACCTTAAAGATTGATGTACGCGATACTGCTCTTAAAAAGTCACTTGGGTATATAAATAAAGAAAGGCCAGCAAGCGCTGGCCTTCATCATTCTACTCGATAGTTGGTAGTCATACCACAAAAGCGATAGGACAATCACAAAGTGTCCACTATCAGAGACAGGATAGATTTATTGATACTGCTTATCGATCATCACATCCACTGGTTGACCAAATTCAACCGCTTCACTTTCGCCGTGCCAATCATGGTCACGAGTCGCTACGTTACCGTCAGAGTCGATACGAACACGTACCATCAGTTTCTCTAACGACGACAGCTTCTGCCCTTCCATCATCGCATTACCGTCGTCTAAAACCACGGTACGAGGGAAAGTCCCTAGTGGATAGCGCGCTGCTGCAACTGGCATTGGGGAGCCGTCTGCGCGATGAATAGATACAATCAATACTGCATTTGGGTCCAATTGAGCTTCTGGAGCAACGTTAATCGTCACTGCCACGCTTTTATCTGGAGACACCGCCTCACCCATTTGCTTACGCGCACTTTCGATACTGCGACCTAGCATTTCGTAACGGCTATCCTCTGGACCAATCATCTGCTGCATGATGCCCCAGTATTTAATCGCTGCAGGGAAATCTTGTCGCTCAAACGCATCGAATGCCAACAGCGAGAATACACGTAGGTCGACATAGTCTTGCTGCATTAGCTTGCCAAGCAGAGAACGTGCTGTCGCTTGATCCATCTCGTCTTGAGACAGCATTAAAGCTTGAGCGTAACCGAGTTGTACGTCAGGATCTTTCGGCTCCAGCTTGTACGCTTTCTCCATTGCATCAATCGAGGTTGTGACATCACGATTAGCCAGAGCGATACGACCAAGAAGCAGCCAACCTGTTGAATCATCTGGTTGGTAATGCAGACGCGTACGAAGTGCTAACGATAAGTCATCCATTTCATCTTCGCTTAAAGGCTCAGACGATGCTGACATCAACTTCTTCGAAAGTTCAGGTAGGTTTGACGTGACTTCCTGCCACTTAACAACGTCCTGAGAGGCACCAAACTTGTAGTAAAGACCGTAACTCAATACCACTGTTAAAATAACCGAAGGAATCAATACCGCCATTGGAGAAACTTTGGTTTCGCCTTGTGTTTTTTCACTTGGGATGTCATCCAGTAGCGACTGTTTCAAATCAGAAATCAACTCGTCTTGGCTCTCGACCAAGCCTTCATCGGTTTCTTCTTCAAGCTCAGAAAGTCGGTCTTTATAGAACGCTTTGTTTAGCTCGTCACGTAATACTTCATCGTTGTTTGCTTTTTGCTTTAGCAGTGGCAAAGCGACCAACACGCAAGCAATCAGCGTTAAAACAACGGTAGAAATCCAAAATAGTGTCATTACTTCTTATCTCCGTTGTTCTCTTCATCAAGTAGCGCTTTAAGACGAGCTTCTTTGTTCTCATCCCAATTTTCATCGCTATCTTGAACAGTTTTTACTTTGGCTTTACGGCTGCGAAGCACGATCAAACCAAAGCCACCTAAAACAACAGCAAATGGACCAAGCCAAAGAATCGCGGTTGCCATGGTAAACGGAGGGTTATAAGTCACAAAATTACCGTAACGGGCAATCATGTAGTCAACGATTTCATCTTTAGACTTACCGTCTTTGGTCATTTCATAAACCTTGTGACGCAGGTCTTGAGCAAGCTCTGCGTTTGAGTCAGAAATCGTGTTGTTCTGACATTTAGGGCAACGAAGCGTATGACCGAGCTCTTTGAACTGTTGTTCTTGCTCTAAGTTATCAAACTCATACACTTCGATTGCAGCGTGTGCTGCAAGCGAAAATGTCATTGCAGCGAGCGCCGCTAGAATAAACTTTTTCATTGCTTCGCCTCCTCAACCAATTTGGTATAAAGCGGCTCTAGGGTCTCAGCCCAGTTACGAGGGTTCACATCGCCAACATGACGGTAGCGAATCACACCATTGGCATCGATGATGAACGTTTCAGGAGCGCCGTAAACACCAAGGTCTAGGCCCAACATACCGCTTCCATCAAACAAGCTGATTAGGTATGGATTACCAAGGTCGTTTAACCAACCAATCGCTTTATTACGATCATCTTTGTAGTTCATACCGATGATCTTCACGCCTTTGCCTGCAAGTTCGTTTAAGTATTTGTGCTCAGCGTAACAAGTTGGACACCAAGTCGCCCAAACGTTAAGCAACAGCGGCTCACCTTTAAAGATCGACTGGTCGTATTGCTTACCCGGTTCCGCTAAATCTTCTAGGTGGAACTCAGGTACTGGCTTACCTACCAGTACTGATTCCAATTTTGTTGGATCGTCGCCGTCTTGGTTACGAACCAACTGAGTCGCGAAGATACCCGCCAAAACCATAAAAGCGACCAACGGGATAAATAAGACTTTCTTATTCATATTATGCTTCCTTTTCCGCTAGCTTTGACTTTCCGTCTTTCTTAGCCGTCTTGCGGAAGCGGTAACGTCTATCAGAGATAGCAAGCGCACCACCTAAAGACATGATCAATGAACCAGCCCAGATCCAACGAACGAATGGTTTGTAGTAAATACGTACTGCCCACGAACGGTTGTCGTCTAGACGCTCGCCCATCGCGATGTACAAATCACGAGTAATTCCGCGATCAATAGCCGCTTCAGTCATCATCGACTTCGCCGTGCGGTAGAAACGTTTTTCAGCGTGTAGCGTGTTCACGTACTTACCATCATTGGTGATTTCGAAGTCCGCGATGTAACCATCGTAGTTTGGACCATCTTTGTCACGTAGACCTGAGAAGTAGAAATCGTAACCGTAAATCTTGAAGTGCTCACCAGGCGCCAAACGTACGTCACGTTCGATGCTGTAGTTTTGCACCATCGCAATACCAATCACAGTAACGGCTAAACCAATGTGACCAAGCATCATTGCCCAGTGGCTGCGTTGCAATTTACGAACACCTTCACCAAAGCTGTGACGGTGCGTCGCACGCTCGTACAATTCAAAGCAATGCATTGCAATGATCCAGATTGCCATTACCCAACCGATGTAAGCCATCACTGAGAAGAAGTCTGCGAACAGGAACACGCACACTGCCGCTAATGCGAAGGCAAGCACACCGGAAACAATCATCGGCTTAATAAGCTTAGATAGATTATCGCGCTTCCAGCGAATCATAGGACCAATACCTAACAGGAAGGCAAACGGCATCATCAACCATGCGAACAGCATGTCGAAGAATGGCGCACCAATAGATACTGAACCAAGACCAATTTGTTTGTGAACTAATGGCAGCAATGTACCAACTAGTACGACGACCAGTGCAGCAATCAGAAGCACGTTGTTCCCAAGTAGCGCGTTCTCACGCGAAACCAAATCAAAGTTACCGCGAACCCGAACCGCCGCCCCTTTCACTGCAAATAACAGGAGTGAACCACCAATGACGAAAACGAGGAAACCTAGAATAAACATACCGCGAGATGGGTCAGACGCGAATGCGTGTACCGACACCAGAATACCGGAACGAACCAAGAAGGTACCAAGCAAACTTAATGAGAATGCAGAAATTGCCAGTAATACTGTCCATGCTTTAAACGTACCGCGTTTTTCCGTCACCGCTAGAGAGTGCATGAGAGCCGTACCCGCTAGCCAAGGCATGAATGATGCGTTTTCTACTGGATCCCAGAACCACCAGCCACCCCAGCCAAGTTCGTAGTACGCCCACCAAGAGCCTAGTGCGATACCTAGTGTTAGGAAAACCCATGCAGCTGTAGTCCAAGGGCGAGACCAACGAGCCCAAGCCGTATCAAGACGGCCTGTCATTAGAGAAGCAATCGCAAACGAGAACGCAACCGAGAAGCCTACATAGCCCATGTAAAGCATTGGCGGGTGAACAATCAAACCCGGATCTTGAAGAAGTGGGTTCAGGTCACGACCATCAACAGGGAAGAATGGCAACGTACGTAGGAACGGGTTTGAAGTAAGAATGATGAACAGCAAGAAACCAACTGAAATCATGCCCATCACAGCAAGCACACGTGCAACCGATTCTTGTGGCATACCGCGGCTAAATGTCGCTACAGCCACAGTCCAACCAGCTTGGATAAGCACCCAAAGCAACAGTGAACCTTCGTGCGCGCCCCAAACTGCCGTTAGACGGTAGTACCAAGGTAGTAGGCTGTTTGAGTTACTTGCCACGTATTGCAACGTGAAATCATTGGTATAGAAACCCCAACATAAGATCACGAATGAGAAAAATAGCATGATGAACATCGACCAAGATAGCGGTCGTGCTGTATTCATCAGCATCGTGTTATTGTTTGATGCGCCCCATAACGGCAGTACGCTTAGCAGTACTGCCATCGCAAGCGATAAAATGAGGGCAAAGTGACCGATTTCAGCAATCATTGGTCGCTTCCTTGTTTTTGTTCAGTGGTGTACTGCAAAGGCTCATGGGTTTTCTTCATCGCTTCTGCAATTTCAGGTGGCATGTACTCTTCGTCGTGCTTCGCTAGCACTTCAAACGCTTCAACCGTTGTTGCATCTTTAAGTACGCCTTGAGCTACGATACCCTGACCTTCACGGAACAAGTCTGGAAGGATACCTTCATACACGATCGTCACTTTTGGACCCACGTCGTGTAGATCAAAACGCACTTTCAGAGAGTCTTGGTCGCGGCGAACTGAACCTACAACAACCATACCGCCGATACGCAAGCGTTGACCGACTTCCGGTTTCGTACCATCAGGCTTACCATTAACTAACTCTGTTGGAGTATAGAAAAGGTCCATATTTTGGTTAAGCGCATACAACATCAAACCAATGGTTGCACTGATGCCGATAAAGATAGCGAGGACAATGCCCAGCCTCTTTTTACGTCTCGGGTTCATAACGTGTTCTCCATATTCTTCGCCGCGTCGATACGCGCTTGGCGGTCAATTTTTGCTTGAACTTCTTTCAATAACGCATCCCCACGACGGACGCTTGAAATCAAAAGAATCAGCATAGACAAGAAAGTAATACCAAACGCGCTCCATACGTATGATGCGTAGCCACCCATGGCAAATAATTCGCTCAGAGATTCAAAATGCATGATTAATTACCTCACTGAGTTTTTTCAGATGCGAGTTTGCGAACCCAAGGACGGTGACTTTCTTTACTGATGATTTCATTACGGAAACGCACCATAGTCACTGCACCAAAGAAGAACGCAAAGCCAAAGATGTTCAACAACAGCGGCCAAAGCATGTTGGATGAAATGGATGGCTTTTCAAATTTCGTAATGGTTGCGCCTTGATGTAGCGTGTTCCACCACTCCACAGAAAAGTGGATGATAGGTAGGTTAACAACGCCAACAATCGCAAGAATACCAGCGGCTTTTGCGGCGGTTTTTTGATCGTCAAACGCGTGGTACAGCGCAATAACACCAAGATATAGGAATAGAAGAATGAGTTCTGAGGTTAGGCGTGCATCCCATACCCACCAAGTGCCCCACATTGGCTTTCCCCACACCGCGCCAGTAAGCAAAGCGATAAAAGTAAACACTGCACCAATTGGTGCCATGGCGAGTGCGGCCATTTCTGAAAGGCGAACCTGCCAAACCAAACCAATAAATGCGGCAATGGCCATCGACATGTAAACACCCATCGACCAAATGGCTGAAGGCACGTGAATATAAATGATTCGGAAACTGTCGCCTTGCTGGTAGTCCGAAGGCGCGAACGCAAGCCCCCATACGGTACCAACCGACAGGCATACGAGGGCCAAAACAGAAAACCAAGGGAGAAACTTACCACTTAGGTGATAAGCTGCTTCAGGCTTGGCATAAGGATGTAGCCATTTCCACATGTTAAGTTCTCACTCTTACTTCAGGGACACTGTCTAGAGGGTCGAGACCGTAGCAGTGCTTTAATAATAATTCTTTGATCAAACGTCGCTTAATCCGCACTTTACTGAGTTAGTTAACACTAACTCTTAGCGCCGCGCTGATAGCAAACGGGGTGAGGGTAACGGCCCCCATCAACATGGCCCCTAAAATAGCCAGTTGTCCGTTATACGCGATACCTAATGCTGCAGCATCAATCGCGGATGTAGCGAAAATCAGAATTGGGATGTAGAGCGGCAGAATAAGCAAACTCAGAAGAACGCCGCCCTTTTGTAACCCAACTGTCAGCGCCACACCAATGGCACCGATAAAACTTAGCGTCGGAGTTCCGATCGCGAGTGTCAAAACCACAGACAACCAAGTATTGAAATCAAGAGAAAGCAGGATCGCCAATAATGGGCTAATTAGAATTAGCGGCAATCCAGTTAACAACCAATGTGCTATGACCTTAGAAATCACAACAAGTTGCAACGGAATTGGCATCAGCATCATTTGCTCTAGCGCACCGTCTTGAAAATCATCACGGAATAGACGCTCTAATGATAATAAGGCAGACAGCAACGCAGCAACCCAAACGATGCCAGCTGCAATACGTGCTAACAAATTAGGCTCTGGACCGATGCTAAGAGGGAAAAGTGTGATCACGATAATGAAGAACCACAGCGGGTTCAGAATGTCTGCCTGACGACGAAATGCAATCAACAACTCACGGCGGATAATGGTGGTCATGGACGAAATCATACTAATCACCCAATTTTATTTTTCTAAGTTTAGAGCTATCTGCAAACATATCTTGGTGTGTAGTCAGAATAACGATGCCACCATTATCAGCATGATTTGCAAACAATGATTCAAGCACCTTCACACCTTGTTTATCAATTGCCGTCAACGGCTCATCTAAAATCCATAGAATTTGTTTACTCAACCACAATCGAGCAAGCGCAACACGTCGTTGCTGACCGGCAGAAAGTTGTGCTACAGGCACATCTTCTCTACCTGCAAGACCAACTTGAGTCAATGCAGCAAAGATTTCGTCATCAGAAGAACGGTTATTGTGAATAGATTGATAAAAGCGTAGGTTTTCGAATGCCGTCAACTCGCGTTTTACGCCAGTTTGATGCCCAAGGAAGAGCAAGTCTTGATGAAAGACGTCACGAGATTTTTCCGTGATTTCGCCTTTCCATTTGATGATGCCCTCTTCTCTGTCCCCTAACCCGATAATGATTCGCAGCAATGTCGTTTTACCTGTGCCGTTTCGTCCTTCTATTTGGACAAGCTCACCAGGCTTAATTTCAAATTGCAGGTTTTCAAACAGGACCCTTTCGTCACGGATCGCAGTTAGGTTAGAGACTTCTAACATAGGGCTTCAACTAAAAAATGAATGAGCGGCTATATTAACACAGCTTAGTTGTGACAAAACAGGATAAGAAAGCGATGATGTATGTAAGTTCGTGAGTTTTTGTTAACTTATAGTCACATTTTAATAAAATTAACCATAAGTGATTATAAGTTTTTATTTTAAAAATAAAAAAAGAAGCCGTAGCTTCTTTTTTCATCTTTTATCGACGTCTTCCACGAGGTGGATAAGTCGGGTCATCAGAGGGTTGACTGCTTAGTGGTGGAATTTTCTCTTTCCCTGCAAGTTTCTTCTGCAAAGACAGCATTAATTCAGCTTCCGCTTTCGGCAATTCACACTCTTCAATCAACTCGTTGATATCAGCACCAAGCTGAACCATTTTTGAAGCGCGACTATACAGTCTTCCGTCTGTATCTGCGTGTTCTAGTTCGCGAATGCGTTCATTAAGATGTTGAATTACATCTTGTTGTTCAGTGACTTTTTGGCCTAAACCAACAACCACAGAACGCACTTCCAACAGTTGTTTGTTCAGCTTTTGTACTTCTTTCTCAGCATTTCGCGCATGAGCACGCTGCTGATCCATTTGCTTTTGTAAGCCAGCACGCACGCGTAACTGCATTAAAAGCAGAATCAGAAATACAAAAGCCAAGCCGCCTGCAAATAGCGGCAAAGATAGGAAGGTTTCTTCAGCCATGATTCATCAGCCAATTATAGGTGAGCCATCTCATCCCATTCGTCATCGCTTAGTAGCTTGTTCAAATCAACAAGAATAAGCAGTTTACCATCACGGTTGCTTACGCCTTGAATGAACTTAGCGCTTTCGTCAGTACCTACAGATGGGGTTGTATCGATCTCAGAAGAACGTAGGTAAACCACTTCAGCAACGCTGTCGACTAGGATACCGATAACTTGGCGCTCAGACTCAATCACGATGATACGTGTATTGTCAGTCACTTCGCCTTCCATTAAGCCAAAACGAGAGCGAGTATCAATAACGGTAACCACGTTACCACGCAGGTTGATGATACCTAGTACGTAATCTGGCGCACCCGGAACTGGAGCGATTTCTGTGTAGCGAAGCACTTCACGAACTTGCATCACATTGATACCATAAGTTTCTTCTTCAAGTTGGAACGTCACCCACTGAAGAACTTCGTCGTTCGATGTATCTTTCTTCACTTCAACTTCAAAAGCTTGAGACATAGTTAATCCTCGTTAATGTCGTTCCCGACCAAAATCTAATTCAGTGATTTTACATCTAAACCGGCGTTTAGCATGTCTATAAGTGCTTGGACATGAATTAAAGCACACATTTTTTCTTTCACCATACCCGCTAACCAAGGGCGTTTGCCGGCTTGTTCACGCCAACGGACTTTGTCGATATTGAGTGTTTCAGTTCCCATTAACTGGTTACTTGCCAACCCCCACATGCTTTCACCAAGCATGACGACATATTGGTAATTCTCTTTGTAGTCTTCATCACGAAGCTTATCTGCCATCACCCACTTTGCAGTGTCTACGACATCAAATTGCTGTTCGCGACTGGTTTGTAAACCCAAATACCAAGCAGGTCGACCGATTAAGTGATTGAGCTCTGTGATGCGATGAATGCCACCAAGCTCATCAAGCGGTACAGCGAACGTCACGTCGTTTACATCAAAGTACAATACTTGAAAGTCTTCACTACGTTGTGTGCTTTCCCAAGCATCAGGTAGCTTTGCTCCCGCTTCGGTCTCCAGCTCTGTTTCTGTCTCGATGCGTTGTTCAATTTCCACATCGGCATCAAACTTTGGTTCAACCACTTCAACTTCTGGTTGAACCCTGATTGGTTCGGGTTGTTCAATCTCAAGAGCAGACACTGAATCTTCTTCAATGTCCCACTCTTGGATTTCTTCCACGGCTTCAACCGCCGCTTCGATTTCGATTACTGGTTCTTGTATGATTGACTTTGCTTCTGCAGCTATATCAATGGTGTTTTGTTCCAGAATGTCATCGATATCCAACTCTGCTACGACATTTGTAGATTCAAGCTGGCTTAATAATCGTTGTACATCCTCCAGATTGGGCGCTTCCAATGCTGGGGAATACATTTCGCTGTATTGGTAAGACTCGGGTTCAGCGTAATGCAGTTGCAATTTTGGCTCTGGCTCTGGCTCTGGCTCTGGCTCTGGCTCTGGCTCTGGCTCTGGCTCTGGCTCTGGCTCTGGCTCTGGCTCTGGCTCTGGCTCTGGCTCTGCAGATGATAGTTCTTGAGCGAGCAAGTCAAGTGCTTCTTCTTGCTCAATAACTTCGACCTCTTCGCCAAGCAAAGCACTGAAGTAATCATCAAGTGCTTGTTCACTGGAAAGTACGTCGTTATTGCTCATCGAACGCTAGCCTCTCCAAGTAAATTAGCAGTTGCTTGTATGCAAACACGCCACGGCTACCAGAAGCAAAATGCGATGCTGGCAGGTGCTTCAAGCTTGCATCACGGAATTTCGTGTCAATCGGTACCGCTGAGGTCCACACCTGATTCGGATAATCCTTTTTCAGCTGTGTTAACGTCTGCAACGAAGCTTTCGTGCGCTTATCGTACATAGTCGGCACGATAGTCACTTTGAACCCGCCCGGACGAGACTTTTGCATGATGGTTAACGTGCGAATCATGCGCTCTAAACCTTTCATGGCCAAAAATTCAGTCTGTACCGGAATTAAAATGCGATCACTCGCTGCTAGTGCGTTCACCATCATCACACCAAGAATTGGCGGACAGTCGATCAGCACATAATCATAATCTTGAGCAACGGCTTGTAGAGCTCGCTTTAAGATCAACCCCATTCCGCTGCGGTTGCCCATTACACGGTCGAGCGTAGCTAATGACATGTGCGCAGGGATAATGTCCATGCCGTCAAGATCCGTTTCTACGATCAACGGTTTTACCGTCTCACGAGTAAACGTCTTGAGCTGAAAAAGGTCGAACAAGCTCGACGTCACAGCATCAGGATCATAACCAAGGTACGTGGTCAGTGACGCATGTGGGTCCGTATCCACCATTAAGACACGATGGCCTTTTTGGCTTAATAGGCCTGCTAACGTCACTGTTGATGTCGTTTTGCCTACCCCACCTTTTTGGTTTGCTACACTCCAAACGATCATGATTTTTCCTACGCTAAGCCGACTTCGACCAGCATGCGCTCAGCAATACGGTCGAGAGGTAAATCTTCAGTGGATATACCCGCTTTCGCAACCGCTTGAGGCATGCCGTAGACGACGCAGCTTTCTTCGTCTTGAGCCCAAATAGTTGAGCCAGCCGATTTCAGCATACGCGCACCTTCACGACCATCAGCACCCATGCCGGTCAGTACCATCGACAAGACTTTGTCGCCGTAGACTTTTGCCGCCGAGCCAAACGTTACGTCAACACAAGGTTTGTAGTTCATACGGTCGCCACCATCAATAATACGAAGACGAGCAGCACCAGCACGACCATCAACCATCATCTGTTTGCCGCCTGGGGCAAGATAAGCAACGCCAGCTTGCAACACATCACCATCTTGCGCTTCTTTCACTTGGATTTTGCATAGCGTGTTTAGACGACTCGCAAACGCCGCGGTAAAAGTCGCTGGCATATGTTGAATAAGCACGATTGGGTGCGGGTAGTTTACAGGTAAGCGAGTTAGAATTTTTTGCAGCGCAACAGGGCCACCGGTTGAAGTGCCAATAGCCGTTAACTGATACTTCTTACCAGACGCGCGGAATTTCGCAGCCATAGCGCGACTTGGTGCAGATGCCATTGGCGTAGCTGAACGAGATGCTAAAGGACGTGTTGTCGAATTAGCCGTTGTCGCCGCTGGTTTCGCAATAGGACGGCGCATAAACGCACGCTTGGAAGCAATTTGGATCACTCGTTGTTGGAGCAGCGATACCGCTTCATCGCGATTACGTGCGATGTCTTCGAATTTCTTCGGTAAGAAATCCAACGCACCAGCGTCTAGTGCATCAAGTGTCGCTCTCGCCCCATCATGCGTCAGGGACGAAAACATCAGGATTGGCGTAGGAGACGCAGCCATGATTTCACGAACGGCAGTAATACCGTCCATGACTGGCATTTCAATATCCATCGTGATGACGTCAGGTTTGAGAGATTTGGCTTTTTCTACCGCTTCTCTGCCGTTAACCGCAACGTCAATCACTTCTAGGCGCGATTCTGAGTTGATGATTTCGCTTACGCGACGACGGAAAAAACTCGAATCATCAACGACTAGTACTTTAATCGCCATTTTATTCCTTTTATAAACCCCAGCTTCGCTTAAATGCGTGAAGCCGCAGCATATTGCTTAAGTAGGTCTGGCACATCAAGAATCAATGCGATGTGGCCATCACTCGTGATAGTCGCACCTGCCATACCTGGCGTGCCTTGCAATAGATTGTCTAATGGCTTGATAACCACTTCTTCTTGGCCGATAAGCGTATCCACCACGAAACCAACACGTTGGCTGCCGATCTGTACGATAACAACATGACCGTGCCCCGTACGCTCTTGTACTCGTGGAGACTTAGAAGCCAACCAGTTCTGCAAGTAAAACAGTGGAATAGATTTATCACGTACGATGATCGTCAGCTGGCCATCTACCACATTCGTGCGGCTAAGATCTAAGTGGAAGATCTCGTTAACAGAAGCCAGAGGTAGTGCAAATGGGTGACCGCCAACGCCAACCATTAGCGTTGGTAGAATTGCCAATGTAAGCGGTACTTTGATCGTAATCTTCGTACCCTTACCTAATTCAGAGTCAATATCGATAGAGCCGTTTAGTGTATTGATCGCGGTTTTTACCACGTCCATACCAACACCACGACCTGAGATATCAGAAATCTTATCTTTGCTTGAGAAACCAGGAGCAAAGATCAAATTGAAACACTCTTTGTCAGACAGGCGCGCTGCCGCATCTTCGTCCATCATGCCGCGTTTCACGGCGATACCACGAAGTTTGTTCGGATCCATACCACCGCCATCATCAACGATAGCCAGTTCGATATGATCGCCTTCTTGTGACGCAGATAGGATAACTTTACCAGTACGAGATTTACCTGCTTTCGCGCGGTCGTCTGGCATTTCAATGCCGTGGTCAACCGAGTTACGCACCAAGTGGATCAATGGATCCGCTAGCGCCTCTACTAGGTTTTTATCTAGGTCGGTTTCTTCACCGCGCATTTCAAGCACGATGTCTTTATTTAGGTTACGCGCCAAGTCGCGAACAACGCGTGGGAAACGGCCAAATACTTTCTTGATTGGCTGCATGCGCGTTTTCATCACTGCACCTTGAAGGTCTGCAGTCACGACGTCTAGGTTTGCTACCGCTTTCGACATTTCTTCGTCGTTGCTGTTCAAACCCAGGCTTAGTAGACGGTTACGCACCAATACAAGCTCACCAACCATGTTCATGATGGTGTCTAGCGTCGAAGTATCAACACGTACTGTCGCTTCTGCTTGTGGCTTCTTAACCGCTGGCGCTTTCGCTTCTTCTTTTACCGCAACCGGTTTTGCTTCTGGCTTAGGAGCAGAAGCAGGTGCAGGAGAAGGCGCAGCCGCTACTGAAACTGGTTGAGGAGCTGGAGCGGGTTCCGCTTTTGGCGCTTCTGGAACAACGTTTGCTGATGCAGGCTTAGTCGCAAAATCGAGCTCTTCAAGAGAAGGACCTTTGCCTGAACCATGCAATTCGTCGAGGAGTTTTTCAAACTCTTCATCCGTCATCAAATCGCTGTCGTTCGAAAATGCTGAGCCGGCTGGCGCAGCAGGTTCTGCCGCTTTTGGCGGCTCAACTGGAGCAATTTCAGAAGCAGATGGGCTCTTACCAACACCATGTAGCTCGTCGAGTAACCTCTCGAACTCATCGTCAGTAATATCACCGCTATCGGTTGCCGGAGCATTCGATTGAGTAGGCGTTGCAGGAGCAGCCGGTACAGGCGTTAATGCACCTGGTGCTGAGCCTTTGCCGTGCAGTTCATCAAGCAGTTTCTCGAACTCGTCTTGAGTAATTTCATCCACGGACCCAACACTCACTGGAGCTGTGCTTGCTTCTACTGGCGCAGCAGGCTGCTCGATAGCAGGTTCAGGAATCTCTGGCGTTACAACTGGTGCTTCTGCGACCGTAACAACCTCGTCTTCTGACTCTGGCTTGCACAAACGGTGAAGCTCTTCCAACAATGCTGGATCTGCCGCATCTAGTGGCTCACGATCTTGCACCGCTTGGAATTGCGTATTGACTGTATCCAACGCTTTTAACATGGTGTCCATCAAGCTTGGCGATACAGAACGCTGACCGTTTCTTAACACGTCAAACACGTTCTCAGCACCGTGACAAGTGTCAACCAGCTCTGCTAATGATAGGAAACCAGCACCACCTTTTACGGTGTGGAAGCCGCGGAAAATCGCGTTTAGGAGATCTTTGTCTTCTGGGTTATTTTCCAGTTCAACCAGCTGCTCAGACAGCAGCTCTAGGATTTCTCCAGCCTCAATGAGAAAGTCCTGAAGAATATCTTCGTCTAAATCGTAGCTCATACGTTACCTTTAAAATCCAAGACTGGACAACAAATCGTCGACTTCGTCCTGCGATGAAACCGCATCTTCCCTAAGTTCCGGATTCAGAATAGGGCCTTCAGCTTCGCTTGATTGTTTAATCTTTTTATCTGACGGTTCTGGCAAAACTTGAGTCTGTTCTTCTGGTTTATTTGCAGAAAAGACGGTCAAGATCTCAACCAAGCGATCTTCCACTTCATTAGAAAGCGTGATCACACGGCGAATAATTTGACCCGTTAAGTCTTGGAAGTCCTGTGCCATAAGAATTTCGGTCAGTTGACCGCGCAACTCAGTACTGTCACCTTCGACTTGAACTAACAGTTCATCGATACGGTGACAAAGTGTTTTGAAATCGCTTAATTCAATGCGTCCGTGCATGAGTTCGTTCCACTGAGGTCGAACTTGTTGAAGGCACTCATGCAGGTTATCAGCGATAGGTAAACAGCACTCAACCGCATCCATCGTTTTGTTTGCTGCCAGTTCAGTTTTATCAATCACATATTGCAGACGGTCTCTTGCATCCGGTATCTCGGCTTTTGCAATTTCTGTCATGCGCTGATCGAGGTTGAACTGCTTAAGTGAATCATGAAGGTCACGGGTTAATGTTCCGATTTCTTTAAGCATCGGATTCCCGTCGCCTTCATATATCGAGGCAACAAGCGTGTTAGCTTGGTCCTGTTCCCCGTTTTCTAGCATCTGAACGAGCGACTTCGCCTGCTCTAGTGAGATCATCCTGAATAGACCCTTTTTTACGTTTAGTGCTTTCTTTTGCTTTTTTGAGCGTCAACCGAGCCACCCTTTTGTATTAGGTATTAGGAGTGATGACTCGAGTAACAAAGAAAAAGAGAGAGTTATAAACGTTCGAAAATTTTATCTAATTTTTCTTTTAGTGTTGCAGCGGTAAATGGCTTAACGATATAGCCGTTAACGCCTGCTTGTGCTGCTTCAATGATCTGCTCACGTTTAGCTTCTGCTGTGATCATAAGAACAGGAAGGTGCTTTAATTCTGCATCTGCACGGATGTGTTTAAGCAAGTCGATGCCTTGCATACCTGGCATATTCCAGTCAGTTACAACAAAATCGAAGTCACCTTTTTTCAGCATTGGTAATGCAGTTAAACCGTCGTCCGCTTCTTGAGTGTTATTGAAACCCAAGTCACGAAGCAGGTTTTTAACAATACGGCGCATTGTTGAGAAATCGTCAACAATAAGGATCTTCATGTTTTTATTCAAAATTGCCTCCACTGAATCGTAAAATCAGTGTGTTTAGTCATTTTGTGTCCACGCACTGAGCTTGGTGCGTAAACGTTGCATCGCTTGACTCAGTATTTGGCTTACGCGAGATTCGCTTACGCCCAACACATCGCCAATCTCTTTCAAATTGAGTTCTTCGTCATAATAAAGCGAAAGTACCAAAGCTTCACGCTCCGGAAGCTGTTTTATTGATTCAACCAGTGCTTTTCGAAACGATTCATCAGCTACGCCCTTAAATGGGTTGCTGTCATCGGTTTCGTCCGCTGGTGAAATCACGTCATCAGAAACACCTAAATCTTCGATACCCACTAACCTTGAACAATTTATGTCGGTCAACGCACTGTGGTATTGATCTAGTGTCATACCAAGATGCGCTGCGACTTCAGAGTCAGACGGATCGCGATTTAAGATGCCTTCCAGCTCCGCTACCGCTTGGTTAATTTCACGATTATTTTTATGAACAGAACGAGGTACCCAATCGCCTTTGCGAATGTCATCTAACATTGCACCGCGAATACGGATACCTGCATAAGTTTCAAAGCTCGCACCTTTAGAACCATCATAATTCTGCTGAGCTTCGATAAGACCGATCATGCCGGCCTGAATTAAATCCTCTACCTGAACACTCGGCGGTAAACGGCCTAACAGGTGATGAGCAATACGCTTGACCAACACAGAATAACGTTCAATGAACGCCTGCTGGCTATTAAACTTGCCATGTTGGTCGTAGGTAATCGCTTTATTCACCAAAAGGGTCCTCTGTGAATTCAGTACGATTTAGCAACCTTTCAACAAAGAACTCTAGGTGTCCACTTGGTGTTTTCGGCAGTGGCCACGTTAGTGCTTTGTTCGCTAATGAGCTGATTGCTAAAGCCGCTGGAGAACGAGGGAATGCATCCACAACGATCTTTTGTCGTTTAACGGCTTGTCGAACTTTGTCATCCAATGGAATACATGCTACGAGTTCAAGGCTGACATTCAAGAAGCGCTCTGTGACTAGCGTCAACTTTGCGAATAATTCTCTGCCTTCACGGTAGCTTCTGACCATATTTGCAACAACTTTGAAGCGTTGGACCTGATGTTCTTTACTCAACAACTTGATTAATGCGTAGGCATCTGTGATAGAAGTCGGCTCGTCGCAGACAACAACCACAACATCTTGAGCTGCTCGTGAAAAACTAATCACCATGTCAGAAATGCCCGCTGCTGTATCAATCAGCAGTACGTCCATTTCTTCTTCAAGACTACCAAATGCACGGATGAGTCCAGCATGTTGAGCAGGAGATAGCTCGGTCATGCTTTGTGTGCCAGAAGTTGCAGGGACTATCTTTATACCATAAGGGCCTTCAACAATCGCATCTTTTAGCTCACATTCACCCGCAAGGACATGCCCAAGGTTACGTTTTGAACGGATTCCGAGCATAACGTCAACATTGGCTAGACCTAGGTCAGCATCGAGAACCATCACCTTCTTGCCTTGGCGAGCCATACAGATCGCCAGACCCAGTGTTACGTTTGATTTACCCACACCACCTTTGCCGCCAGTAACAGCAATTACTTTAGTCAATGATGGTTGTGTTAAGCGACGGAGGCCGCTTGCTTGATCGTGTATCATATTCTCAGTCATAGTAGTCCGCCGCCCTAGAGTCCTTCGCTGTCACTGTTCCAAAAGTGAGGTTCGTTCTCTGTCGACTTCTCTAACAGTTCATTTGCTTTCGCAATCATGTATTTTGGTTGTGCTATCACAATGTCTTCTGGCACGCGCTGACCATTGGCGATGTATGCCACTGGCATCGCATTCTGAATCACGACGCTGATAAATTCACCCAAGCTCA
Source organism: Vibrio sp. MOR3 (assembly GCF_001557775.1). NCBI lineage: Bacteria > Pseudomonadati > Pseudomonadota > Gammaproteobacteria > Vibrionales > Vibrionaceae > Vibrio > Vibrio sp. MOR3. Next base: position 27,089 of record NZ_LNRD01000009.1, on the reverse strand, counting down.
ATGATTCATCAAGCTTAGTCAAAATACAGCCCGACAGCGGAATGCGTCGGAAATGATCCAGTGTTTCTTGCAAAACTCGACGTTGAGCGGTAGCTGGCAAAACAAGGTAGCTGTGAATCACTTCACCACTCTCTTGCATCAGGGTATCAAGCTGTTCAGAGAGCCTTACATCTCGCTGCCCCATCCCTGCCGTATCGACCAAAATCAGTCTTCTGTTTCGTAGCTGATATATAACATCGGCTAACTCGTTAGAATCTTTAGCAACTCTTACGGGACAACCCATAATTCTTCCGTAAATTGAGAGCTGCTCATGTGCACCTATGCGATATGTATCTGTTGTCACAAGGGCTACGTTATCGGCACCAAACTCCATCGCCGCACGTGCTGCCAGCTTCGCAACGGTCGTGGTTTTACCCACTCCTGTCGGGCCAAGCAATGCAACCACGCCACCACGCTTTAAAATGTCTTGTTTTGGAATCGTGATTTGATCTGCAACAAGAGAAAGCAGTGCTTTCCACGCTCGCGCTGGTTTAGTGTCTTCTGGGATATAGCATGCCATTTGATCCGCAAGCTCCGGGGACACACCCATTCGCTCTAAACGTTTGATCAGCATGGCTCTTAGAGGCTCACGGCGCTCAACTTCTTGCCACATCAAACCAGAGACTTGGTGCTCAAGCAGACGACGAATTGATGTCATCTCTTCTCGCATGTTCTCCAGCTCATCCGCTGCGTCTTCACGCTCATCCGAAGGACGGCGGCGATCGTAGCGGGTTGGGTCCAACTTTGGCGTCGGACGCTCAAAACGGCTGTCTTGAGCAATCAACTTCGCCAAGGGCGAGTCTGGTTGGTAAGGCGCTGGCTTTTCTTGGTTATAGCTTTCACGATGCTTATTTTGGCGTTGCAACAATGCCGATAGCGAATCTTCATTTTCCGCTACGTGGTCATCTGACTCAGCGGCACCGCCACTGTATTGCTTGAGCATGTTCGCGAAACGTTTTGTCATCGAGCCTGATTTTTCATTGTTCGCGTTTAGGCTGATTCTGTCTTCATCTAAACGGCGATCTTGATAACGCTCAGACGCGGATGATGACATTTGACGAGGTTCGCTATAACGATTCGATTGAGCTGCGCTGCGATTAGGAAGCGACTGCGCTTGCGAAGACGGTGCCGCATTGGACTCACCATCTATTGCCGCAACGATCTCGACACCGCCCGCCACTTTCTTATTCGACATGATCACCGCTTCGGCACCAAGTTCTTCTTTCACTTGGAGCAGCGCCGTTCGCATGTCTTTGGCAAAAAATCGTTTAATCTTCAAACTATGAATCCATTAATGATGCGCGGGATCAGTTACCCACGGCTTGCACAATTCTGATCTGTTTCTCGTCCGGTATTTCTTGGTAAGACAGTACGCGGAGGTTAGGTATTGTGTTCTTAACAAACTTCGCCAGTGTAGAACGCAATACGCCAGACGTCAGCAGAACCGCAGGCTCACCTTTCAGTTCTTGCTCTTGTGTCGCTTGGCTCAAGGAGGACTGAAGTCGCTCAGCTAACCCCGGTTCTATGCCCGCAGATTCGCCCCCTGATGCCTGCATGGTTTGATGCAATATTTGTTCCAGTTCAGGAATGAGTGTTATCACCGGCAACTCTGGCTCTATGCCATTGATTTCCTGAACAATTAGTCGCTTCAGGCTAATGCGCACCGCTGCCGTTAAAATGTCAGGTTCTTGACTCTTACTCGAGTACTCGGCCAACGTCTGCACTATGGTTCTGATATCGCGAATAGGGATGGCTTCGTTAAGTAGGTTTTGTAGCACTTTGACCACCACACCTAATTGCAGTTGATCAGGGACGAAGTTCTCCACCAACTTAGGTGCGCTACGACCAAGCATTTCCAATAGGTTCTGTACTTCTTCATGACCAATCAGCTGTGATGCGTTATTGGTGAGTAGTTGACTTAGGTGCGTCGCCAATACAGTTGAAGAATCAACAACGGTATAACCAAGAGCTTGTGCATGTTCACGTTGCTCTTCACGAATCCAAACCGCTTCAAGACCGAACGCTGGGTCCATGGTTGGTTCGCCTTCAATCATGCCGTAAACCTGGCCAGGGTTAATAGCTAGTTCTTGGTCGGGACGAATCTCGGCCTCACCAACAGCAACGCCCATTAAGGTAATGCGATAGCTGTTTGGCGTCAGTTCTAGGTTGTCACGGATATGAACCGCAGGAATAAGGAACCCGAAGTCTTGAGAAAGCTTTTTACGCACCCCTTTCACACGCTCAAGCAGTTCACCACCTTGGTCACGATCCACCAACGGAATCAAGCGATAGCCTACTTCTAGACCGATGATATCGACGGGTTGTACATCATCCCATGACAACTCACGTTGAGAAATCGGTTCACTGCCATCTTCCGCTTTAGCGGGTAAGGCGGGTTCTTTGGCTTTTTGTTTTTGCTTTTTGTCGAGCCAGTAAGCTGCACCACCAGCGATAACCGCTAATGACAAGAATGAGAAATGAGGCATCCCCGGCACGATACCCATCACACCAAGAATCGCGGCGGTGATCATGAGGGCTTTCGGGTTGTCGAACATCTGGAAAATCAGCTGCTCGCCCATGTCTTCATCAGTATTTTGACGCGTTACCATCATCGCAGCCGCGATAGACAATAATAGCGATGGAATTTGTGCCACCAAGCCGTCACCGATGGTCAGCAAGGTGTAGATTTGCATTGCTTCAGAGAAGCCCAATCCGTATTGCGCCATACCAATCGATAGACCACCGATGATATTGATGAACAGGATTAAAATACCCGCAATCGCATCACCTTTTACGAATTTAGACGCACCGTCCATTGAACCGTAGAAGTCGGCTTCTTTAGTCACTTCAAAACGGCGTAAACGCGCTTGGTCTTGGTCAATCAAACCGGCGTTCAAGTCTGCATCGATCGCCATCTGCTTACCCGGTAAAGCATCCAGTGTGAAGCGAGCACTTACCTCAGAAATACGACCCGCACCTTTGGTGACCACCATAAAGTTAATGATCATCAAGATTAGGAACACGACCAAACCCACGGCGTAGTTACCGCCAATCACAACGTTACCAAAGGCTTCGATTACGTTACCAGCGGCGTTGCCCCCTTCATGACCGTAAAGAAGTACCACACGCGTAGACGCCACGTTCAATGCAAGGCGCAATAAGGTTGCAATAAGCAGTACAGTTGGGAATGCAGCAAAGTCGAGTGGACGACGTGTGTAAACGGTCACTAACAACACCACCATGGCTAAGGCGATGTTAAAGGTGAAGAATAAATCCAGCAGGAACGCAGGAATAGGCAAAACCACCATCGCAAGGGTGGCCAGTACCATAACAGGCGCACCAATGGCAGGCATGGAACGCTGTGGGATCTTTGGCAATTTATCTGCAAATGGCAGGCTTAACTTCATACTGCGAGGTGTCTCAATCGGTCTGGAGCATCACGTAACTGAAAGCAGTAATTAAACGCTTATAATGAGTACTACGCGACGGCTTTAGCCTAAAAGTTTAGGTATTGTTGTTGATTAACGCGTTATAAGCAATGTATGTACCATGATTAACGCCAAAATAATGACTAATCGCTCAAAGAAATCACAATCCTTTGATCTAATGCGAATTTTTGTCTACTTCACCCATGCAATTATTTTCATTAGTGGCGATGTTCCGGTGGGATTGGCAAATCGTAATCTTGGATCTTAGGTCGCTGACCGCCACGTTTGCGATATTGCTTAAGCTGGAACACAAATGCGAGAACTTGTGCAACGGCAGTAAACAGTCCGTCGGGTATTTCTTGTTCTAATTCGGTGGTGTGATAAAGCGCACGCGCCAGTGGTGGAGCGGGTACAATGGTAATGTCATGTTCACGCGCCACTTCTCGGATTTTCATCGCCATGTGGTCAGTACCTTTGGCGATCACTACAGGCGCACGGTCCGTTTTCTGCTTATAGCGCAGTGCTACCGAAAAGTGCTCAGGGTTGGTAATGATAACGTCCGCTTGCGGGACATCCGCCATCATTCGACGCTGTGCGGCTTCCCTTTGCAACATGCGAATACGCCCTTTTACTTCTGGCTTGCCTTCGGTCTCTTTGTATTCGTCTTTAATCTCTTGTTTGGTCATCTTAAGTTGATCGGCATGCTGCCAGATCTGAAAGGGAATATCGATCGCGACCACAATTAACAACGAACAACTGATAAGCAAAATGAAGTTGAGTAGGATATCCAAAGCATGGAAAATGTTTTGCGGATACACATCCATACTGAGTTGAATCAAGTCCGCTTGTGAGGCTTGAATGAGGTATATTGCCATCCCCGTAACAAGTGCGACTTTCAGGATGGACTTGATAAGCTCCACCCAACTCTGCATACCAACCATACGTTTTAAACCGCTAAGCGGGTTCATTTTGGACAGTTTTGGCATTGCCGCTTCAGCAGAAAAACTGATGCCCCCGACCCCTGCGGCTCCAATCATGGCAGCAACAAACAAGGTGATGAGAATCAAAAACAGTGGAAACAGCAAATCTGTCATCGCGCCAAACGCAATATCAAACAACTTTGCAGTATCAAAGATCTCTTCTCGCTTGAGATCAAATAAACGGCTCATGATAGAAAACAGTGAGCGTGCTAAAGCATCACCAAACCACATTAAGGCGATCGCGCCCACAATCAGCACAGAGGCGGATGCGAGCTCTTTAGATCGAGCAACTTGCCCCTTCTCTCTGGCTTGTTGTAACCGTCGGGGGGTGGCTTCTTCGGTGCGTTCTTGACCGTCTGACTCTGCCAATCCAGCCTCCTAGCAATTCAAGCGAATGAGGTTACAAATCTGCTCCTCACCCACAGCCCAGAACAATTCATAATGGCTGTATAAACCCGCCAGAATGTACCAACAAAGCAGCAAGCCCACCATCAACGCGAATGCAAAACCGAGTGAGAAAATATTCAACTGCGGTGCAGCACGCGTCATTACACCAAATGATAAGTTGATGGTAAGCAATGCGATGATGCCAGATAAAGACATACTCAGTGCCGTTTTAAACATGATGCCTAGCCAACTCGCCATCTCATAGAAGTCGACGCTTCCTAATGAGCCAGAACCAATTGGCAAGGTTTTAAAACTGAACACTACCAGCTGCAGCATTTTTAAGTGCCCATCGGTAGCAAGGAAGAACATAGTTGCCAAGAACATAAAGAGCTGACCAAGCAGTGGCGTGTTCTGCCCATTCGCAGGGTCAACCATGGAGGCAAAACCCAAGCTCGATTGCATACCGAGGATCTGACCAAGCAGAACAAAGGTTTGGATCATAAATTGAGTCACCATGCCCATGGCAACGCCAATAATGATTTGCTCAGCGATGGTCATGAAACCACGGAAAGAGAGCAATTCAATGTCTTGTGGCACAGCGGGAATAGCAGGCGCAACCGCGAAGGTGATCGCTAAGCCAAGGTATAAGCGAATTCGAGGCGAGACGAAGCGTGCCCCGGTTACCGTCATCACCATCAACATGGCAGAGATACGGGTATAGGGCCAGAAGTAGTTTGCGATCCAGTCGAGGACGATATGAGTTGGATACTCCATACGCGCCTCTAGTAGAGTACCTGTGGTAAGCGTTCTATCAGGCCGTAGAAGTATTCCATCAGCATTTGCGTCATCCAGTGGCCGAACAACATCAGAGCCAACAAAGTGACAATCAAACGCGGCAAGAAACTCAGCGTCTGTTCGTTGATGGAGGTTGCCGCTTGGAAAATCGCCACGACTAGGCCAATTAGCAAGCTGGGGATAATGATGGCACACACCATGATCAGCACCATCCAAAGTGCCTCACGGAAAAGCTCGACAAACATTTCTGGAGTCATGTCTTACCCTCTTCTCTCTGTGGCCAATCTAAAGGGCAAAACTGCCGGCAAGTGTCGACAATATCAAGTTCCACCCATCCACCAGTACAAACAGCATCAGCTTAAATGGCAGCGATACGATCATTGGCGATAGCATCATCATACCCATTGCCATCAAAACAGAAGCAACAACCAGATCGATGATCAAAAACGGTAAGAACAGCATAAAGCCGATCTGGAATGCCGTCTTAAGTTCAGAGGTAATGAAAGCTGGGATCAAGACCGCCATCGAGACATCTTCTGGGTTGGTCACTTCTTCACCTGACATGGTCACGAAGGTTTCCAAATCTTTGATGCGAGTTTGTTTGAGCATAAAAGCTTTCATCGGCGCTTGTGCAGCGTCGAAGGCTTCACGAGCCGTCACTTGCTCATTCAAATAGGGTTGAACCGCTTGATCGTTAATCTCATTCAAAACAGGCGACATGATAAAGAAAGTCAGGAAGAGCGCGATACCGATGATGACTTGGTTAGAAGGCGTTTGTTGTAGACCCATGGCTTGTCGCAGAATCGACATCACCACCACAATACGGGTAAACGACGTCATCAAAATCACCATCGCTGGCAAGAAGCCAAGCATGGTCATTAAGGCAAGAATCTGTAACGTCACTGAATAGTCTTCACTGCCGTCGGCGTTGGTCGTCATGGTAAAGGCAGGAATACCGCCACCATTACCCACCGACATACTGCGGCTTGAGCCTGACTCTCCCTCCATTGCCTTAACCGTCACACTGTCGCCCTGCGCTAGATTGGCAGGCAATGATGATTCCTCTGCTTGTGCAAAAGAAAGCGAAGAAAACAGCACGCCAATGAGCAACATAAAGGTGCTCAGCATCAGGCGGATTGAATTATCCTTTGTCATGTTTTTTTATCAGTTGGCTAAATTGACTAGCAAATGCACTGGTCGCCAACGCTTCCTCTTTCAATGGCGTTTCAAGCTTGGCCAAGGTTTGGATAGATTGACTTGTAATGCCAACCAAGAACTGTTCTTCACCAACCTGAACAACCGCAATACGCTCTTTGGTGCCGACTGGTAGCTGACTGACAATACGCAGCCCTTTCTGTTGCCCCATCGCTGGAACTTGCATGCGTTTTAGCAACCAAGCCAGTAATAAAATCACACCAATCACAAGCACTAAAGAACCTAACGTGGTTGCTAAATCTAGACTCGTTGGCGCGGCTGCAAATGCATAAGGAGCACTCAGCATTAAGCCGAGTGCTCCTGTAATTTGCTTCAATCGCGTTTTGATTGAACTGCTCATATTAGCGCAGCTTTTTAATGCGTTCAGTTTGGCTGATCACGTCGGTCAGACGAATACCAAACTTGTCATTGACGACAACGACTTCACCATGAGCAATCAAAGTACCGTTAACCAATACATCTAATGACTCACCAGCTAGACGGTCAAGTTCCACAACCGAACCTTGGTTCAATTGCAGCAGGTTACGGATACTGATTTGCGAGCGACCCACTTCCATCGAGATGGTCACTGGGATATCCATGATGGTGTCGAGTTTACGACGCTCATCTTCCGTAATTGGAGCAGAAGTATCTTTCAACTCTTCCAGTGGCGCTGCCAATATCTCATCAACATCGATTGAAGGTGCAGACGGGTCTTCGCCAAGAGCGGCTGCCCATTCGTCTGCTAGCTTTTGATCGTCACTTGGTTCCATTTTTCTGTCCTGTGTTAAGCCTTGCTTACGCCTTTTTGAGTCTCGTCACCAATGACATTGAGAGAGACATCTTGGCGGCTTGTTTTAGCAAGGATTTTTTAATCGTTTGTATCGTCGTCATTCTCAAGTTCAGACATGATGTCTTTACCCAAGAAGGCTAAATCGGTTTTGACTACGTGTGGACGCTCGATTTCTTCAGAAACTTGCACGGCAAGCTTGTCGTCAGAACGCCCCATTTTCACACGGTAAGTCGGCAAATCTTCGATGAACATAGTCGCGTGTTCTGGCATTTCAATTGGGATAACATCACCCGGCTGCAGTTCCATCAAATCGCGAAGAGAGATGTCTTTCTCTAACAAGTTCACACGGAAGTTAACCGGGCAATCCATAATTTCTTCGCGCAAAGCAGAGCTCCAACGAACGTCAGTTTCCATCTTGTCGGATTGCACACCTGCATCAAGCAGTTCGCGGATTGGCTCAACCATGGAGTAAGGCATCACTACGTGGAAGTCACCGCCACCGCCATCAACTTCGATGTGGAATGAACTCACGACAATCACTTCGGTCGGACTCACGATGTTTGCCATACTTGGGTTCACTTCGGAATCGAGGTATTCAAATTCCACCCCCATCACTGGCGACCACGCTTCTTTGTAATCTTCGAAAACAATTTTCAGCAGAAGCTGAATGATGCGACGTTCGGTTGGCGTGAATTCTCGGCCTTCGATTTTGGCGTGGAAACGACCATCACCCCCGAAGAAGTTTTCAACCAAGATAAACACCAAACGTGCTTCCATTGTGATCAAGGCTGTGCCTTTGAGTGGACGAAAACGCACCATATTCAAACTGGTCGGAACGTACAGCGTATTTTGGTATTCACCAAATTTCATCATCTGTACGCCGTTAATCGACACCTCAGCGGTTTTACGCAACATGTTAAACAGGCTGATTCGCATGTGTCGTGCAAAGCGCTCATTGATAAGTTCGAGCGTCGGCATCCGACCACGGACAATCCTGTCTTGAGACGAGAAATCGAAACTGACGGCACTTTCGTCGCCGGCATCTATGGGTTCATCGACGTCATCAACATCGTCAACCCCATGCAGGAGCGCATCAATCTCGTCTTGGCTTAATAGATCGGTCACGTTTTACCTATTGAATTACAAAATCTGTAAACAGTACTTTCTCAATCACTGGCTTACCAACTGCCGCGTTCAATGCCGCTTTGATGTCGTCTGAAGCGCGATCTCGCAGTTCCACACGACCCGTAGGTGAACGAAGCTGCTCTACGGTTGCCGATGCGAAAGTCGACAACAAAGAGCTTTCAATTAGTGGGGAGTGGTAACGAGCTAATTGCTCATTTTCACTACCGCGCACCATCAGCTGTGCTTTGATTTGTACCAGTCTGTCGCGACGGTCACCCGTCACGTTAAAAATAAACGGTTGTGCAATGTTAACGTAAGCAATGGGCTCTGCAGCGGTCGTGGCTTGCGCTTGCTGAGTTTGAGCGGCTTGCGCAGGCTCGTCAGAACCCATTAAAAAGAAGGCTGCCGCACCACCACCGATAAGCAAAACCACCACTGCGATAATGATGACCAGTAGTTTGCCTTTTCCTTTCGGTGCATCAACACCTTGTAGCTGTTCTTCTGCCATTACTGTCTCTTATTGTTCTGCTTTTTCTAGGCCGCTATTTTATGCGTAAAAACTAATTCCATCACGCTTTGAGGCCACATTCAAATCAAGATTCACGTCGGCATCAAAGTTTTCATCTGACTGGCCAGAAAATCCACGACCTTGTTCGCTTTGACCATTTTGATCCGCATTCGCATAGCCACCTTGCTGCTGACCACTGCTTTGTTGTTGCACTGAAGAATCCGCCAGTTGCATGCCTTGCTGCGCCAACATTTCTCTTAGACGAGGCAGTGTTTGTTCAATCAAGTCGCGTGCTTGTGGGTTTGCTACCGTAAAATGAACGTTGGCAAGATCGTTGTTCATTGTCATGCGGATCTGCATACGACCAAGTTCTGGTGGGTCAAGACGGATATCGAGGTTCTTTAAGTTCTTCGATATCATCATCTGTACTTTCTCAGCGACTTGGTCATTCGCCAGCTCTTTGGTTAGCTGCAACGGCAACTGAGCTTGCTGAGCGGCATCCACTCTTGTTTGTTGCTGAGCTGTCACGCCTTGTTGACCTGCTGCCGCTTGAATTTGCCCCGCTAAACTAAGTTGTGGTTCCGGTTTATCTTGCTTACTTGAAGCACCTTTCAACGCGCCTGCAACAAGGCCAGCATTCATGACCTTCTTACTCAATTCAGCACTCGATGCTGCTTGATTCACAGGATTCATCGTTGAAGCCGCTAGTGCCTCTGGCATCACAGACATTGCAGCTTTATCGACATTTGGCGTTGCTGCAGTTTGAGCGTTCACTTGTGCGGTCGTATGCTTTAGTTCCTGTGCGGCAAGTTGATGCGCTTGCTGAGCGGTCACCGTTGAAGCAACCGTTCTAGAATTGTGTTGAGCTGCTTGATGTTCTGCCATTGCGACTTTTACATCACTCGATAAGGCAACAAACTGAGCCAACTCTTGCTCTGGAATATCCGCAATAAGTTCGCCCGTTTTTAGCCCTTCAATGATATCGTTCTCTTGCTTAGAAAGCGGCTTTCCTTGCGCTAACTTTGTATCGATGACGTGTAGTTCATCGATAGAGATACGTTTTACGTCAATCGTTTCAGCGTCGGCTGACAAGGTCTTTTGAAACGCCTCAGATCCAATAACCGGCTGCGCACCTTGTGTGACAACTTGGCCGTTAACCGCGGCTTGCGTCGTCGCGTTTACGGTTGCTTCTGCATGCATGGCTTGAGTGTTCGGTGAATTCCAATCAATTTGTGCTTCTGTCTTAGGGTGTGGGCCAATTGGTTTACCGTCGGCATCCAAAGTCACCGTTTCACCTTGTTTCGACACGGTAATCTCACCTTGCGGTAACGTATTTGACGCTGCTAGTTCGATCTTTTGCGCTGGTGATGACGGCTTACCATCCACTGTCATCATTGACTTTGCTGCAAATGCTGCCTCTGGTGGCAATGCTTTGCCGCTATCAACTAAAGACTCATTAGTTTTTAGCGCTTGGTTTGCTTGCTCAATTCGACCAAGCAACTGTTGACCTTCTCCCATCGCACTCTTTACGTTATCACTCTGTACTTGAGTATCGGATATGTTCTTTTGAGTCTCACTCGCCACCACGGACGTATCCCCTGCGTGGCCAGAATCAAATTTTGTATCAACAGGGGCTTCACTGCCGCTCTTTGAAACCGATGAATTTACCGCGACAGTGTCAACATCAGAGTCTGCAGGCGTCGCTTTACTACCTTGATCGCTTGTTGCCTTTGTCTCGCCTTGAATCAGCAACGCATCGGTCGATTCGGCTGACGTGGTCTTCTCACCTTCTGTTGTGACTTTTTCTTGGCTCTCACCTTCAGAGCCTGTCGAGGCCACTTTCAGGCTTTCGCTTTCAATTTCTGTTGATGCTTCTGGCGTGTCAGACTTCGCGACGGCCTTTTCTGCTTTTTGTGAATCCGTAAATACCCCAGCTAAGGTTTCAAAAAAACCTTTGCTTTCAGGGTTTTCTGCATCAACTTTTGAAGACGCATCGGAAACCGATGACTTACTGGTTGCAGAAACATTCGACAAATTCACATTCATATAGACACTCTCGTTATCGCCAGCGTGAGTCATTCCACTACCGGATTGCCTTGCATGGCAAAATTAGGTGATTGGAGAACCCGTTTGGCAAATAGAATTGCAAAAATCACGCCAACGCATAACGTGAGTTTTCTGACGCTCATCAGGCCCGATTGAATGATGGAATCAAGATCAACCTCAGAAGAAACGGCTTAGTTCGATGAATTTGACTCAAACGCTTTCAAGGCGTAAACAGTAACCTTGCTCAACCGACGAGGACCGACTGTGAAAGTAACAGAATTACGCCAATACAAAATCAAAACAGGCAAAACAGAGCAATGGTTAACGTGGATGAAAGACGAGTTGCTGCCCTACCAACGCTCCAAAGGCATGCATGTCCTAAGCACCTATGTTCACACGGGTGAAGATGGGCACGATTATTTTGTGTGGTTACGAGAATTTGATAGCGAAGCCGATCGTCAGAGACTTTATGCGGACACTTACAATGATTGGTGGATTAGCAACATTCGTCCAAAAGTGTTTGAGTTGATCGAGCAAGACTCGGTTAAAGTCACTGTGCTTGAATCCGTCGACATGTAGCCAACAAAAACAATACTACATAGCGACAGGAGACGCTTAAAAACGTTGCGGCTTTCGGCTATACAGCAAGGTAGAAAACTCATCCATCTGCTTTTGCTCACGCTTAGCTTCCGCAATTTGCTTTTCTTTCTCGCGCTTATCAATCATCCACTCATAAGACATTCGCTCTTTACGCATGTTTAACCAATAGTCTTGGCAGTTGACGACTTGCTCTTTGAAGTGGTTTTCCGCTTGCTTTTGCTTGGATAGAGTCTCATCAAGTTGGGTTAAGAATCGGTTTAAGTGACCATATTGACTGGCCGTCAGACCTGCCATACCGCGATCGACTAACTGTTGGCAGTAATCTAAACGGTACTTTTCAATCTGTTCGACTTGGCGGTAGTAATCTTCAAGCTCTGAGCGTGCTTTGTTCAGTGCCAACACCGCTTGGTCTTCACGCTCTTTCGCTTGATCTAGTAGGAATTCCATCGCGTTATTCATGCGCTATTACCCACCTAAAATGCTTTTCAGCATATTGACACACATATCGTATGGTACGGATTCTTTCATACGTTGTTGTAGGTATTCGTCCAATCTTGGCTTGAGGGTAAACGCACCATCGATCGCTGGATCAGTACCCGGCTTGTACGCACCAATCGACACCAAGTCTTGGTTTTTACGGCAAATGGAGAGCACTTGGCGCACAGCTTTCGACATCAATACGTGTTCTTCGGTGGTGATTTGCGGCATAACGCGGCTCACCGATTTCTCAACGTCAATCGCCGGGTAGTGGCCCGCATCGGCCATTTCCCGGGATAACACGATGTGGCCATCGAGGATCGCACGTGACGCATCGGCAATCGGATCTTGTAGATCATCACCCTCGGTTAAAACAGTAAAGAAAGCGGTAATCGAACCTTGGTCATCACTGCCATTACCCGCACGTTCTACCAACGCCGGTAATTTCGCAAACACCGAAGGCGGATAACCTTTGGTTGCAGGAGGCTCACCGACTGACAGTGCAATTTCGCGCTGTGCTTGAGCAAAACGAGTCAGTGAATCCATCAATAGAAGAACATCTAACCCTTGGTCACGGAAGTATTCGGCAATCGTCAGGGCAGTTTGACAGCCTTTCAAACGCATCAAAGGCGAGGCATCGGCAGGCGCGGCCACCACAACAGAGCGACGGCGTCCGTCTTCACCCAGAATCTCTTCAATGAATTCTTTTACTTCACGTCCACGCTCACCAATCAGACCAACGACAACAACTTGCGCCGTCGTGCCTCGTGTCATCATACCTAGAGTAACGGACTTACCCACACCAGAACCGGCAAACAGACCAATACGCTGGCCTTTACCTACCGTCAATAAACCGTTGATAGCTTTCAGGCCGACGTCGAGTGGTTCGGATATCGGTTTACGTGCCAATGGGTTAATAGGTTCGGCATTGAACGAAGCCCGTTGCTCGGTGTAAAGCGGACCAAGACCGTCCAGTGGGTTACCCACACCGTCGATCACGCGACCTAGTAGTTCCATACCAACAGGCAGACCGGTCTCGCTGGTCAAAGGTGTCACTTTCGCCCCTGGTAAGATGCCTGTGATTTGCTCACTCGGCATTAAGAAAAGATTGTCTCCAGAAAAGCCCACCACTTCCGCTTCCATATGACCGGACATGGTTTCGACCAAACACAAACTGCCAATTGGCGCACGGCAACCCGTCGCTTCCAAAGTTAAGCCAACAACACGCACAAGCTTGCCGGAAGCAACAGGGCGTGTGGTTAAACCTTCAACTTTGTAGTTTTTTAAGCGGTCGGCCAAGGCTTGCATGGATTACTCGCTCCCTTGATGGCGATTTGCACCACAAAAGCTGTTCAACACGCTTTTTACGCGTTCTTCCATGCGGTAATTAATGCTCGATTCACCCGCTGCGATTTGTACATCGCCACGGTTTAGCGCTGGTTCAGAGACCAACGTCCAGTTACGACAATCGAGCTCTTCTTCACCATATGCAGAACGGATGATCGCGACGTCATCGGGGTTCAAATGCAAGGTGATTGGATGACCAGAAATAGGCAACGCCTCGACAGACTGCTTCACCGTATCGAGAATAATTTTAGGATTGGTTTGCACTTCCACGTGTACGACTTCTTTAACTAGGCACAACACCATGTCTATCAGCTGCTTTTCAACCTGAGCGTTCATGAGCTCCAAAGGCTGAGCGAACTGGTTTGCCAAGTTCATGAAGGTTTCGACTTGCTGCTGAATGTACTCTTGTCCTGCCGTCACGCCTTCAACTTTGCCGAGCTCCAGACCTTCTGCATGTCCTGCTTGAATGCCTTCTTCTTTGCCTTTGTCGTAACCTTGTTTAAAGCCCGCTTCTTGACCTTGGTACAGACCCTCTTGATAAGCACCTTGCTTGATCAATTCAATCTGCTCTTCTGTCAACTCAAGCGCTTGCTCTTCTTCCGGTTCGTCAAAATTTGGCACCCAACCTGGATCGTAGTTAAACGCAGTTTGCTTGGCTTGCTTTGCTTTCGGCTCACCATAATCAGGCAAACCCCAGCGCTGCGGTTCGATCATCGCATCGTCTTCATCAGGACGGATAAATCCACGTTTTCTATCGCCAGCCATGCTTAACCTACAATCTGTCTATGTTGAAATTGATATTAAAATAAAATGCTTTGAAAAATGTGCGACTAAGGAAGTGCATTCCTCCCACTTAAGCAGGAGGAATAAGAAAGGATTATAAGAACTCGTCTGCGCCGCCAGACAGCATGATTTCGCCAGCGTCAGCCATACGACGAGCAATCGCCAAGATTTCTTTCTGCGCCGCTTCTACGTCTGCTACGCGAACCGGAGGCATTGCTTCGATATCGTCGCGCATCATCTCAGCTGCACGCTTAGACATGTTCTTGAAGACTTTCTCACGTAGAGAGTCGTCGGCACCTTTAAGTGCACGTTGCAGAACGTCCTGTGGAACGTCACGCAGCAATTTCTGAATACCTTGGTCGTCCACTTCCACCAAGTTCTCGAATACAAACATAAGGTCTTGGATTTGCGTCGCCATGTCTTCGTCTTGGTCTCGAATTTGTTCCATCAAGATACCTTCGACGTTGTTGTCTAGGTAGTTCATGATTTCTGCCGCTGCCTTCAGGCCGCCAATCTTCGCGGCTTGTGCACCCGCTTGGCCTGCGAACTGTTTCTCCATGATTTCGTTCAGCTCTGCGAGTGCAGACGGTTGAACTTCTTCTAGGTTGGCAATACGCATCATCAGGTCCAAGCGCACACGCTCTGGGAACTGAGATAGGATTTCTGCGGACTGGTCTGCTTCCAAGTAAGACAAAACAATCGTTTGGATCTGCGGGTGTTCGTTGACAATAATGCTTGCCACTTGGCGAGGGTCCATCCATTTTAACGAATCCAGACCTTTCGAGCCGGTACCCAATAGGATTTGATCAACCAAGTTATTCGCTTTGTCTTCACCCAGTGCAGCAACCAGAGCATTACGCATAAAGTCTTCGCTGCCCATACCAATGTTGGTGTATTTCTGGATGTCTTCCAAAAACGCTCGATGAACTGCTGAGACTTTGTCTTGGCTAAGGTCCTTTGCCTTTGCCATTGCACTGCCCACACGCTGAACCTGCTTGGGTTCTAGGTGACGAATAATGCCAGCGGCGTCACTCTCATTCAGGCTGAGCAATAAGATGGCTGCTTTTTCTTCACCAGTAATGGTGGACGCATCAAATTCTACCGGCAATCCGCCATTTTCATCTTGAGGAACGATATCGTTAGCCATTGTCATTCATCCAATTTTTCACAACTTGAGCGGCAAGTTCAGGCTCGTTTGCAACCAGAGCGCGAACCGCTTTCAATACATCTTCATCTTTGTGAAGGTTAGGCAAATCAATGCTTGAACCAAACTCAAACAGTTCACCGCTTTCGATGTCGCTACCAATCAGGCTGGTTTCGCCATCCGCACCAATTGGCAAGCCATCTGGTCCGTACATTTCGTCTTCGTCGTCGCTCGCTGGGTTGAGCAGTTTCTTCAATGCTGGGCGAACCAACACCAAGACCACAACGATGATCACCAATGCACTTGCGAACCAACGAACCCAATCATTGAAGTTCGGATGTTCCCAAATCGGTGGATCGACCATCTGCTCAAGTTCTGGCTCGGCAAACTTCACACTCAAGACATTGAGTAAGTCACCACGATTTTGGTCAAAACCAACCGTACCGATCAGCACTTGACGAATCGCATTAATTTCAGATTCTGACATTGGGGTGTAAGTGACTTCACCCGTGTCTGGATTCACGCTGCGACGGTCTTTGATAGCTACAGAAACGGTTTGGCGTGCCAATGTACCAGTCTGTTTACGTTCGTGACTGATGGTGGTATCGAGTTCAAAGTTGCGCGTTGATTCTTTACGCACCGAGCCTTGGCCGGTAATTGAGCCATCTTTCATCTGCGCGACGTCTTGTGGGATAGACGCGTCCGCCGGCGGTTGATTGCTCAAAGCGCCAGGAATGCCTGCCACCATGTTACCGTTGTTATAATCTTCGAGTGCGTATTCGCTCCGTGTCGCTGGTGTATTTGGGTCGAAACGTTTGCGAGTCTGCTCTACCGCACTGAAATCCATTTGGATGTCTACTTGCGCGGTGTAGTTACCAAAACCTAGGATTGGCAGCAGGACGGAATCAATTTTTTCTCGTAGCGCTTGTTCTTGGCTGCGTTCAAGTTCTTGCTCTTTACGACGAGCTGCAGAGGCAGGATCTTGTGAGCCTGAGCTCAATAGGCGACCGTGTTGATCGGTCACCGTAATACGTGACGTCTTCATGCCAGGAACAGCACTCGCCACCATGTCTACGATGGAGTCAACTTCTTGTTGCTTAAGGCTTGTGCCAGTAGAGAGTGTCAAAAATACCGAAGCAGACGCTTCTTGGTTGTGACGTACGAACACACTGTGTTTTGGCAAAGCAAGAAGCACACGTGCTTTACGCACTTGCTTCATCTCTTCAATCGCTTGCGCAAGTTGGCGCTCGCGGCTGAGCTTCAAACGTTCTTGCTCCAAACGTTGTGATACACCAAAGCCCATGTCTTGCAGCAGAATATCATCACCCGCCTCAGTCGCTTGGTTCACACCTGAGCGCACCATGCCGAGTTTGATCGAGTTGTAATCACTCGACTCAACCGAAATGGTGTTTCCATCAAGCTTGTAGTTGATTTTTTGCTGATCAAGATAATCCAGCACTGGGATCAATTCTTCGGTTTCATACGCACCTAGAGGGCGCATTTCCGGCTCTTTCACCCAGAAGAACAGCATCACGATTAACGCAACACAGATAGAGATAGACAGCACAAGCACAACCTGTCGAAGTAAATCGAGGTCACCTACTGCCATATCGAATTTTGACGCACTACGCTCTTCAAGATCTGGGTTTTGGCTATCCACATCCAAATCTGAGCCAGCGATCAGTGCACCATCTGCGCCGCCATCGGTGACGGTTAAATCTGTAGACTTGTCTGCCACACTTATTACCTAAATTACACTGGCATGTTCATGAGATCCTTATAGGACTCAACGAGCTTATTGCGGATTTGTACAGTGGCATCAAATGCAACACTGGACTTGTTACGAGCAATCATAACGTCAGAAAGGGAAACATCAGCGTCACCACGATCGAAACGCGTTTGCAGGTCGCCGGATGTTTTTTGAAGTGAGTTAACGTTATTGATGGCTTTAGTGAGGAGATCGCCAAAATCCGCCCCTACTTTCGCACCAGTTGCAACGGGAGCGGTGTTGGTCGCTTCCACCATCATGGCGCGCATTTGTGCTTGAATACCATCAACTTTCATTGTCACCTCTAAGCCAAAAGTTTGACTATTAACTAAAACTGATTATTGACACAGCAATTACTGTGCCATAAGACAATAGTGCCGTAGTGTACCCACACTTTTGTCCTATGGCTATTGATGTGAGTACTAAGCAGGAATATCGATACCAGCGTCACGCATTTTGGCGAGTTTGTAACGCAGGGTACGTGGACTAATACCTAATTTCTCTGCCATCTCTTTGCGGCGGCCGTTACATTCGATCAAGGTTTCCAAAATGATCGCGTACTCTTGGTCACGCAGTTCACCACCAAGGCCTTCACCACCAGCGGCAACACGATTGATCGGATCCACTTGCGCGACAGGCTTAACATCGGGAACCAAAACCTCAGCATTTTGCACAACAGATTGTAGGCTGCTTGCATCTTGCCAATCTACACCTTCCAACAAAATGTGTTCTGCATCGATGTCACCGTTTTCGCTCAAAATGAGTGCTCGCTGAACCACGTTATCCAACTCACGAACGTTACCCGGCCATGGATATTGAAGCAGTTTATCTAATGCAACTGGTGAGAACTTAGGTACTGGCATGCCCATTTTGCTGCAATGACGTTCAGCAAGGTGCGTTGCAAGTGGCGCAATATCCCCCTTACGTTCACAAAGTGCTGGCCATGAAATTGGGAATACGTTCAAGCGGTAGTACAAGTCTTCACGGAAGTTGCCCTCTGAGACGTACTGCTTGAGGTCACGGTTACTAGTGGCAAGAACGCGCACGTCGAGCTTGATGCTCTTGCGGCTACCCAAACGCTCCACTTCTCGCTCTTGTAAAACACGTAGCAGTTTCGCTTGTAAGCTCAAGTCCATTTCACTGATTTCATCCAGCAAAATCGTACCGCCTTGTGCTTGCTCAAACTTACCCGGACACGCTTGAACCGCACCGGTAAACGCACCTTTCTCGTAGCCGAACAACGTCGCTTCAAGCATGTTGTCTGGGATTGCTGCACAGTTGATTGCGACAAAAGGGCCATCTTTGCGATTAGACGCATTGTGGATGTAACGGGACATCACTTCTTTACCAGAGCCGCTTGGGCCCAAGATCATCACGTTTGCATCGGTGCGCGCGACTTTGTCAGCCAAAGCCAGTAGGCGCAGACTTTTCTCGTCCGCCACGACCGCGTCACCGTTATCGTCACTCTTAATTGGTGCGTAACGGCTCACCATGTTCAGCAGTACTTCTGGTGCAAATGGCTTCGCCATGTAATCAATCGCACCTTCTTTCATTGCTGATACTGCGTCTTCAATGTTTGCGTAAGCCGTCATAAGAAGAACGGGTAAGTTCGGCCAATTCTGTTTGATATTGCGTAGCAGAGCCAAACCGCCCATGCCTGCCATTTGTACGTCAGAAACCACGATGTCGACCGCGTTTGACTTTAGTTTTACTAACGCATCTTCTGCACAATCGGCTTCTAACCATTCGTACCCTGCCAGAGCCAGAGTATCTACTAGGGCTTCACGAAGACCTTCATCGTCCTCTACGATCAGCACTTTGCTTTGCGCCATTATGATTCTCCAGTATCTGCTTGCACTCGCTCTAGCGGAATGCACATGGTAAAGCAGGCTCCATCGCCCTGCTCTGAAATGAGTTCCAATCGACCGTCATGGGCACGGCAAACCATTTGAACTACAGCGAGCCCCAACCCGGTTCCTTGAGAACGCGTGGTAAAAAACGGCTCCATAATCTTGGCTTGTAGTTCTTTTGGTACTCCCGGCCCGCTGTCTTGCACAGAAATGCGCAGTTCACCGTTAACCGGGCGGAAAAAGACATCTATTTGTGATTCCTTTCCAGACATCTGAATCGCATTCATCACCAAGTTACTCAGTGCGGATGCAATGGCGTTGGCATTGCCTAACAGCTCAGTCTGTTCTTCTTCCACTTCTAAGAAGTAGTCAATGTTATTGTTCTTCAGCGCGGTTTCCACCATCGGCTGGTATTCCGCAACAAGCTGAGCAATGTTAAATGGCTTAATGACTTTATTATCACCACCCTTGGCAAAAAGCAGCATATCATTAACCTGCTTCTCCAAATCGTGCAGTCGATCCATTAATTTGCTTTGAAATCGCTCTCTTGTCGCTGGAGGGAGATTTGGCGCACCTAAATTTGATGCATATAGCATGGCACTCGATAACGGCGTTCTTACTTGGTGAGCCAAAGACGCCACCATGCGACCTAAGGAGGACAGTCGTTGCAAATCACTCACGCGTGATTGCAGCAAGCGTGTTTCGGTCAAGTCGGTGATCAGAATCAGCTGTCCCGTCGCCGAAGCGGAGATCGCCAAGCGAACTTTACGTCCGTTACGCAGTGAGATTTCATGACCATCATCTTCACGCGGATCAAAGACCGCTTGGATGATGTTGAACCATTTCTCGTTGACCAGTGGAATCTCTAGAATTCGATGTGCTTCTGGGTTCGCTTCGCGCACAACACCGTGTGTATCGAGCAAGATCACACCAGCAGGCATCACGTCCAAAACTTGTTTGTAACGCTCTACTTGATTCTCTACTGAGTCTAAATGGGATTGGTTGGTGTTATTGTCCATTCACTGCCTGTCGAAATATCGCCATTTAAATACTAAAACAGCTTGGTAAGCAATTAGCATACCAAGCTGTTTTCTATATTTATCATAGCGTTATGTTATCGACAAGAAGTTGACACTAAGAAAAGTGCGGTTTTATTGTCAGAAAAGATAACAAAACGTTCAGAGTTTAACCGTATGAACGTCAGACTTTACCTATCGTTGTAGGTTGTATTTACGCATTTTCTCAACCAAAGTCGTGCGTCGCATTCCAAGCATATCTGCTGCTCGTGCAACCACACCACCTTGCGCTTCTAACGCTTGGCTGATCATATTGACTTCCATATCGGCTAATAGCTCTTTCAAGTTCACGCCTTCTGGCGGCAGTGCTTGAGGCGCATTCATGTTGTGGTCTAGATCGCTTTGATCTTCAAAACTGAAGTTCTCAGAAAAGATATCTTGGAACACGTCACGCTCTTGTTCTTCAACCGAAGTAAATGGGTTACCTTCTGGTTGGAACTCAGGAATATCACTGTAACGGTACTTGGTTGGCAGATGGTTTACGTCGACCAAACTGTTCGGGTACAGAATAATCATGCGTTCAACAAGGTTCGCAAGCTCGCGAACGTTACCCGGCCAGTTGTGTTCCATTAAGGAGTTAATTGCACGAGGCGTAAAGCAAATTGGTTGCCCACCTTCGGCTTCCAAACGCGTCATCAGTTCTTGCAGTAGCAATGGAATATCTTGCTTACGTGCTTTCAGCGCCGGCATCTCGATTGGGAATACATTGAGGCGGTAGAACAGATCTTCACGGAATGTGCCATCATCGATCATGTTCTCTAGGTTGCGGTGCGTTGCTGCTACAACACGAACGTTTACTTTAATCGTGGTGTTACCACCTACACGTTCAAAACATCGCTCTTGTAGAACGCGCAGTAACTTCACTTGCATCGACATTGGCATATCGCCAATTTCATCAAGGAAGATCGTACCGCCTTCTGCCAATTCGAATCGGCCTTTACGCGAGGTCAATGCCCCCGTGAAAGCACCTTTCTCATGACCAAACAGCTCACTTTCCAACAGCTCTGGCGGAATTGCGCCACAGTTAATTGGCACAAACGGACCATTACGGTAAGCAGAATGGTAATGAATATTGCGTGCGACGACTTCTTTACCCGTGCCAGATTCACCCAAGATCAGGACGTTTGCTTCAGTATTAGAAACTTGTTCAATCAAATGACGAACTTCTTGAATGCCACGGCTTTGGCCTACAAGGCTACGGAAAAGAGTATTTTTGCGTGCGCTTGCAACAACGTTAACGCCTTTGCGACCAAGGAAATCTTTGCAGTGACGCAGTGCTTCGCTAAGTTGTGGGTAGTTCAGCGGTTGCTCTAACTCCCCAACGAAATTTGGCAAGTCATCAACAGGCAGCGGAAACGAGCCCAAGATGAGAAGTGGGATATGGTAGGCTTCATTAAGGTGAGCCATCACTGTTGTCGCAGCACTACCCGCCGAGATGTTACCGACAATACAACCTGACCACACGCTAGACCAGTCTACATCGCCTAGCTGGTCAGAACTGACCGCTTCGCAACTTTCTCCAACAAATTCCAATATATTGCTTATATTTAAACGACTTGGTGCATCGTCATCAATTACAAGCAGCTTTGCCAAACCTTGCATAAGTAAGAATGATTGCCTTTATTATGGGTGTGTTGCGGCCAGACCTTGATTTGCGCAATTGAGTGTAAAAAGGGGGGACCACTCTCAATTAACGATAGACAAAATAGGAAAATCAGCAACAAAAAAAAGCCATTAGGGGCCACTAATGACTTCTATTTTATTTGAATAAAAAAATAAGGCAACCAAGCAATAAAGAGGTGTGAGCTTGATTGTAACTTTACTGAATAACTTTCTGTGCAATCAGACGCAATACCCTACTATTTAAGTAAGGTATTGTTTTGATTATTAAATGCCGACTTCAGCAGCTGTTAGGTTGTGGAATTCAGTCGGGATCTGGTCCCAAGCTGATTTTATCTCACGAATAATGTCGATAACGTCGTCGATCGGTTGAGGATCGTTTTGGTGGTTCGCTGCCGAGATCTGAGTGATCATGAACTCGTAAAGTGAATCTAAGTTTGATGCAATATCACCACCGTCGTCCATCGACAGACAGCTGCGCAGTGCGATGATGATGTCCAACGCTTTACCCAGACGTTCACCTTTTGCAGGAATATTGCCTGCTTGCATTGCTGCTTTACCTTGGATCAGACGCTCAATTGCACCCGCCATTAGCATTTGAATGACTTTGTGCGGAGAAGCCGCGCTCAATTGGCTGTCGACTGATACCTTTTTGTATGCTTGCAAAGAACCGCGCATAGTATTCCTCTTTTATATAAATTTTTTGTACTGCTGAAGCGAACGCTGACCATAACGGAACTTATGAAGTTCTTTACCCACGTTAGAAGTCTCTGCCTGCATCAGCTCGACAATTCTTTTGGTACGAATAAGCAAGTTTTGCCATTCTGCTTCCTGCTTTAGCACCGGATTGCTCTCGACAATGGGTAGCAGGTTTTGCAATAACCGTTCCCTGATATCGACCAAACGTTGAATTTCTTCAGCATTAACGTCGACTTTTTCCAATTCTTTCGTAATTAGTTGATCAATATCACTTATTTCAATGAGTTCATTTCGCATCTATTAGCCCAGCGCGTTCATTAACGCTCCAAGTTGGCCTTGCATCTTGCCAGTAGCGTCTTGCATGGCAGCGAATTTTGCATGAGTGCGCTTCTCTAAGCTGTCCATGCGGCGATCGAGTGCCGCTTGATCATCACTCAGACGATAATTTTGTTCAGTCAGGCTTTTTTCACGAGTACGGATACTGCCAGTGAAACCCGTGATGCCTTGAATCGCATCTTCCACACGTTTGGCAAAACCGGTATTGCCACCAAAGAACTTCTCTAACTCGTTGAAGTTGTTGTTCAGCTGACGATCAAGCATGTCGTAGTTGATTTCTAGCGTACCTTGACGAGTCGTAGTAATGCCAAATTCAGTCAGCGATTTTAGGTCTTCTGGTGCTTTTTCAATGTTGGTCGAAAAGACCGATTTCAACCGAGAATCAGCATTACGAACAGTACTGTCACCCGCTAAAGGCCCGCGTTGACCTGTCGTTGGGTCAACATTCGCTAATGCTTTGGATGTTTGATAGAACGCGTTGTAAGCCGAAACAAAGCTTTCAATATCTGAGCGCACGCTTTGACGGTCATATTCAACACCGATTTCAGCAGGCGGTTTACCCAGCTCTGATTTGCCTTTCAAAGTGAGGTTCACGCCCTCAATCGCATCTTCAATGACGTTGTTGTGACTCGACAACTGCGCAACACCATCCAGCATCACCATGGAGTCTTGTCCTGCTTGGACTTGAGCCATACCGGTGTAAGCCTCGAAGGATTTTTGAGCCTCAGCAATTTTAGCTTCTGCTACATCTATCTTTTCAAGACGTTCACGCTCTTCGGGTTCTAATTTAGCGCGATGGATGGTCTTTGCCTGTTCTTCTGTCAGTTCTCCACGTTCCACTTTTTGGTCAAGCGCTTGTTTTTCATCCGCAATCTTTTCTTCGATCTCGGCTTTTTCTTGCTCTAATTGCTGCTTGGCTTCTTTGGTTGTGACGTAAGAATCAGTCAACGTACCTGAGGCGGTATTGTTCCAGCCCGGTACGTCTGGCGCTTTGGCGATCGCATCTTCGTCCAACTCTAATTCCGGTGGACGGTAAGAATCGAGGAGTGTACCTGAAGCGGTTTCAGTCCAGCCAGGGATACTGTCTTGCGGACGCATACCCGCTCGTTGATTGGCTTTTTCTATCGCTTCTTGACCCGCTTTCGCAGCGGCAGCACCGGCCGCAGAAATCGGTTCATCCGTTGCGCCATCTGGCACATTCTCTGCCGCTTGTTGTTCTTCAGGAGGTATAGGATTGCCGTCTGCATCCAACGCTTCCGGTTGGTTTGCATCGGTTTCAGGCGCTTTTAGAGGCCCTAACACTGCTTCAGCCGCTTCACGTGCTTCTTCAAGCGCATTAACTCGGTCTTCCAGTGTTTTGTATTCGAAATGTTTCAGAGGGCTGCCGGCTTCGGCGTCCACACTGACTTTAAGTTGATGGTCCTTGCCCGACAGGTTCGAAGCAAGGATCAAACGCGGCCCTTCTACGTCGTTAATTAAGGAAGCACGTACGCCAGGGTTATCCTTAGCGCCGTTAATTCCACGAACGATATCAACTAGCTTAGAGCTAGAACGGACATTAACGTCGAAGGTGTCATCACCAAGAGAAATCTGCAGCTTACCAGGACCAAACTTAGCGTCTTCTGGCAGAACGTCAGAAGCCACTTTATGGCTCTGTGCAAGCTGCAACACATCGATAGCATACTTACCGGCTATAGCGTCAGTAGTTGCGGTCGCAGATACGACTGCGTCGTCCGTTGTCTCTACAGAACGAACGGCAAACGCCTTCTCCTGACGAAAGTTCGTCATGAGATTTTTCATCGTATCCAACGATTCTCTGAGTCGCCCGTAGGCACTGATGCTGGCGTCAATTGTCGTACGCTCGTTGTCGATGCGTTGCTGCTTTGGCACACGCTCGGCATCTACAATTTTGCTGACCATGGAATTGATATCCATGCCACCAGACATCCCCAAAGGGCCTAAACTCATCAAATCACCTCAAAAACGACTTACACCTTTTCAACTAACAAACCGCGGTTAGCTGTGTGCTCAGCTAGGCGACGCAATACCACTAGCATTTCTTCATCAGGAATCTGACGAATTACATCACCGGTTGTGGCTTCGTAAATCGTCACGACGTCTCGACCCGATTCTTCATCGACTCGAAACGCCACTCCTTTATTCATGGCGCTCACAAATTCATTCATTTGCTCAACCATTTTCTCGCGCTCTTCTTTGTTCAGCTCTTGGCGGGATTCCGCCATTTCAATCGCAGCTTGAACAGAGAGGTCACGTTCGGTTTCCTTCGCTTTTACAGGCGAAGTATTACCGTTTGAACTTGCTGTGCTAGGCGTGCCTATGCCATTTTCTTTAGCAACTTTTGTGCCACTCGGTGTGCCGTAAGGCTGGATGTTCGATGCGTAGGAGGATATTTCCATTACAATCTCCCTTCCACCTTATGAGCTAACGATTAGGTCTATCGCTTTGGTGATGGTATCACTAGGCTGAGTCGACCCAATTAGCCCAACAAGCTCAGCGCTGCAGATGGTGACTGCTTCGCTTGTGCCAAGATTGAAGTACTTGCTTGTTGAAGGATTTGCGACTTAGTCATTGCTGTCGTTTCCTTCGCGTAGTCAGTATCTTTAATACGGCTGTTAGACGCGTTAACGTTCTCGTTAATGTTGTCTAGGTTGCTGATAGCGTGGTTGAAACGGTTTTGGAATGCACCAAGAGACGCACGTTGGCTGTCTACTGATTTTAGTGCGCCATCAATGATAGCAACCGCTTCTTGAGAACCTGCAACTGATGTTACGTCGATGTCTTTAACCGTTACGTCTTTTGCATCGCCGAAACCAATTTCACCTGCTAGGTTGCCAGAGAACTCAACATCACCAGTTACTTTTTGAGAAGCAGCAAATACTTGCAGCTTACCGTCTTCACCTACTGATGCTTTCACATCGTCGCTCTGACCGTTGATGTAAGTTGCTAGTTGCTCGATATCATCGCCTTGTTTTGCGTTGATAGTCAGCTCTTTCTCTTCACCTTGCTTGTTGGTGTAGCTCATCTTAAGTTCAGTTTTGTCACTTACTGTCCAAGACGCGTCTTTACCATCTTCTGCTGCGTAGCTCTTACCGCCCATTGCAGAAGTATCAGAACGTAGGTTACCCATAGAAAGCATTACTGCTTCACCAGAGTCCGCACCGATTTGGAAAGATTGAGTACCGTAAGTACCGTTAAGAAGCTTGTTACCACCAAATGAAGTTGTTTCAGCGATACGGTTTAGTTCGTCGTTAAGCGCTGTAACTTCTTCTTGGATCGCTACACGTTCTGATTTTGAGTTCGAACCGTTCGCAGATTGAAGCGATAGGTCACGCATACGTTGTAGGATGTTGGTAGATTCATTCATTGCACCTTCAGCAACCTGTGCAATAGAAATACCGTCGTTCGCGTTTTTCACAGCCATGTCTAGACCACGGCTCTGTGCGTTCAAACGGTTAGAAATCTGTAGACCGGCAGCATCGTCTTTCGCGCTATTGATTTTATAACCCGAAGACAAACGCTCCATTGATTTTTGTTGACCTTCAGCCGCCTGATTTAGGTAACGCTGTGCGGTCATCGCAGAAACGTTAGTATTAACGTTAATCGCCATAGTTGATCTCCTTAAGGCTTTAGTTGATGTACCGTCGTGTCTCTCACCTCACTTAGGTACATCTCATTTCTCTCAGTCCCTTTAACGGCGGCCTATAAATATCCTTTAGGAGAAAATTTCAATTTTTTGCGATTATTTTCTTCGACTTAATGAAGTGTGATGAATCTCTAATATTACGATTGGGGATAAATAACACTCGATTAAATTAAAAAATCAGACATAAAAAAACCCAGCCGAAGCTGGGTTTACTCGCTCATCTCTCACCACGAGCCAATATGGTTCTTGTCTTAGGTTAGGGATTAACCTAGAAGACTTAGCGCTGAGTTTGGCGCTTGTTTTGCTTGCGCAAGGATTGAGCTTGACGCTTGCGATAGAATTTGTGACTTGGTCATTTGAGTCGTTTCTTTTGCGAAGTCGGTATCTTTGATACGGCTCTTCGACGCGTTCACGTTCTCGTTGATGTTAT
>NZ_LNRD01000074.1:0-212 GCF_001557775.1 Vibrio sp. MOR3 | reverse complement strand
GTGGTTTTTACTACCTAATCTGGGCTTATCGCAAGTTAATACGTCCTTCATCGCCTCTGACTGCCAAGGCATCCACCGTGTACGCTTAGTCACTTAACCATACAACCCGAAGGAGTTTCGAGTTGATAATCAAATCACCAAAGTTGTCTCTCATTATTTGAATGAGCGAGAGACATTTCGATTTTGCCGGACTCAATTTCGAATAATCACTT
>NZ_LNRD01000073.1:0-215 GCF_001557775.1 Vibrio sp. MOR3 | reverse complement strand
GGCGTCGAGCGGCGGACGGGTGAGTAATGCCTAGGAAATTGCCCTGATGTGGGGGATAACCATTGGAAACGATGGCTAATACCGCATGATGCCTACGGGCCAAAGAGGGGGACCTTCGGGCCTCTCGCGTCAGGATATGCCTAGGTGGGATTAGCTAGTTGGTGAGGTAATGGCTCACCAAGGCGACGATCCCTAGCTGGTCTGAGAGGATGATC
>NZ_LNRD01000072.1:0-244 GCF_001557775.1 Vibrio sp. MOR3 | reverse complement strand
ACGCATAACAATCTGTTTAAGAGTGATTCGCAACGCGTGGCATTTTTACTATGCGTTGCGTTTAGTGTTTAAGGTGGTATGCGGTAGCTTCGGTATTGCGTTGCTCACACCTTAACAGGGCGTTAGTTGAATAGGGAAAATCCGTGAATATTTTTGAAGCATTTCTTAATGTGCTTGCGCAAGTCTGGTATCTAGTGCCTTTATTGCTCATTGTTAGCGTTTTCAAAAGTAGGTGGCTAAAAGG
>NZ_LNRD01000071.1:0-247 GCF_001557775.1 Vibrio sp. MOR3 | reverse complement strand
GAGGATTGTAGTTCGACTTCCAAACACCTTTGTCACTTAATTCTTTGTGCGCAAGTTGTAGCTTCGTTTCATAATCCATGACCCAAAATCCTCGAATTCGATGTTTCCCGCGGAGAAACCTAACGCCCTGTTAAGGTGTGAGCAACGCAATACCGAAGCCGCCGCATGCCACCTTAAACACTAAGCGCAACGCATAGCAAAAATGCCACGCGTTGCGAATCACTCTTAAACAGTTTGTTAGTTGAAT
>NZ_LNRD01000070.1:0-247 GCF_001557775.1 Vibrio sp. MOR3 | reverse complement strand
ATGTACTAACAAATTGCTTAAGAGTGATTCGTAACGCGTGGCATTTTTACTTTGCGGTGGCTTAGGGTGATTAAGGCGCCGTGCGGTAGCTTTTGTATTGCGTTACTCACACCTTAGCAAGGCGTTATGCGTCAGAGGGAAATTATGAATCCAGGTATTTATTTAGACGATTTTGAAATTACAGAAAATACGGAAGAACTACAGGCAATACTTGGACGTTGCTTGATAGTTGCAACTCGTTTTGATC
>NZ_LNRD01000008.1:0-271976 GCF_001557775.1 Vibrio sp. MOR3 | reverse complement strand
GTAGTCTCAGTAACACCACCAGAGGTGACTGTATAAATAAACTCGTCAGAACCGTTGTAGTCTTGGTCTGGCGTGTAAGTAATGGTGCCGTCGTTGTTCACAACCACACTGCCATTTGCAGGGCCATTGCCCGCTTTTACGGATACAACTGGTGATTGGCCTTCGAAACTATCATTGTCTAACACATCCAAAATCGTTGGTGTGTCTTCAACGATATTCGCGCTGTCCGAAACGATATCTGCGACGGCGTTAACCGTGAAATCAACAGTCTGGCTAACGCTTTCACCATCAGGATCTGTCGCGGTAAACGTTAACTCTTCTGAGCCATTCCAATCTGCGGTTGGTGTGATCGTCGCAATACCATCGACAATCGAAACTTGGATATTGCTGTTACCAGAAACGCTAAACGTCAATTCGCTATCCGCGTTATCAACGTCACTGAACGCGTCATTCAAGTTGATTGTGTATGCAGCAAAGTCCTCAGGTAGAACTTGGTCTGAAATGGTATTTTCTACCACTGGCTTATCGTTAACAGGCGTAACGTTCAGCGTAACTGTTGTGGTTTCAGTGACTCCACCGGAGGTGACTGTGTAAGTAAACGCGTCAGCACCGTTGTAATCTTGGTTTGGTGTGTAGGTGATTGTTCCGTCGTTGTTAACAACCACACTACCGTTAGTCGGACCATCTCCAGATTCAACCGTGACAACTGGTGATTGGCCTTCGAAGCTGTCGTTATCCAGCACATCCAAAATGGTTGGTGTGTCTTCAACGATATTCGCGCTGTCCGAAACGATATCGGCAACGGCGTTGACTGTGAAATCAACCGTCTGACTCACTTCCAAACCACTTGGATCTGTCGCGGTAAACGTTAGCTCTTCAGAACCATTCCAGTCAGCGGTTGGTGTAATGGTTGCGATACCATCGACAATCGACACTTGGATATTGCTGTTACCAGAAACGCTGAACGTCAGTTCGCTGTCTGCGTCGTCAACATCGCTAAATGCGTCATTCAAGTTGATGGTGTATTCAGCAAAATCTTCCGGTAGAACTTGGACAGCAATAGTGTTTTCTACCACTGGTTTGTCGTTGACTGGCGTTACGTTTAGCGTAACCGTCGTAGTCTCAGTGACACCGCCAGAGGTGACTGTGTAAGTAAACTCGTCAGCACCGTTGTAATCTTGATTAGGCGTGTAAGTGATCGTGCCGTCGTTGTTCACAACCACACTGCCGTTCGTTGGAGCATCACCAGATTCGACTGTAACAACTGGTGATTGGCCTTCGAAGGTGTCGTTACCCAACACATTCAAAAAAGTCGGCGTATCTTCAACGATATCTGCGCTGTCAGCAACAATGTCGGCAACGGCATTGACTGTGAAATCAACGGTCTGGCTAACGCTTTTACCATCAGGATCTGTCGCGGTAAACGTCAACTCCTCAGAACCATTCCAGTCTGCCGTTGGTGTAATCGTCGCAATACCATCAACAATCGAAACTTGAATGTTTCTGTTACCAGAAACAGTAAACGTTAGTTCGCTGTCTGCATCGTCAACATCGCTAAACGCGTCATTTAAATCGATGGTATAAGGCGTAAAGTCCTCAGATAGAACTTGGTCAGCAATGGTATTTTCCACCACTGGCTTATCGTTTACAGGAGTAACGTTCAGCGTAACTGTTGTGGTTTCAGTGACGCCGCCAGAGGTGACCGTGTAAGTGAACTCATCAGAACCGTTGTAATCTTGGTCTGGTGTGTAGGTAATGGTACCGTCGTTGTTAACAACCACACTGCCGTTAGTTGGACCATTGCCCGCTTCTACGGATACAACTGGTGATTGACCTTCAAAGCTATCGTTGTCCAACACATCCAAAATGGTTGGTGTGTCTTCAACAATATTCGCACTATCCGAAACGATATCGGCAACGGCGTTGACTGTGAAACCAACCGTCTGACTCACAGCCAAACCACTTGGATCTGTCGCGGTAAACGTCAACTCTTCAGAACCATTCCAGTCTGCTGTTGGGGTGATCGTTGCGATACCATCGACAATTGACACTTGAATGTTGCTGTTACCAGAAACAGTAAACGTTAGCTCGCTATCTGAGTTATCAACGTCACTGAACGCATCATTTAAATCGATGGCATAAGGCGTAAAGTCCTCTGGGAGAACTTGGTCTGCAAGGGTGTTTTCTGCGATTGGCGCATCATTAACTGAGTTAACTGTTACCGAAACCTCGGCACTATCTTCCAACTCACCGTCTGATATGGTGTAGCTGATAGTCGCTTCGCCGTTGAAATTCTCCGCTGGAGTGAAAACAAGTTTGCCATCTACGATCTCAACAATACCTTGTTCAATAGGAACAGATGCACTCACGATGGTTAACGTATCGTTATCTAGATCAGTATCATTTGGCAAAACATCAATCGTAACCGGAGTATCTTCATCAGTAGTAGCGATATCGTCTACTGCTACTGGCGCATCGTTAACAGGATTCACACTGATTGTCACAGATGCTTCGTCTGTCATTTCTCCATCAGTCACTACATAAGTAACCGTTGCGTCACCATTGAAATCCTCAGCAGGAGTAAAGATCAACTCACCATCAACAATTTCTACTGTTCCTTGCTCATCAGGCACGGTGGCAGATTCGATAGATAAGTTTTCACTGTCTTGATCGGTATCATTAGCTAGAACATCAATTGTGACAGGTATATCTTCGTCGGTTTGAATATTGTCATCTTCCGCAACAGGCGCCACAGGGGTAACTGTCGGAGATGTTTCGTCAGAACGGATATTACTTAAGTAGAGCTCAGCTAATGACAAATTCTGAGTTTCAGAAAAACCTAGCGCTGCCAACCCGGTCGTTTCAAAATCCGTGTCGGCTAATAATTCTGCAGCAGTGCGTTCAACAGTGCCGCTAGTTTGCAAACTAGAACCGTTACTTTGACCTGCAGCTGGTGCAAAATCTTCGTTTAGCAACGTTGGGTCTTGCCCCTCTCGAAGAGCGTCAATAATTTGAGCAACATCGTCAGAAACGTCTTGCACCCCTTCTTGTTTTGCAACTAAAACCTGAAGCTTGTCTGGTTCAGCTCCAGTTTTAGAAACAATCAACTCACCAGGTGACGGTTGTTCGTTTTCGGCAAGCGCTCTTAACTGCCCATCCAAACCTATTACGACTAATTGCCCACCAAGTGAAACTAAGGCTGTACGATCCATATAAACCTCTGACCTAAAATTACTGTCAACATTTTGACCATTGATACTTATTCGTTATATATTGCCCGAATATATAACGCAATAACAGTGCATTAACACTAAATTACAACTTCTAAGTCACATATTACTCAGAAGGATGTGTCATGTGATAAAAAGAGACTACCGTCACTAATATATGGACACCCATGCTGAACAAAGTATTGAAACTATGATCTTTATTCAGAATATAAAGTGCCTTCCGTGCGGTAACTGAAGATTTACTTACACATCGATAAGTATAGCAACTAGTTACATAGTTGATTGTTAATAGCTTTGTACGTTAAATTATTGACGCCTATGGAGGTGTCGCTATCTATAAGAACGATTTCTCACCCCAGACAATTCACAATCTAGGAGAATCACAGTGAAGTGGACTCGTGCCAACGCCTTTTGCTTGGGTGTGCTCGCCGCTAGCCCTGCTTTAGGGCAAACATTAGAGCAAGCGGTTGAAAATACGCTTAAAACAAACCCAGACATAAAAAGTGCGTTTAATGAATTCGTAAGTAAGCAGTATGTGAATGAAGCCTCGAGTGGCGCTTACCTTCCCTCTGTCGACCTTGACGCGGGTATTGGATACGAAGGTATCGATCCTGCGGAAGCGGGCCGCGAATCAACGGATTTAACGCGTAAAGAAGCAACTGTCACGCTTACCCAGCTTATTTGGGATGGTTCGGCAACATTGAATGATATTGATAGAACCGCAGCTGATGCAGAATCAGTACGCTATCAATTACTTGCTGATGCTCAAGATACAGCGCTAGAAGTGACTAAAGTTTATTTGGATGCAGTGAAGGCTTATGAAATCCTGACACTCTCCGAAAATAATTTGAAAGTTCACAAGAAAATTTATCAAGACATTAAAAAGCGCGTCGACTCTGGTATTGGTTCAACAGCTGACTTGACTCAAGTTGAGGCCAGACTGGCAAAAGCCCACGGCAATTTAGCGGCAGCGCAAAATAACCTGTTTGATAGCCATACCATGTTTACTCGCATTGTCGGCCAATCTCCACAAGGGCTTACCTTTCCGCGTGCCGATCAAAACTTTATCCCATATACGGTAGATGATGCTGTAGAGTTGGCATTTGATTCCCATCCGGTCATTAAGATTTCTACTGCAGATGTTGATTCAGCTAAGTTTCAATATAAGCAGTCAAAAGGTAACTATTACCCAACCCTTTCGGTTGAAGCAGCTCAGACATGGCGTGACGATGCTGGTGGTATTGAAGGGCGTGGTGACGAAACAACTGCGATGTTGAGAATGCGCTACAACCTTTACAATGGGGGCAGTGACGCAGCAAATGCAGAGAGTTTTGCCTACCAACTAAACAAAGCAAAAGACTTACGTGAACGCGCTTATAGAAACGTTGAAGAAGGCTTGAGACTCTCATGGAGTGCTCTCGATCTGACGTTACAACAAAAAGAATTCTTATCAGATCACGTTGACTCTGCTTCACAAACCGTCATCGCGTATGAGAAACAGTACCGTATCGGTAAACGTACCTTGCTGGACTTACTTAATACAGAAAATGAATTGTTTGAAGCGCGAAAAGATTATTTAGATGCTAAATACGCTGAACAGTACGCAAAGTATCGAGTCATGAACGCCACTGGCCAGCTATTAAATGCATTACGTGTTGACGTCCCGACCGAGTGGAATCAGAAGGTGGAGTACTAAACCATGAAAGTAACAAAGGTTCTATTCACTCTAAGTATTTTTGCTTCTGCCAGCTTCGCAGCAACGAATGATGAATATGATTACATGCCAACCCCAGATGCTCAGCAAATTGCCGATCTGCAAGATGATGACAATGATGGCGTGATCAATGCTCGTGACTTGTGCCCTGGCACTCCGGTAACGTCAGAGATCGATAATGATGGGTGTGGTGAATACATTAAAGCATCCGAGAAGATGCAAGTCCGCGTTTTATTTGCCAATGATTCAGACGAAATAAACCCTGTATTTCGTCGTCAAATTCGAGAACTCTCAGAATTTCTGAAAGAGTACCCTTCTACCTCAATTGAACTGCAAGGTTACGCCAGTAAAGTGGGTGGTTCTTCCCATAACTTAGGCCTTTCAAAACGACGCGCAAATAATGTTCGCGAAGCGCTATTGCGTTATGGTATTGATACTAATCGAGTTCGCATCGTCGGTTTTGGTGATACCCATTTAGCGACAGAGGGTACCGACGAAGTGAGTCACGCACTGAACAGAAGAGTAACGGCTTACGTTGTCGGCTATAAAGGTGAGATAAAGAAAGAGTGGACCATATTCACTACTCTTCCAAAAACCTAATAAAAGGAGCTTCGGCTCCTTTTGTTTTTTCAAGCGTACGAAAACCGTATTATGCTTTAGGAATCGACACTTTAATGGTAATCTAGCCGCGTCATAACAATGAGAGTTTTGAAATGAGCAAACTTACAACAGATATCCAAGCAAACCTTGATCTTTTTGTTGCTGAAACAAAAGAAAACCAGCTAGTTTGGGGTCTACGCAATGAAGAAGGTTGGTTATCTTGCGATTCAACTGAATTCGAAAACAGCGAAGTCATGCCTTTTTGGTCTGCTAAAGAAGATGCAGAAGCACACAACGTTGAAGAATGGGCAGATTTTGAAGTATTAGAGATTCCTCTGGATATCTTTGTTGAAGATTGGCTTTTAACTCTTGCTGAAGATGGTGTTCTTGTTGGTGCTAACTGGAACGCACAACTAGAAGGTAAAGAGCTTGAACCTCAAGACCTAGCTAAACTATACCTAAGCTAATTCTTTAAGACCTCAGCACCAAGCTGGGGTCTTCCTCTTTTCACTTACCTTTTCGATATAAAGCTCGACCGAGCGCATAGTTTTCTTCATTTCATTATCTATACCCTTCGTGTTTTGTCACAATGACTCAACCTCAATTGGTATATCATACCGAACAAACTATATTAGAAAGAACATAAGGTTACATCACTATGCGTACGCTGCTCTCTTTGCTTGCGTCACTATTTTTAGGTAGTCAAGCAAACGCAAGTGACACTCAAAGCATCACCCAATGGCATGCTGTCTATCAATCGACTTTGAAGACGAATGTCGAATCGGCTTTGAGTATGCTCCAAGATCGCTATCACACGGCAAATACCGACAGTGAAAAGCTGTACGTGAGCGGGCTCATCTATGAATACATGGGCAACATCGATCAGCCCTACTTTGGCAGCAGCCAAATTTTAGACAACCGTTTCGCGAAGCTAGAATCTCGATACATTTTAGCGCTAAAAGAACGTAAACAAGGCAACTATGATGATTCTGTCAACCTTTTCACCGCGTTGCTACAAAGCACCAAGCAGCATCAGGATGTAGAAAGCAAAGCCTTAATGAACTATCAATTGTGCTACACCTTGAATCAACAAGGTCAGTACCACAAAGCCAATTTCTTCTGCTCTTCTTTGAACAATCATTTAGCAATCGACCACCCAGAAAGTTTCCCAAGTGATCTAGCTCTGCGCGTTATTGCTAATAACTTCGATTACCGCGGCGAATACGATGTAGCTCTAGAGCTTTATCGTCGCTTGTTAACCAAAATGCCAACGCAAAGCGATCCTTCAGGAGTTTACAATGATGTAGGCAATTTGTTGAGTGTACTTGGGCAGTACGAACAAGCAGAACAGTACCTTATTCAAGCGCTCCTCGCTCGACAGCTTGAAGCCTCCCCGCTTGAAGTTGCTCAGGTCGAACACAGTCTTGCGGCTATGTATAACAAATCTAAAGACTATGATAAGGCCATTAGTCACTACAAAAATGCACTAACTATCTTAGAAAACATGGACTACCCATACGGTAAGGGCTTGACCTATCTTGGTCTTGGTTCTGCGTACGTTGAATCAGGAAACTTACAAAGTGCTGTACCTTACATCAGGAACGCACTAGAGCTCGGTAAACGATATGAAAACAAACGCTTAGAGACAGAAAGTCATTTGGCGGCAGGGTTTGCATACTTAAAAAACACAATGCTCGCAAAAGCGCTAGAACATGGTATTGCCGCACTTGAACTTGCGACAGAAAACTCAAATTCAGCATTGCAAGCTAAGGCCCAACTTTTGCTTTCGCAAACCTATCGAGAACAGGGCAACCATCTTGCCGCCCTATCTCATTATCAAGATTACGCCACGCTAGAACTTGCGAACCGTGATGCAAACAATGTCAAAGCAATAGAGGCACTCGATTTAACCAAGAATGAATATGAATACGAGTTGCAGCTAACAAAAATAAATAATGAGCGCAACTTAAAGTTACTCGAAGTCGAAAAGCTTGCAGAACAAAAAAGAGCATATAACTTCGTCATTTTCTGCTTACTGACTTTGCTATTCGTCGCCCTATTTATTCAACGAAAAACGAACATAAAATCGAAATTAGATCGTCTTACCGGTTCACTTAATCGAAGTACAATTATTGAGAAAATTAGAGCACAAACAATCAACGCGCCCGAAGACATGCGTTATGTTTTAGCGCTTATCGATCTCGATAACTTCAAGTCTATCAATGATCAATATGGCCACCCTACTGGCGACATCGTATTAAAGCACGTATGCAAAGCGATTAGAGCTAAGTTGAATAGAGGGGAATATCTTGGGCGGTTAGGCGGTGAAGAGTTTATTTTACTTCTGAAGAATGTCGATGAGATCGACGTGCCATTTCGTGTTCAAAGCCTACACAAAACGATATCTGATAAGCAGATCAAAACTGAAAATGCTACGGTACTGAGTGTAACAGCAAGCTTGGCCTATTTGTCTACATCAAAACCATTAACGAACTTTGATGAACTGTATTCGATACTAGACCAAGCTTTATATCAAGCGAAGCAAAGTGGGCACAACGTTATGATTGATGCTTACAACGAGCCTATTGACCTTCCGTCTTCTGCTTTTGAATCAACGACTGCGTAACTGCGTCTTTGTTGTTCAGATAGTCATCTAAGCCCGCTTTGCGCAGGTCGCATGACGGGCAATCACCACAACCATCACCGATGATGCCGTTGTAACACGTTAGCGTGTTTTCACGGACTAGTTGCAACGCATCATATTGATCTGCCAGCGCCCATGTCTCTGCTTTGTTCAGCCACATTAGCGGTGTTTTGATTTCAAACTGGCGATCCATGCCCTTTACAAGAGCACTGTTCATCGCCTTTACGAAGTCATCACGACAATCTGGATAGCCACTAAAATCTGTTTCACAAACGCCCGTGATGACGGTTTCTGCGCCAATTTGATAAGCGTAGATGCCAGCAAGCGTTAGGAACAAAATATTGCGGCCAGGAACGAATGAGTTCGGCAAACCGTTTTCTTGCAGTTCATGAGAAACTGGAATGTCATCACGTGTCAGAGAGCTTATCGCCAGCTCATTCAGCAGGCCAACATCCATCACTTTGTGTGCAGCAACGCCAAGATCTTTTGCAACTTTTTCAGCCACTTCAATCTCCAGCTTATGACGCTGACCGTAATCAAATGTGATGGCATGTACTTCGTCAAACTCTTTTAATGCTTGAACCAGACATGTTGTAGAGTCCTGCCCACCACTGAAAACAACGACTGCTTTTTTCATCTTTCTCTCCGAGCTTAAGCAATACTAAGGTATTTATGAGTTTGAACCGACAAACGCCAGTTGCGAGCAACACAGGTATCAATACACAGTTGTGTAGCGCGAGGCTTCTGACTGATAGGCTGAAGTGCGATTACAGTCTTCTCTGCAATTTCTGCTGACGCCAACAATGCATCAAGCTGATCAATGTCTTTTTGAGTGCCAACCGGATGCTTAATTTCATTCGCTCGCTCCAAAGCACTCTTTAATACTGGCAACTTACCCTTCATCGCAATTTTAGGTGACACCGTCACCCATGTACTTTCTGAAGTCACGACCTCTGAAGTGCCGCTGGTTTCGATTTGGCATTGGCAACCCATTTCTTCAAATGCAGCCGTCAAAGCACGTAAATCATAAATGCATGGTTCGCCACCAGTGATCACAATATGCTTCGCATTAAAGCTCTGCTTTTTGTATTCAGCTACGATGTCTTCCGCAGATGCGAAACACCACGTTGGAGAATCTTCTGTTTTCACCAAGATATCACCGATCTGGCGCTGGTCTTCTTCTTCTGCGTACCAAGTCTGTTTCGTATCGCACCAAGAACACCCAACCGGACATACTTGCAAACGCACGAAAACCGCTGGCACACCGGTGAAAACCCCTTCCCCTTGGATGGTTTCAAACATCTCATTTAGCTTATACAACGTAGAACTCACTCAACTCACAATACTTCGAGGCGAAGACCTTAATGGAGAGGCGCACTCAGGTCAATTTAAACCAAAAATAAATTGTTAAAATAGGTCTTTTTGTAGTTTCATACACGGGTTCCCCAATTTTAAGGTAAGTAAAGATGTACAAGCTGATCGCCCTCGACATGGACGGTACGTTGTTAAACAGCGACAAAGTAATTTCAGATGAGAACAAACAGGCAATAGCCAAAGCTCGCGAAGCCGGTGTGACTGTCGTATTGGCATCTGGTCGCCCTCTTGAGGGTATGCAAGACAAACTTGACGAATTGAACATCAATTCCGATAAAGACTTCGTGCTTTACTACAATGGTTCAATGGTAAAAAACATTGGTACAGAAGAAATCATCCACCAGCAGATCATTGATGGCAAAGCAGCAAAGAAGATCGCACGTAAAGCGCGAGAGCTTGGCGCTTATGTTCACGCATTCAGCCAAGAGCACGGCCTAATCACAGAAGAAAGCAACCCTTACACAGACATCGAAGCGAGAATTAACGGTCTTGAAATTACCGAAATGAACTTCGACGCGCTAGAAGATGATCACGCGATCATTAAAGCAATGATGGTTGCAGAGCCAAGCAAACTAACTGAAGTTATCTCAGCCCTACCAGCAGAGCTAAAACAAGAGTTTACAGTTGTGCAAAGTGCGCCTTTCTTCTTGGAGTTTTTGAATCCATCAAGCAACAAAGGCGTCGGTGTTTCGGCAATCGCAGAATACTTAGGCATCAAAGCTGAAGAAGTGATTTGTATGGGCGATGCCGAGAACGACCACCACATGCTTGAATACGCAGGTCTTGGTATCGCAATGGCGAACGCAATGGAAGAAACCAAACAAATCGCAGACTACATCACAGTCAGCAACGATGACCACGGTGTAGCAAAATCGATCGAGAAATTTGTACTTAACACATAACGCTGCCCAAACAACAAAGCCTCGCACTTAGCGAGGCTTTGTTTTATTAAATGTTGCTTAAGCGTTTTTGCTTCGAGTCGTGAGCTTTCTCGCAAGTACTATAAAAATCAACATCAACAACGGATAGTGGAAGGTTTTAAATACTAACGACCAAAAGCCGCTGAATGACACAACCGTTTCAGAATACAAATACAACTGGTCCACAAGAAGTAATGCCAAAATCACAAACAGCATCTGTTGGCGCTCAAATCGAATTTCAGACTCTTTAAACGTCAGTACTAAAGCAGAAGCAGTAATCAGAATAGCCAACCAACTTGTAAATACAGGGAGGGGCCAAATTACCGCGATAGCTGCGGTGATTGCTGTCATTACAAACCAAATACCCTTCGAGCTTAATAGGTGGTCCACGTTAACTTCTGGGTTGCTTTCCAAACGCAAAATGTGCCACGCCACAAGTGCCCCCATTAACGCACCAATTAGCATGTCGAGAATGAATGCAGTACCCAAGAAGAACTTACATACCATAACCGCCAAAGTTACCATTGCAACTAAGAAAGTGATGCGATTCAATCCAAAGCTTTTTGTTCTTTGGAACATAAATGTCATGACACAAAACCAAATAGCGATCGGCAAGCTTGGGAAGCTAAAGCCAAAACTGTGCGTTAATTCCGCCATTGGCATATAGACGTGTGGCCTAGGTAAAGAGAACCCTTGTTGAGCAACTAACGTCATCAAAGACGTCGCAGTGATTGCAAAAAACAATCGATATACAAATCGACTGTCAAACTTCATCATGACGAACGGGAACAAAAACAGCAAAAATGTTGGATTACTTAAACTCGTCACGAGCTTCGCAATTTCACATGCCGTATCGCGACTTGTCATTGAAAACGAGCTGACCCAACTTTGAAGATCTACCATCCAAGAGAGTTCTAACTGGCGAAATTTAGGTGCTGACTCAATTAATTGGTTTACATAAACAACGGGTTGATCGGTCGCTTTTGAATAAAAGCCAGCCACATCTTTCCACTGTGATGGATAGCGATACAAAGAAGAAGCCATATCGCTTGGGTTCAATAACATTGCAGACGCCACTTCGACGCCATAATGCGGAGCAAACCATATAGGCAGTTCGTTCCCATCCATAGCATTAGCCATCGAAAAAGCGATGACTTCAGAATCAGAGACGCAATCGTAAAAAATCGCCGTATCTGTTTTGCCGAGCTCCTCTCCAACCGTAACAACTAACCCCGTCTCTTCCCACGTTTCTCTTTGCGCGGCCAGTTTAGGAGATTCACCTTCTATAATGGTGCCACCTGGAAGCGAAATTTTATTCGTCAATATTTCATGGATAAGTACAAGTTTGTTATCTGCTCGGACAACGCATAGCGCCCCTTTTACGTCTTCAGGAAGGGGATTCGCGGCAGATATAGGAGAAACAAACAATGAAATGGAATACAGGATGAGAAAAAACAACTGTCTCAGCACAAAATACAACCTTTAATGAAGAAGAGAATCACGCGCAATGATGGCAGGATTACCAATATTTTTCGACATAAATTAAGTAACCAGTTGTACATTTAGCACACATGTCAAAAAACGCTTTGCGACACTCTTCAAAATAGTTCTGACAAAAATCAGACATAACTCGAAATATTGGCTGCGATTTTGCCAGTTATATTAAGTTAACGTCAGAGGAATTTACGTGGATTTTACGCCTTCTCAGAATTGAAACAAGAAAGAGAGCTTATTGTCGACAACAAATAAACTCTCTTTATGATTCATTTATACTTTTACAGCTTTAACCATGCATCTGTCCAAGCTGAGCCCACGCCCGGCTCATATGCACTTGGAGTTGAGCCACACCACAAACTGTTTGGCCAAGGCTTACATTGATAACTTGCACCATTATTCGTCACCACATCCCCTGCAGAATAATTCGTACCCGCTTGGTAAGCATCACCCGAAGTTGGTGGTGTAGGCTCTGTTGGAGGCTCTACAGGAGGATTAGTCCCAGAACAATCTGAGCTACCAATTGACTGCCATACTCCCCATGGACCAGATTCTGATGGGTTATCACCTTGTGTCCACCATTGCGCTTGCCATAATTGACCAACCCAAATAACGGTTTCACCCGTGTTGTATACGCCACTCGCTTTCCATTCATTGTCACAACTATCAGGAGGCGGTGTCGTTGTATTAGTAGCGGAAGCTGTAGCCACTGCTTGGTATGTAGTACTCGTTTTATCGATACCAAAAGCCAAAGCGACGCTCGCCTCACCTACTTGAGAAGCGCCAAACTCCACATCGACACGACACGAGCCGCCTGCATTGAGTGTCGATTGTGTACATTGGTCTCTGGTGATCATCGCAGATTTTGTGACACCAGAACTTTGCAGTCCCACATTTTCTACAGTAAACGCGACATTACCGATATTTTGAATACTGAAACTGTGTTGCTTCAGCTCGCCCACTTTAAAAGAACTCAAAGTCTGATTTGCGGTGTAACCAACAGAAACATTATCTGTCGGAGGCATTGTCGTACCTACAACGCCATCAACAAAACTGCGCAACGCCGCAATGTCGCTATACACACCGTACTTACCCGGTCGGGCACAACCTATGCCCCAACTTACGATACCAAGTTGAGTCACAACGCCGTTATTATTCACAACGATGGGACCACCACTGTCTCCCTGACAAGAATCAATGCCACCTTGAGGTACTCCCGCACAAAACGAAACAGCCCCAACTGTTGTGTAGTTCCCACCAGCTTGACGGCACATTGCATCAGACACCAGAGGCACATCCACTTCTTGTAGAGCGGCTGGTGAACTGCCCCCCTCCGAAGTTCGGCCTAGTCCAGCGACAGTTAACCAATCACCGACGCCTGCATATTGCGAGACACTGCCTGCGGCTATATCCACTTTCGCAACACCAGAGGGAATTGAACTGAGCTTAAGCAATGCGATGTCGTTAGAAAGCGTAGAGGCATTATAAGAAGGATGAATATAGATCTGGCTGACGTTGGAACGTACACCATCAGTACCGTTATAAATCACACCACCAATTTTTACTGCTATTTGATTTGGTGTGTCACCGTCAACACAATGGGCAGCAGTAAGTACGAAACCATCCCCAATATAACTCGCTCCGCAAAAAGAACGATTACCATTGCGGCTGACTATCTGCGTGTAAAATTTCCAGTCATTGGGGTTTGCCGTGATACCACCCACGATATCCGGCTGAATTTCATTGTTTTGTGTCTGCGTGACTTGATCTGCACTTGCCAACATTGGCAATAACGCCGTTGCAAGTAAGGTTTTTGATAGGTTCAATGTTATTTTCCTCTTGTTTTATGAGGCACTATTCATGTGCCACTTACAAAACAAGCAAACAAAAACAACATCACCAATTTGGATGAGAATGAGTCGCCGCACATTGCGACGCAACTAATAGCAAATACTAACTAGTAGACTCAACTTTTGCACCGTCAGATTACATAAGTCACTAAGTTACCGTCTTAGCTACGCATTAATTAACGTTCAGATAACGACTTTCTTAACCAATGAATATGATGCCCAAAACCTTGGTTCTCATAGAGAGAAATCGCTGTCTGGTTAAAGTCCCAAACCTCAACAAACATCTGTTTCACTCCGTAATCAACGAATGTCGCCTCTATCTTTTCAATCAAAGCCTTCGCGGTACCTTGCTTACGATATTCGGGTAAGACGTATAGCTCATCAACGCTTCCCATCATGACAGGTTTACTAACCGTAGAAATAAGCTCGCAGAAATGTCCAGATACAAAGCCGATGATCTCGTCCTCTACTCTAGCGACATACACCAAACATTCAGGATTATCGAGATAGCGAGCAATGCTCTTTTCTTGTTCGATTTCTTCTGCGGTTTTAAACAGCTCTGGGGATTGAATATGGTGCTCATCATGCAGCTCGAACATCAAATCATTGAGTTGTTCAAGATCGTCAAAAAGCGCTGGTTTGATAACAAAAGTAGACATAGGAAAAGAAACCAAAAACAGAAGTCCATATAGTGTGTGTTTAAACACGAGTTTAGGCAAGCAGGAATGCAAAAGCCTCTTGCCGACAAAGCAAGAGGCTCCGGTGTTTGTGCTTGCTCCTAGGTAACCTAAGGGCCACTTAATTAAGATCGTACTTAACTAGTCACGTTTAAGCACTCGTTCGATTTCGCCAAGACTGGATGGATCATCAATGGTTGATGGCACCACGTATTGCTCGCCATCGGCTATTTGACGAATGGTTCTTCGCAAAATTTTACCTGAGCGAGTCTTTGGCAAACGGTCAACAACCAGCGCATGTTTAAAGCACGCTACTGCGCCAATCTCGTTGCGCACTTTACCCACCAACTCACCTTCTAGCGTTAGATCATCAATCTTCACGCCATCTTTAAGAACCACGAAACCAAGTGGTAGCTGCCCCTTTAACTCATCGTGGATACCAACTACCGCGCATTCTGCAATCGCGGGGTGACCACCAACGATTTCTTCCATCTCGCCGGTAGACAGACGGTGACCTGCGACGTTAATTACGTCATCAATACGCCCCATGATAAACAGATAACCATCTTCATCTAGGTAACCACCATCTCCCGATACGTAGTAACCCGGAAATTGACTTAGATAACCTGTTTCAAAGCGGTCATGGTTGCGCCAGACAGTCGGTAAACAGCTTGGTGGTAATGGGCGTTTCAATGCTACAAAACCTTGCTGATTTGCGCCCACTGGCATGCCCATTTCGTTGAGAATCTCGACCTGATAGCCAGGAATCGGCTTGGTAGCGGAGCCTGCTTTTACCGGCATCATCTCAATACCGGTCGGATTGCCCGCGATAGCCCATCCAGTCTCGGTTTGCCACCAGTGGTCAATGACCGGCTTATCTGCCTTGCTTTCGACCCATTCTAGCGTTGGTGGGTCAAGACGTTCACCTGCCATGAAAATAGAATCAAGATTCGACAAGTCGTATTGCTTAATGAACTCGCCTTCTGGGTCTTCTTTCTTAATTGCACGGAAAGCGGTTGGCGCGGAGAAAAGCACGTCCACTTTA
Organism: Vibrio sp. MOR3; assembly: GCF_001557775.1. Taxonomy (NCBI): domain Bacteria; kingdom Pseudomonadati; phylum Pseudomonadota; class Gammaproteobacteria; order Vibrionales; family Vibrionaceae; genus Vibrio; species Vibrio sp. MOR3. The sequence goes on along the minus strand of NZ_LNRD01000008.1, from coordinate 256,428 downwards.
TATTCATCACAAACACGCCAGAATGCACCCGGATCTGGTGTTCTTACCGGTTTGCCTTCAAACAAAATAGTGGTACAGCCATGAATCAGCGGCGCGTACACAATATAAGAGTGACCTACGACCCACCCTACATCCGATGCAGCCCAGAACACACCATCTTGAGGAATGTTATAAATCGACGTCATCGAATATTTCATTGCCACGGCATGACCACCATTATCACGCACCACGCCTTTTGGTTTACCTGTTGTGCCAGAGGTATACAGAATATAAAGAGGATCTGTCGCAAGCACAGGGACACACGCATGAGGCAAAGCTTGCGCGTATTCTTGCTGCCAATCTAAATCACGTTCTAGATTAAGTTCGGCTTCGCACTGTGGGCGTTGAAGAACAAAGACTTTCTCTGGCTTCCAACGGCTGTCCATAATGGCTTTGTCGACCATGGGTTTGTATGGAATTATCTTATTGATTTCGATGCCACAAGACGCCGTCATGATGACTTTAGGTTCCGCATCTTCAATTCGAACGGCAAGCTCATTCGGGGCAAAACCGCCAAAAACCACAGAATGAATCGCGCCCAATCGAGCACACGCCAGCATCGCCATTGCCGCTTCTGGGATCATCGGCATGTAGATAACCACACGATCGCCTTTGGTTACGCCTTGGTTGGAAAGCATACCCGCGATTTTTGCTACTTGGTCGCGCAAAGCTTGATAGCTGTAAGTTTGTTTTTGACCCGTCACTGGCGAATCATAAATCAGTGCGGTTTTATCGCCTTTTCCTTGCTCGCAATGATAATCCAACGCGAGCCACGACGTGTTCAATACCCCATCAGGAAACCAACGTTCAATTCCATGTTCGTCAGCTCGTAAGATGGTGTTTGGCGCTTCAAACCAATCGATGTTTTCAGCTTGAGCCCGCCAAAAGTTTTCCGGTTCATTTTGTGCCCAAAGGTATTCTTTTTGATATGCAGACATATTGCTTCCTCCAGTATGTCCTGACATTGCTTTTTAATACCAATCGCATTAATTAGATGTTCAGAAGATTGCGTAGGTAAAACCGCTTAGAACAAGGCAAAGATTGCAGCTAGCTAGTTGCTCTACCTACACCTTCTTTAACTAAGAAATAGGTTTAACGAAGTTATCAGCGGTTTTAACAACCAAGAATCATCAAATAATTGATGTGGTTGGTATAAGTATTTCTACCATGCAATTGTGTTATTCAAAGACATTGGAGGGAACACGCACAAAGCCCTCCATCAGTATTCTCGCGCTGCGGCTCATTATGGCTTTCTCAACCACCCAACCTTGTTCTGTTTGTTTGGCTTTCGCCCCCACCTTAAGCGTTCCTGATGGATGCCCAAACGTCACAGACTCTTTCTCTCCGCCACCAGCGGCCAAGTTGACTAGAGTACGCGGAACGCATGCCGCCGAGGCAATAGCGACCGCTGCGGTTCCCATCATGGCATGGTGAAGTTTGCCCATAGATAAAGCTCGGACGAGAATATCGACCTTACCTGCTTCTACGGTTTTACCACTCGACGATAAGTAGGATTTAGGCTGGGAAACAAACGCAATCTTAGGCGTGTGCTGACGTGTTTGAGCCTCTTCGAGCGAATTAATAAGACCCATTTTTAATGCCCCATGAGCACGAATGGACTCAAACCTCGCAAGGGCTGCTTCATCGTTATTGATGTCACCTTGAAGCTCAGTGCCTTGGTAACCGGGCGCTTCTGCATCAATAAAGATCGTCGGTATGCCTGCGTTAATGAAGGTGGCGTTGAACGTCCCAACATCTGGCACGACCAAATCGTCTACTAGATTGCCGGTTGGAAACATGCTGCCTTCACCATCAGCAGGGTCGAGGAAATCAACTTGGATTTCAGCAGCAGGGAACGTCACTCCATCAAGCTCAAACTCCCCTGTTTCTTGAACGAAACCATTTACGATTGGCACATGAATCAATATGGTTTTGCCAATATTTACCTGCCATACACGAACGGTAACGATGCCGTTTTGAGGAATACGATCTTCGTCGATCAACCCTGCATGAATGGCGAAAGGTCCGACTGCAGCAGAAAGGTTGCCACAGTTACCACTCCAATCGACAAATGGCTTATCTATCGATACTTGTCCGAACAGGTAATCAACGTCGTGATCGGCTCGCTCACTGCGCGACACAATCACAGTTTTACTGGTGCTGGAAGTCGCGCCGCCCATGCCATCAATTTGTTTGGCATACGGGTCAGGGCTACCAATCACACGAAGTAGCAGTTTGTCTCTTGCCTCGCCTGCGACTTGAGCTGGCTGTGGCAAATCTTCAAGGTTGAAGAACACACCTTTGCTCGTACCGCCGCGCATGTAAGTCGCCGGGACTTTGATTTGGCTTTGCATCTTGCTATCCATATCTTGCTCCGTTATTGCGCTATCTATTGCGAGAGGAAGTCTTGAGCAAAGCGCTGTAACACACCGCCCGCTTTGTATACGTGAACTTCATCTTCGGTATCGAGTCGACAAGTCACCGGCACATCAACCTTATCGCCATTAGCACGAGTAATCACCAACGCCAAATCAGCACCAGGAGTGATATCGCCGATAACGTCATAAAGCTCAGTGCCATCTAATTCGAGCGTATTTCGGTTCACGCTATCTTTAAATTGCAGAGGAAGTACGCCCATGCCAACTAAATTGGTACGGTGAATACGCTCAAAACCTTCCGCGACAATCGCTTCTACACCCGCCAAGCGAACGCCTTTCGCCGCCCAATCTCGCGACGATCCTTGACCATAATCCGCACCTGCGACCACGATAAGCGGCTGCTTGCGATTCATGTAAGTCTCAATCGCTTCCCACATGCGTGTCACTTTGCCTTCAGGTTCGACTCTTGCCAGCGATCCTTGCACGACTTCGCCATTTTCCTTGACCATTTCGTTGAACAACTTCGGGTTAGCGAAAGTGGCGCGCTGCGCGGTTAAGTGATCCCCTCGGTGAGTCGCGTATGAGTTAAAGTCTTCTTCTGGCACGCCCATCTTCGCGAGGTACTCACCTGCGGCGCTGCTTGCCAAAATCGCGTTCGATGGCGACAAATGGTCGGTCGTAATGTTATCGCCTAAAACGGCAAGAGGACGCATTGAAGACAGAGTTCGCTCACCAGCCAGTGCACCTTCCCCCTCTTTTTGCCAGTAGGGAGGTCGACGGATATACGTACTCATCGGACGCCAATCGTAGAGCGGATTCGGGTTACGAGCCTCATCATTCAGTTTAAACATTTGAATGTAGACTTGATTAAATTGCTCTGGCTTAACGTACTCACCCACCACAGCATCAATTTCTTCATCCGTTGGCCACAAGTCATTGAGATAAACGGGCTTGCCGTCTTTGTCTGTGCCTAAAGAGTCACGTTCGATATCAAAGCGAATCGTACCGGCTAGCGCGTAAGCAACGACCAAAGGTGGCGATGCTAAAAATGCTTGTTTTGCATAAGGATGAATTCGACCATCAAAGTTTCGGTTCCCAGAAAGTACTGCCGTTGAATACAGATCTCGGTCGATGATTTCTTGTTGGATTTTCGGGTCAAGTGCACCACTCATACCGTTACAGGTTGTACACGCATAAGCCACGATACCAAAACCAAGCTTCTCCAATTCAGGGAGTAAGCCCGATTCTTCAAGGTAGAGTCGAGCCACTTTAGAGCCCGGAGCAAATGAAGACTTCACCCAAGGTTTGCGTACCAAACCAAGCTCATTCGCTTTCTTAGCAACCAGACCTGCTGCCACAACGTTTCTTGGGTTACTCGTGTTGGTACAAGAAGTAATCGCCGCAATGATCACCGCGCCATCTGGAAGTTCGCCTTCTTTCTCTTGCCACTCTCCAGAAACACCGCGCTCAGCAAGCTCTGAAGTAGGTAAACGACGATGAGGATTTGATGGTCCAGCCAAATTGCGGCCGACTTGGGACAAATCAAACTCAAGTACGCGTTCGTAAACGACAGTATCTAAATCATCTGCCCACAGTCCGGTTTGCTTGGCGTACTTCTCGACCAAGTCGACCTGCTGTTCATCACGCCCCGTCAGTTTGAGGTAATTAATGGTCTGCTCATCAATGTAGAACATCCCAGCGGTTGCGCCGTATTCTGGCGTCATGTTTGAGATGGTCGCGCGGTCGCCAATAGTTAGGTCTCGCGCCCCTTCACCAAAGAACTCGAGATAGGATGAAACCACGCGTTCATGTCGCAGGAACTCGGTAATTGCCAACACGATATCGGTAGCGGTAATACCCGGTTGACGCTTACCAGTCAGCTTCACGCCAACAATGTCTGGTAGACGCATCATCGACGGGCGACCAAGCATAACCGTCTCCGCCTCTAAACCGCCGACACCAATCGCAATAACGCCAAGAGAATCAACGTGAGGTGTGTGACTGTCTGTGCCGACACAGGTATCGGGATAAGCAATGCCTTGCTTGGCTTGCACCACTGGAGACATCTTCTCCAAATTGATTTGGTGCATGATGCCATTACCCGCAGGAATAACACTGACGTTCTCAAACGCCGTCTTACACCACTCGATAAAGTGGAATCGGTCTTCGTTTCTGCGCTCTTCTATCGCGCGGTTTTTTTCAAAAGCCTCTGGGTCAAAGCCTGCGTGTTCAACTGCCAGTGAATGGTCAACGATCAATTGCGTTTCAACCACAGGGTTTACTTTCGCTGGGTCACCGCCTTGTTCGGCAATCGCATCACGCAAACCAGCAAGGTCGACTAATGCGGTTTGTCCAAGGATGTCATGACAAACCACACGCGCCGGATACCAAGGGAAATCGAGGTCACGCTTGCGTTCGATCAACTGTTTTAAGCTATCAGTGAGCGTATTTGGATCACAGCGGCGAACCAACTGCTCAGCTAAAACGCGTGAGGTGTATGGGAGCTTTTCATAGGCTCCAGGAGAAATATCGTTAACTGCTTCTCGGGTATCAAAATAATCGAGTTGGGTTCCCGGGAGCGGCTTACGATATTGAGTATTTATGTTTGTAGTGATGCTCATGGGCTTGCTTCCGCTTTAGTGTACATCTTGTGCCTGAACGCACCGCGATACTGTTTTTGAAATGGATTCGCGGTGAAAGAGACGCCCCTTGTGAATGCCGTCGAGACAAAACTCACAAAGAGGCGTCAAGCGCTAGCGTTGTTCGATTGGCACCCAATCTTGATGATCCGGTCCGGTATAATCCGCACTTGGGCGAATGATTCGGTTGTTCGCACGTTGTTCATACACGTGCGCCGCCCAACCTGTCAGTCGGCTCATCACAAAGATTGGTGTAAACAATTTGGTTGGAATATCCATGAAGTGGTAAGCCGAAGCATGGAAGAAATCGGCGTTACAAAACAGACCTTTCTCACGCTTCATGACAGATTCCACACGCTCAGAAACCGCGTAAAGGTGTGTGTCACCCACCTCTTTCGATAACGCTTCAGACCAACGCTTGATCAGTGCATTACGAGGGTCACTTTCGCGATAAATAGCATGACCAAAGCCCATGATTTTGTCTTTGTTCTCTAGCATCTGCAGAATATTGGCTTCTGCTTCATCTGGCGTTTGCCAATCTTGAATCATTTCCATCGCTGCTTCGTTTGCACCGCCATGAAGTGGGCCACGTAACGTACCGATAGCAGCCGTAATACAAGAATGAAGATCAGAAAGCGTAGAAGCACACACACGCGCCGCAAATGTTGAGGCATTAAACTCATGCTCTGCATAAAGAATCAAAGAACAGTGCATCACATTTTTGTGCGTTTCACTTGGTGCTTTATCAGTAAGCAGTTTTAGGAAGTAGCCGCCAATGCAGTCTTCGCTGTTATCGTGAGTTTTGATTCGTACGCCATCGTGGCTGAAGCGGTACCAGTAACAGATAATGGCAGGGAAAAGCGCCAGCATTCGCTCAGTAGCATGAAGCTGTTGCTCAAAGTCCATTTCCTGCTCTAAGTTACCCAGCATAGAACAACCTGTGCGCATGACATCCATCGGGTGAGCATCAGCCGGAATCAGTTCTAACGCCTGTTTAAGCTCCCCTGGTAAGCCACGCAGGCTCAATAGATGTGTCTTGTAGGCGTCTAGCTCTTGTTGATTAGGTAAGTGACCGCGTAACAGTAAATGCGCCACTTCTTCAAATTGAGCATGATTTGCCAAGTCCGTAATATCGTAACCACGATACGTTAGACCTGTCCCCGTTTTACCGACAGTACATAAAGCTGTGCTTCCAGCGCTTTGACCGCGTAGACCTGCGCCACCTATCTCAGCTTTCTTTTCTACAGAATGAGGCATTGTTGAACTCCTTTTCTGTCTGACTTGGCTCTCTTAATGGGCTCTTTTGAATCAGACAATTTTCACGTTATTGGATTAGAGATTCTTTTCTTGGGCTTCCGTTTGTTTCTTCGTTTACCTTATTTACCCTCCGAAAACAGCTTGTCTAACTTATTCTCGTAGTCGTGGTAATTAAGGTGCTCATACAGCTCTTTTCGTGTCTGCATTGAATCAAGCAGCGCTTCTTGGTTGCCAACTTCAAACAAGTGTTTGTAAACCATCTCGGCAGCTTTGTTCATCGCACGGAATGCGCTCAATGGGTACAAAACCATGTCCACTTTGGATTGGGCTAACTCTTCACAGCCGTATAGCGGCGTTTGTCCAAACTCCGTAATGTTGGCAAGAATTGGAACGTGCTTCCCTGTCGCGTCTTCAAGCGCTGCCGAGAACTGTTGATATTGGTCTAGCTGATTCATTGCCTCTGGGAAGATCATATCTGCGCCCGCTTCCACACATGCAATCGCACGTTCAATCGCGCTATCCATGCCTTCCACCGCCAACGCATCAGTACGAGCCATAATGACAAAACTCTCGTCATTACGTGCATCCACCGCCGCTTTCACTCGGTCAACCATTTCTTGTTGGCTAACAATCGCTTTGTTTGGGCGATGACCACAACGCTTCTGCGCCACTTGGTCTTCCATGTGCACTGCCGCCGCACCCGCTTTTTCCATCGCTTTGATAGTGCGTGCAATGTTAAAAGCACCACCAAAGCCCGTATCGATATCAACCAATAACGGCAAATCACACGCGTTGGTGATGCGGTCTACGTCCACCAAAACATCGTTCAATGTTGTGATGCCAAGATCTGGCAAACCGTAAGATGCGTTGGCGATGCCACCACCCGACAAATAGATAGCTTGGTGACCCAAATTTTTCGCCATCATGGCGCAGTATGGGTTAATGGTGCCGACGATCTGCAGTGGGTTGTTTTGCTCAATGGCGAGTCTGAACTTCGCCCCCGGAGATAAGCTCATGACAATTTCCTTCTAGTCTTGTTCTCTATCTTTACTTTCAGAATGTAGAATCTGTAATTCGATAAGTTTTCGGCTGCCTGAGATGTGCCTTCTCATCAGCATTTCTGCCAGCTCTTCATCACGGTTGCGAATCGCTTGCAGAATGAATTTGTGTTCGTTGAGTGCTTCATTAGGACGAGATTGCGCACGTGGCGATTGGTAACGGTACATGCGCAGTAAGTGATACAGCTCGTCGCAAAGCAAAGAGATAAGCTTGCTGTTTCGGCTCGCTTGAATGATTCGATAATGGAAGTCGAAGTCACCATGCTGGTGGAAGTAAGACGATCCTTCGACTTCGTCAATATGTTTGGAATGTGTCGACAATAGCATTTCCAAACTCAGTAATTCTTCTTGAGTGATATAGCGAGCCGCGAGTCTGGCAGCCATACCCTCTAATGCTTCGCGGACGGAATACAATTCGATGAGTTTTTCTGGAGAGAAAGTGATAACACGAGCGCCGACATGCGGAATGCGCTCAATCAAACCAAGTCCTTCAAGACGCATCATGGCTTCACGTAGAGGACCTCTACTCACTTGATATTTCTTGGCTAATTCAGGCTCTGAGATTTTACTGCCCGGTTCAATCTCACCACTCACAATCGCTTCCACTAACGATTCGGTCAGCGATTCAGATTTAGTGTGCTCCTTCTCAGAGACAATCACTTTATGACGAGTTTTCAATTCTGTATTCATATTCAAGGCACTCGTATTTAGAAATCAAAGTGTCAACAATTTGTTAACTTGAATATAAAATAGACGATCAGATTGTCGACAATCAAGCAAATTGTCGACAATTTAGACTAAGGTATAGTGTTATTGAGTGATTTGTGAGTGAAAAACATTCAGTTCGATAAGGGCAAGCTGAAATTGTCGACAATAAAAACCCAATAAATTCAGCAAGTAAAAAGAATTTGGGAGCACAACAGCTCCCTACTTGGGTTTAATTTGCTAACGAACGGTCGGATTTGCCTAGTTGACCAGTTTGTAGGTTAAGTCTTTTTCATCCAACAAACCGGATTCAACGAGGTTTCTCTCTAGCATCATATCTTGCAGTTGTTTCAGAGAATTGATGTTGCCGTAACTGCGGCGGATCTGGTCAAACGCTTCTTCCAGTTGCGGTAAGTTTTGTGCATTCATCTGGTCGGTAGTCGCTTCAGAAGCCGCTAAGAACCACTCCACATCTTTAGTGATCTCTTGCACTTGAATCAGGCTTTCACGCAATTTCGCTTGGTAGTGCTCCACCTCTTTGATGGCAGAAAAGAACTCCGTCCAAGCTTGCATGTTATCGATAGCCGATGTGGAAGACATGGTGGTTTTGTTAAGTTTCACTCGGGATTCATTGATCGCCTCTTTAAGCTTGAATAACCGCAAACTGAGTTCATCAGAACGCTTTGGCAGTAACTTAACTTCGTACTTCACTAGCTTACGAATCGCATGAATGTGTTCATCACGCTTACGCGCAGAAAGCGCCAAGAACTCGTGATCGACGTTTCCTACCGAGTTAGTTTTAAGTTGCTTGCGAGCAGATTCAATTTTTTTGTTAAGAAGAGATTTAACCCCTTTCTTTGAGCCTTCTTCCCACGCTTTGCGAGAAGCGGCTTTTAACGCGGCACCACCTGCAACTTCCAAAAGGGCAGCCCCCTCTTTCGAGCCGGGAAATGGAATCATCCCGATACCAGTCCTTACCCCTTTTTGCGCAATATCCATCGCGACCATTTTCTTGTCACGTTTTACCCAGTTCTTTGCAGATTGGTATTTGTTACCGAATTTCCTCGCCCAACTTTTGTGATATGACTTACTGTCCTTTTCTACATTTTGCAAAAATTCTTTCGCCATCTTTTTTGCATTTTGACTCGCCATAAAGAACTCCTTTTCTTTTAATAAATCGAATAGCGAATAAGATCTAATACTGCTATTTTTTGAGTAATTTGATTAATAATAGTATTTATATTTCAAATTTTTATTATTGAAAAGTTCAAGCATAAGGATATGCAATGGCTGATAAATACAGCAGTTCGGCTAGTTTGATGTCTGCAAAAGACTCAAGTAATCAAGAACATATCATAAGTAATGCAACAATAAAGCAAGCCTTATCAGAGCCTTTTGAAATCAAAGCAATGCTGGTATCCAGTGGCTTTGACATGCAAGATCAACTAGGTCAGTTCCTTACTATAAACCGTTATTTCAACGAATCTGGCAGCAATACACTCAATCGTTCCTACAATGGAGTTGTGACATTGATCCAACATTTAGGAATGGATTCTAATTTGCAGAACCACCAATACGAAATAACGCTTAAACCTTGGTTTTGGTTATTAAAACACACACATTCTTTCCGGGTTTATCAAAATCAATCCACACAAGAAATTGTCAGTGATATTTTCGATAACGCTGGTTTCAAAGGAAACTATAAAATATCCAGCATGCCTTCGACCAAGCGTGAATATTGTTTGCAATATAACGAATCGGATTTTGACTTCGTTTCTCGTCTGCTCGCTGAGGAAGGCGTTCATTATTATTTTGAGCATGCGAGTGGTTCACACACTATGATTTTGCAAGATGCTCAAACTCCATTTGATAAAGCCAGCACTGCAAAATTTGATATGAAGGAAACGCCGACAGGCTCACTTCCTTTGCTTGAAGATTGGTGCCCTACCGTTGCCTTTCATGGCGCGAGTGTTGAGCTATCAAGCTACGATTATTCGCAGACGAAACTCATCACCAGCGGCAGTAAAACCTCCAGTAACACCATTGCCAATAACACTAAACTCGCCAACACGCGTTACCCGACTTTGGGTATCAGTGGTGACATGACGGATCTCTCAAGCAATCTTGCCAAACGTCGAATCGAGTATGTCGAGCAGGATTACCAAAGTGTCATTGCCAGCGCAAAACATGATCTCTTTGAGCTCGGTACTTACTTCTCGCTCTCAAGCCATCTAGACAAAGATCAACTTGGTGACTTTTCTGTCATCAGTATGGAAGTGGAATACACTGAAAATGCACAGAGCAGCACCAGACTGAAAGTGATTCCAAAAGATACTCCTCACTACCCGCAACCTCGCTCAAAACAAGTGGTTCAGGGTTTACAGAGTGCAGTCGTTGCTGGCTCAACCGCGGGTGATATTAATCAGGACGAACAAGGTCGTGTGCGTATTCAGTTCCAATGGGATACAGACGCAAGTGGTGACAAAACCAGTTGCTATGTTCGTGTCGCTCAAATGCTTGCGGGAAGTGGTTACGGTGCTCAGTTTGTGCCGCGTGCCGGGCAAGAAGTTCTGGTCTCTTTCATCGACGGCGATCCAGATAGACCAATCATCACAGGCAGCGTTTACAACAGCAAAAATGCACCGCCATACGCAGAAGCCAATACAACAAAGTCTGGCATCAAAACCCAGCTTTCCGGTGAAAGCAATGAGCTCTACTTCGATGACAAAAAAGACAATGAATTACTTTACCTTCACGCAGCCAAAGACCTGACACAAGAAGTTGAAAACAACCAAACCGAAACCATCAAGGGTGAATTGAGCCAAACAGTCACCAAAGCGGTATCAGTGTCGACAGAAGACAACTACTCGCTGAGCGTAACCAAAGCATTAAGCGAAAAAGCCAAGTCGATTTCGATTGAAGCTGACGATTCTATCGAGCTCAAAGTTGGCTCAAGCAAAATAACCCTGTCCTCATCATCCATTGCCATTGAAGCAACCAATATCGACGTCAAAGCCAGCAGCGCGCTGAATTTGGAAGGGACCAACGTCACCAGCAAAGCCACTTCAGCCAACAAGGTTTCAGGCACCACAACGGCGCTTGAAGCAACCAGTTCAAATAGCATTTCTGGCCTGAGTATTTCCATCAAAGCGGACACAACGCTCTCTGCTGAAGGCTCTTTGAGTGCGGAGTTTAAATCAGGCCTCAAAGCGACATTCGATGGCGGCGTAATGGGTGAAGTGAAAGGCGCAATTGTAAAGGTTAACTAATGAAATATAAGAAGATTCCATACCAAACGGCAGAGCAAATACTACCGAGATTCAAAGCCAGTGACGAGGCTAAAGCGCTACTCAACGAAGAAACCAGCATCAACGATGCAATTCAATCACTTACAGACAAAGAGCTCTACAACGATCTCGTTCAGTTTTTGACGCACGCTCTACCCGTCCGGGAGGCAATCTGGTGGGGAGCGTTGTGTTTAAATCAACGCAATGAGGAATGGTCACCCCTTCAAAAACAAAGTGTCGAAACTTGCATGGCTTGGGTGCGGTCACCCTCCGAAGAATTGCGCCGCAAAGCCGAACACCTCTCTCATCGATTGGAACTGAATTGTGGGCCATCTTGGCTTGCTCAAGCGGTATTTTGGAATGGTTCTGGCAGCATCGTTGCACCAGATATTCCACCCGTTATGCCTGATCCATTTTTGTACGCGAAAGCGACTGCGGGAGCGATCAATCACGCAGCCGCCCTTCCCGAATGGGACAAAACTAAACCTTACTATCAAGCCGCAATCGCGATGGCTCTGAATATTGCTGCGGGCGGTCAAGGCACTTCAGATAGCCAATCATAAACTGCAGTACAAGGAGAAGTACGATGACATTACCTGCTGCTCGTATCACTGACATGCATGTATGCCCGATGCAGACACCAGCAACTCCACCAATTCCTCATGTGGGTGGTCCGGTCACCGGTCCTGGAGCTCCAACCGTACTGATCGGTAGCTTACCTGCTGCCACAGTGAGTGATGTTTGTGTTTGCGTTGGAACCCCGGATTCTATCGCGATGGGAAGCACGACCGTGCTATTAAGCAATAAGCCTGCAGCCCGAATGGGAGACACGACTTCACATGGTGGCAGTATTGTCGCCGGCATGCCCACAGTCCTTATAGGGGGATAAAACCTCTTTATAAATCAGGGCATTATATTGATAGATACATTCCTCCGACCAATTTTTTGGATCAACCTCTTAGTTTTTATTAAATAGTTAATTTTTATCGGCTATTTCAGAAAACTCTCACTAGACTGAAGTTTACAAACTATGAAACCAGAGTAACGGATTTACTTCTGGCTTAATAAAATAACAATTCATGGATTGAATATGGTTAATATTGATAGTCTTTTGGCTCCGATCACAGATGGCTCGCCAAGTGGTGTCTATCTGAAGCTTGATAGAAGTGCCTATCGAGCACTTAGAAACAGTTACAATGCCGCGCAATCATCGTTTCGCCAATTGGTTGAAACTCCTGATGCATCCAGTGATCAAGCACTGCTTGAAAGCAATGATGACAACTGGGCACAGTTGCGTACCGCGACATACCACGCCCTCACCCAGTCGAGCAAAGACTTGGAGCTGCTCGGTTGGTATATCACCAGTCAGTTGTTCACCGACGCTCCCTATCGAAATCTTGCCGACGCAACGCAAGTGCTTCTAAGCACCGTGGAGCAGTTTTGGGATTCGCTCAATCCGTTCCTTCCTGAAGACAAATTAAAAAGCGCAGAAGAGTCTGGCATCGCTAGAGAACGGGCCGAGTTCCGGATGAAACCTCTGCTACAACTTGTCGGCGAAACTCACGATACCACTGCCCTGTATATGCCTTTGCAGTTAATCCGCTTGATTGACGATGTCACCTTTGGCGATTACCTACGCGCAGAGCGCAACGGTTCGCTTGGCGAAATCAAAACTAAAGCGCAAAACCTATTCAACGCTGACACGCAAGACAACTTAATGGATTTGGCGCAAACCTATCAAAGTCTTGATGCTATAGAACAAGCCATCGCTCAACAGTGCCAGCCCGTTAATGCAACTCCTGTAAGTTTTAAATTCATAAAAGAAAACATCGCGGAACTGATTAACGCGATCCGTTATCTCACTGAAGACAAGTTTTCTAAATGGCCGCTGGATGATCAATTTAGATTGATTGCCGAAGAAGCTCAGGCTCCCCCCGTCGTATCAAACTCTCCTGAAACAACCTATCAGGCAACTGAAAATGCAGAAGTTGCACCAACCTCATCAGAGCCAGAAGCAGAACAAATTACGACGACGCCGTTGCTAGAGCCGACTCCTTCAAATGAAACACACCAGCCAGCAGCACCCACTGCGATGAATATCGCAGGTCAGATCCAAAATCGCGACCACGCTTTTCATGAACTTAGAAAGCTCGCCGATTACTTCAAACAAACCGAGCCACACAGCCCTGTTCCGTTCTTGTTAGAGCGCGCGATTCGATGGGGTTATCTAAGCTTGCCAGAACTACTCCAAGAAATGACAGGCGGCAACAGCCAAGTTCTGAGTCATATCAATCAACTCACCGGAATGGACAACTTAGAACAAACCATTCTGAAGACAATTCCTGAACCACAATTAGTGCCAGAGCCGATTCAAGCCGTTTCTGCGCCTGAGGTTCAAAACACCTCTAATGAGGAGTCTCAAAGTGCAACGTCAATTGAACCTACAACGTCAGAGCAAAGCGACACTCCTAATACAACCAACCAACCAGAAGTAAAAACTACTCAATCGTCGAGCGGTATTACCGATTTCGAGTGGTGAAGCAAAAAATGCTAATAAGCAAAGGAGAACCAAATGGCTTCTATTTACATGAGAATTGATGGCACTACACCAAAAGGTGCTGCAACGGTAGATAAGATCGGTGGCAAGGATGGATTTTTTGCTATTGATACAGTGAACTGGAGTGCCGTTCGTGGCGTTGGCATCGACGTCGGTAACGCGAACAACGCAGACCAAGGCATGGTCGCGCTAGGTGAAGTGAACATCACTCGTGGCTGTGATGGTGCAACGCCATACTTAACGACTTTCCTTTACGCGCCAGGTGGTGAAGGTAAAACCATCGAGATCGTGATGACTAAGCCAAACCGTGAAGGTTCTGGTGCGGATCCATACCTAATCCTGACACTAAACGCAGCACGTATGTCGAGCTACAACATGGGCGCGTCGGATGGTCACCTACCAAATGAATCGTTCAGCCTGACATACACCGAGATTTCGAAAGCGTACTACATCGAAGGCGAAGGCGGCAAAATCGAGAAAGGTCCTGAAGTGGGCTTTGACGCGACGACAGCGAAAGTTACTTCGACAGCTTCTTAATGGAATAAGGAGATACCATTATGGCACTGAACTCCCAACACAAGCGAGTTAGCAAAAACCGTGTAAGTATTACTTACGATGTCGAGACGAATGGCGCAGTAGAAACCAAAGAACTCCCTTTTGTGGTGGGAGTCGTCGGTGATTATTCGGGTCACAAGCAAGACAAAGAAGACGTGGAAGATCGCACCTTCTATAACGTCGACAAAGACAACTTCGATACTGTCATGAAGCGTGTTGGCCCTGAGTTATCACTCAAAGTGGACAACGTTTTGGTTGATGACGATAGCCAAATCGAAGCGAGTCTGAAATTCTCATCAATGAAAGATTTCGAGCCTGAAGCCATCGTTGAGCAAGTTGAACCGCTCAAGAAGCTTGTTGAAACTCGTAACCAACTCAAAGTACTGCTTTCAAAAGCGGACCGTTCTCGTGATCTAGAGAAACTACTCAAGGAAGTGCTGCAAAGCGCAGACACTATCAACGCCCTTTCCGATGAGCTAGGCATCCAGAAAGAAGGAGCAGAATAATGACGACGGAAGTTGAAAACCAACCACAAGCAGAAGCGGCTGAAGCTTCGTTGAGCTTTCTGGATCGTGCGATCGAAGCGACCACACAAACGCCAGCGGACACAACAAAAGAACTTTTCTCAGTGTTGGCAGAGCAAGCGCTAAGCGGCACAGTTACATGGGACAAGAACGTCACCAAAACGATTGAAAACGCCATCGTAGAGATCGACAAAAAGCTTTCTAAACAGCTATCGAAAGTCATGCAAGAAAATGACTTCCAAAAGCTAGAAGGTTCATGGCGTGGTCTGCAAAAACTGGTTAAAGAGAGCGATCTAGGACGCTCACTGAAAATCAAAATGGTCGACTACACCAAAGACGAACTGCTTGATCAATTTGAAGATGCACCAGCCATCGACCGTAGCCCATTGTTTAACGCGGTATACCAAGGCGAATACGGCACAGCAGGCGGTGAACCATACGGTACCTTCATCGGTGACTACGAGTTCAGCGCAAAAGATGAAGACGTCGCCCTGCTTCGTTACATGGGTGAAGTAGCCGCTGCGTGTCACGCTCCGTTCGTTGCCGCAGCAAACGCAGAAATGTTTGAGTTCAATGACTTCACTACATTCGAAGAAGGCAAACCTGTCGCGGCTGGTTTTGATTCTCCGGCTTACGCTGCTTGGAACTCGTTCCGTGAAAGTGACGACGCGCGCTACGTAACTCTAACACTACCTCGCACACTGGCTCGCCTTCCTTACGGTGAGAAAGGTCTTGGCACCAAGCTGTTTAGCTACGAAGAATTAAACACTGACCAAGATGGCAACCCGAATCCTTCAAGCAATGATGAGTTGGTTTGGTCAAATGCGGCTTACGAGTTAGGTCTGAAAATGACGCAAGCGTTCACTGCGTACGGTTGGTGTACAGCGATTCGCGGTCTGGATAACGGCGGTAAAGTAGAAAACCTACCAAACCTAACGTACAAGACCGAAGCTGGCGACTTGGTTCAGCAATGTCCGACAGAAGTGAACCTAACCGACGAACGCGAGAAAGAGTTAAGTGACCTAGGCTTCTTGCCACTGGTTCACTACAAGAACTCAAACTACGGCGTGTTCATTGGCGGTCAAACAACACAGCAACCGAAGACGTACACAGATCCAGATGCAACAGCAAACGCAGCGATTTCAGCGCGTCTTCCTTACATCATGGCAAGTGGTCGCATCGCTCACTACTTGAAAGTCATGGGTCGCGACAAGTTAGGTTCAAACCTAGAAGCGCCAGACATTCAACGTGAACTTCAACTATGGATAGATCAATACACCAACGCAGGTGCAATTGGTAATGATCAACGAGCAAAAACGCCATTGGCGGAGTCTCGCATTGAAGTGGTTGAACAACCGGGTAAACCGGGCGCGTATTCAGCCGTTGCTCACCTAAGACCTTGGCTACAACTTGAAGAGCTGACTACGTCGGTTCGCATGGTAGCGAAGATCCCAGGTTAAGCACGATAAAGCTTGGTCGAAGTAGGATGCTTCGACCAAGCCAATTCGATTTAGGTCACAAGGATAGTATGAGTAAGATTTATCACTCAGGTTGGCAGACCCAATTTACACAGCTAGACGATAAAGACAGCGACTTTTTACAAGAGGCGCTCTCTTTACTGTCTCAAGTGTCTCGCTCCGCGCTAGACAGTTCAGATGCGCTTATCACACATGTTTCGCGCTTGATTGCAGAGATTGACAATAAACTCTCGAAACAAATGGATAAGCTATTGCATCATCCAGAATTTGAGGCACTGCAAACCAATTGGCTTGGGCTTCAAGGCTTAGCCACCCTGCCCGTTAATTACCAACGTACTCAACTCAAGCTACTCAATATGAGTTGGGAAGAAGTGTCTTCCGACGTCAATCAAGCCTACAGCACCAAAACGTCTGAGCTGTACAACAAGATCGGCAACCAAGAGTTAAACACCTTGGGCGGACATCCATTCGGTTGCTTGCTGTTCACACAACCTGTAGCAGCAGATATGGATTTCGAATCTGACTACGATGATTTGTTCACCGTAGAACTATTGAGCCGATTGGGTGAAGCGACGTTATGTCCTATGCTATTTGCTCCTAATCGCGATTTCTTTGTCGAATCCGGCGCAGACTGGCTTTCTGACATCAACCGAATCGAGAAGATCCTTGCCAGCCCTGATTACCAATCGTGGCAGTCTTTACGCAGTAAGTCCTCTGCGCGTTTTGTCGGTTTAGTGATGCCAGAAATGTGTATGCGTACACGTTATCAAAATGCCAAAGTAGGATTCATCTACAACGAGAAACAAAACGGACTTTGGGGCAATGCGGGCTTTGCGTTTGTATCCACCATTATGCGAGAGCATCAACGCGTGAGTTGGTTTGGCTTCTTGAAATCTCGCTGGAACGACAACAACCAAGGTGCCGTGGTCAATCAAAGCCAAAGCGATAGCCATTTTCTGATTCAACCTCAAACCAAAGTGACTTTGTTTGGGCAACTGTCGACCTTCTACAGTCGCAGCGGTTTTATCCCTCTAACTAAGAGTCCTTTGAGCGATAAGTTTTACTTCAATGGTAACAATTCGATTTGGCACAACAGCGAGTCTGATAATGAGAAAGTTCTTACTCAAATCCAAACCTCGTTGATGTCTTGCCGTATTGCACATTATCTCAAAGTACAAGTGCGAGAGATGATTGGCAGCTTCAAAACAGCTGCTGAGTGTGAGTTGTTCCTCTCCCAATGGGTTGAAAAATTCTCTAGTAACGTTGCGTACGCCAACGAAGAAACCCTATCAAAATACCCATTGAGTTTTGCAAAGATCAGCGTGTGCGACTCTGACCATCATCCGGGTAATTTCGTCTGTACTTTGCGTATCGTCCCGCAGTATCAATACGACCATTTCAGTGGCGAAGTGGTGCTGACAACAGAATTGGATGAGGTGGCGTAATGAGTTTTTGGCGTACCTTTGTGCAAACAGCCCCTACCACTCGTCGAGATGATATCGAGGACATCAAATATCACCTGACTCGTCTGTTCGATTCGGAGGCGTCACTGATGAGTATTGATGATCGATTAACCGAAGTGCAGCGCTCTAACTACCGTTTTGGCATCGAGGATGTGCACCTATTGAGCGCGAGTCTCGACCACCAGCAATTAGCCCTCAAACTAGAAAACTACATTCGACATTTCGAGCCACGCCTAAGCCAAGTCATGGTTGAACTGGTTGAGCGCAAAGCGGGAGAAAACACCATCGCGTTCAATATCGTCGCCAAAGCCAAGACAGCACAGGGCGAAAAAGAGCTGATTTTTGATTCCAAGATTTCATTAAGCGACATGACCACCGATATGAAGGAGGATTTGTATGAGTGATCCTCTACTGCGTTATTACGAACAAGAGCTGACTTTTGTTCGCCGAGCCCTCGGTCAATTTGGTTCTGAACATCCAGAACACGCACAACGCCTCAATATTCATCAGGGACAAATCGAAGATCCAAGTTTGGCTCGCTTATTGGATGGCGTGGCACTACTGAATGCCAACGTTGAAAAACGTTTATCTGAGCAAATCCCTGAAGTTGTCGAAGGATTACTTGGCGTACTCTACCCAAGTTACATTCAAACGGTACCAAGTGTGGCGTATCTAGAAATGAGCAGCGACGCGCCTTCCACAGACAGCACGACGCTTCCCAAAGGCACACGCTTTTCTTCCGAATCGCAAGGAAAAACATGTTTGTTCACCACAACGGATGAACTCAAAACGACACCATTTTCACTGATTGACACCAAGGCAAGCAGCGCGCCTTTTGACTTCAATCGCCCTCAAGGAAGTGAACAAACGACCGCCGTTATTCAGCTCACTTTGTCTACTGGCGATGATGATGTGCACTTTAGTCAATTAGCGTTAGAAGATCTCGACTTCTTCGTTCAAGGTTTCGAGAACAATGCCGATTCCTTGGTTGAACTGCTGCTCAGTGAAGCGCGTGCAATATCGATTTCCGACATCAATGGTGAGAATCATGCCGTCTTGGCTGCCAATCAGCTAAAGAGCCGAATCAGCGATAAGCAGTTTCAATTTCTGCCACAAAAAGGCAATCAATTTTCTGGCTACCATTTGATGAACGAATTTTTCTTCTTCAAAGAGAAACGTCAGTTCTTCCGTCTTAAAGGCTTTGGTGAAGCCTGTCAGCAACATGATTGCGCCACTGTGGTATTAAACCTATTTATGCACTCTTTGCCGATGGAGTTTGTCCGTCTTTTCGACAATCAAGTGTTTAAGCTCAATGTCGTGCCTGCGGTTAACCTCTTCGAGCAGACGGGCGAACCAACCAGTTATGACCAACGCAGCTTGACAATCTCCGTTAATGCCGATGCGCATACCGATAACGAGATTCAAGTGGTCGACATTTTGGATGTGTTTGAGATTACGTCGAGCGGTCAAAAACTGCTGACACCACTGTTTAAAGACAGTTACCAGAGCGACCCACATTGCGATTACTGGCAAAGCCGAAAAGATTCCACAGGTGAACTGCGATTGGCGATCAGCCTAAACGCCAACCAAGAGCTCGAATTCAATAAACTCTATGGCACTCGCCTTCTTTGTACCAATGGCAAACAAGCATGCACCATCAACGGTGAGATGACTTGTTTAGAGCCGATCGATTTACCCGGCGATTTTCATTCTCTCTACCCGCCGTCGGCTCCGATAGAACGCGAATCTGATGCCAATATGCACTGGCAATTTATCGGACTACTGAACAGTAACTTCTCGTCACTTTTGCACTCCGAAGATCCTACTCAGCAGCTTAAGCAAATGCTGCAATTGTGTAGCCGCAACCAGTTGGTTAGCGATGAAATTCAGATGATTCAGTCAGTAAAAGTGCGCTCGCAGGTTTCATCAATGCGTATTCTTGGCAAGAATGTCTTCTCTCCGGGCACAGAGATTGAAATCACTCTCGATACGTCTGGCAACTATCTGACTTTCACCGATGTGTTGAATCGCTTCTTCCAACAGTTCTGTAGTTTTGATCGCTACATTCAGCTCACAATTCGTCTTTATGGCAAAGATGGCATTGCGAGGCGTTATCCAAAAATCCACGGGAGCCAGCGCTCGATGTAGCGTGGAAGATAGATGATGTCGATGTCACTGATTAACGATTTGAAAGCGAACCCACATGAGTACGACTTTGCTCAAGCAATGCGATTGCTGATGCAAATGGCAAAACGCTCTGGGCACAAGCTGAAGTTAGAGCTCAAAGCAGAAGCCATGCCTCATGGTGATGCCGACGATATTCAGTACTTTTCGTTCAGTGACCATAGCGCCAAAGTTCGTATTGCACAGCAAGCACTATCTGGCGCACAAGGGGTTATCCCAAACTACATCTATGAGGAATTGTTGTTTGCACTGCATAACGACGATCACGCACTCAAGGACTTTTTAGACGTATTCAATCAACGCCATTTTGAACTTGCCGCGCAGTTAGAACTCGCTCCTCACCTCTTGGTGCAGAAAGAGTTGGCAAAAGAAAAAACCGACCTACTCAAACAACTGGCGAACCTGAAACACGAACACGGCGCGCTGTTCCAGTATTCGCTGTTGTTCGCTCAAGGGCATCGTAACTTAGAAACGTTAGAGCAGATCCTTAACGACTACTTCCCTTACCAAATCGATGTGTCGACTAAGAGCCATGAACGTCGCCAGTTACCCGCTAGTTCTCTTACCCGTTTAGGACAGAAAGACGACTATAACAGCGGAATCGGACAGGGTTTCCTCATTGGCAAAACGTGCATGACTTACTACCAACATTTGGTGGTGAGTATCCAGCCTGCCAACCGCAAAGAACTGCATCAAATTCATCGAGATACTCAGTTGGCGAGCCACATGCGCCAGCTCATTCAACATTATTTACGAGACGCCACGCCGATTTCTATTTATCTCAACGTTAAGCGTGCGTATCTCGAAAAACCAAGGCTGTCTGCTCAACCAGATCAAGCCGCGAAATTGGGTGAAGTGGATTGCCTCGCCCCAGAACGTAAACCTACAGAGCGGATTCGGATTCTTCTGAAATAGCTGGGTAGACACCGCGACGACAAAGAAGGTTATCGCGCAAAAGACAAGGATAAGGTTATGACACAAGTAACGCTGACAAATTTAGTCGCCAAGTTATCGCCAGAATTAAAACGTGCATTGGAAGCTTCTGCGGGTGCAGCTATGAACCAAGGCGTTGCTGCCATTGAGCCGGAACATTGGCTGCTCACGCTATTGAATCAGCAAGACACGCACTTAAAAACGCTGATTGAAAGTCAGAAGATCAACCAAGATCAACTTGCCAGTGAACTAGCAAATCGCATCGAACGCCTACCAAAAGTGCAAGACAGCCAACCAACGCTTAGCCATGCACTGACAGAACTGCTTAAAGATGCTTGGATGATTGCCTCCGTTAACTATGGACATGGTGAAATCATCAGTCTGCATCTCGTTCAAGCGCTGTTGCAGCAGAACGTCATGGGCGTATCGAGCAACAATCTCGAATCACTACAGAACGTGTCGACCGAGTCCCTGCAAGGTTTAATCAACAAAACGCCGGTTAAGCGAGCAACACAACAAAGCACAGGTGGAGCAAGTTCAGCCGCAAATACAGCAAGCGAGAACGACGCATTAAGCAAGTACACCATCAACCTGACTCAACAAGCGATTGAAGGCAATATCGACCCGATTTCTGGGCGTAATTCTGAAGTGAGAAAAGCCATCGACATTCTTTGTCGTAAACGCCAGAACAACCCTATTTTTGTTGGTGAGCCGGGCGTGGGTAAAACCGCTGTCGTTGAAGGCTTAGCGCTGAGAATCGCAGCAGATGAAGTGCCAAGTGCGTTGCAAGGCGTTCAACTCCATTCGCTTGACTTAGGTTTATTACAAGCAGGAGCAAGCGTAAAAGGCGAATTTGAAAACCGCCTTAAAGACGTCATCAATGAAGTGAAAAACAGCGATGTACCAATCATTGTATTTATTGACGAAGCACATACGCTTATCGGGGCTGGTGGTGCAGCAGGACAAAACGATGCTGCCAACCTATTGAAACCCGCTCTTGCGCGTGGTGAGTTCAAAACCATTGCCGCAACAACATGGGCAGAATACAAAAAGTACTTTGAGAAAGATCCTGCCTTGACTCGCCGTTTCCAAGTCGTGACTGTAGAAGAGCCAAATGCAGAAGATGCCAAACAGATGCTACGAGGCATTGCGGCTTCATTGCAAAAGCACCACGGCGCGTTTATCACAGAATCTGCCATTGATGCCGCGGTTAACCTATCTATTCGCTACTTACCTTCTCGCCAATTGCCAGATAAAGCGATCAGCTTGCTCGACACGGCTAGTGCGCGTATTGCATTAACTCAAGGTGCAAAACCAGAAGTGATTGAAGCGTTGGAGCAAACCATTCGTTATCAACAAAACGAGCAGTCTGCTTTAGAGAAAGAGTTTGATTTGTTTGGCACAGGCGCAGAAGAGATCGCCGAATTGAAGCAAGAAATCACCACCAATCAATCTCTATTAGCTGACTACCAAACGCGTTGGGAGCAAGAGATTACATTGGTTGATGAGATTAAAGCGCTACAACAAAGCATCACAGAAAGCGAAACGCCGGACGAAACTCAGCAAAGCCAGTTGAATGCCCTTCTCGATCAATTGCACGCGCTTCAAGGTGAAGAACCGTTAGTTAATGCGATGGTGGATGATGCGACCATTGCTCAAGTCATTTCCGGTTGGACAGGCATTCCCGTTGGCAACATGATGAGTGACGAAATCGCTCGCCTATTGTCACTAGAATCAGAGCTGGATAAGCGCGTTATCGGACAAAACGTGGCGAAGCAAGAACTGGCAAAAGCGATTCGAATCTCGCGCGCAGGCTTAACCGATAATCGTAAGCCAATCGGTGTGTTCTTAATGTGTGGTCCAAGTGGTGTCGGTAAAACGGAAACCGCCATGGCGCTGGCTGAGCAACTTTACGGAGGCAGCAACGATCTCACGGTTATCAACATGACCGAGTTTAAAGAAGAACACAAAATCTCCATGTTACTTGGCTCGCCTGCTGGCTATGTTGGCTTTGGTGAAGGTGGCGTGTTAACCGAGGCTATTCGCCGCAATCCCTACTCTGTCTTGCTTTTGGATGAGATGGAAAAAGCGCATCCGGGCGTTCATGACCTCTTCTATCAAATCTTCGATAAAGGACACATCAAAGACAGCGAAGGTCGCACGGTCGATTTCAAAAACACCTTAATCATCATGACTTCTAACGCCGCTGACCAAGCGATTTGCGATGTGTGTGATGAAAACGCCGAACGCATCAGCAACGATGAACTGCTTGAAGCAATTCGTCCCGATCTACAACGCTACTTCAAACCTGCATTCCTTGGACGTACTACCATCGTGCCTTATTACCCACTCAACGATGATGAGTTGGCGAAGATCACCGAAATCGCGCTAAACCGCATTCGTAAAAAACTGGCAGAACAGTATCAAGCGAGCTTTACGTGGGATGCAGGTTTTGTGGATTTGGTTGTCAGCAAAAACACCGACCCTACGACAGGTGGTCGCGCGGTTGAGCAAATCATTAACCGCTCTTTGATGCCGAAGTTGGCAGAAGAATGCATCGCGCGTCTGAGCGCACAACAACCGATTAGCCAAGTGACGGTGACCGCAGCGTCGACGCCACAGGGCTTTGAACTGGATATTCAGTAGTAACGAATCATGATGTTTAGAAGCGTACATTCACCCCATCTCGTCACCACCTCGATTCTTGTTCAAGAGGCGGCGGTCAGCTGTGGGGTGAGCTTTTTCCGCAAAATAACCAAGCTGGTTTCATCGCTGTTTATTTTGCTTGGTGCCCTATTTTCGTTCGAAGTATGGGCGCAAGTTTGGATTGGTCCCGACCGATTGCTGCTTGCGACTCACAAATGGGCACCGTACCAAACTCACCAGAATCAAAACATGGATGGGTTTGCGCTTAATCGCGTCAAATGCGCGCTTGGCGAAATGGGACAACCTTACCAACTGACCATGACGGAATGGTCTGACGCACAGCTTCACGTGCACAGTGGTCAACAACATGGCTTTTTCGTCTCGCCGAAAACCAGAGAACACGACAGCTACGCAACGTTGTCTGCTCCCATTACCGAGCAAAAACTGCGTTGGTATTTTGGTCCCGGTGTAGAGCCTAAGCTTGATGATTTGTCAAAGTTGAACCTTAAGTTCTCGGCAGAATTTGGCTCAAGCACATGGTTTTGGCTGAAACGTAATGGATACAACGTCGTTAAGCAGCCACGAGATGCTAAGGTTTTACTAAGGCTTTTAAAACAAAGAGAAATTGACGTCGCACTGGAAGATGAACGAGTGTTCCACACGGAAATCAGCCAAGCCTCTCTTCCAAGCGATTACTTCTATTCTCAAGTATTCGAAACCAAACCAATGGGCGTGTATTTCTCTAATCGCTTTTTGGACAAATATTCTGGTTTCTTAACCGCTTTCAACACAGCGTTGGCTAAATGCGAGGGATAACAAGTGGCGATCAGCATACATTTGATTTCTGTACCCTCTGAAGAGGTGGTGACTTCAAGAGTCATCTATCTGCCCGAGTCTGGCGGGCAGTTTGGGCGTTCTGCTTCTTGTGAAGTGGCATTGCCCGATCAATCAAAACGCATCTCGCGTATTCACGGACAAATTCGTCTCACTGAAACAGGTTATTTGGTGAAGAGTACCGGCAAGAACCTGGCTCGCCTCAACGATAAAGCCATGGTGAGAGATAAAGATTACCCACTCAACGATGGCGACATTTTAAAGATCGAAAGCTATTCGATGCTGGTATCAACACTCACGTCGAGCAAAGCGCCTGTCGAAGAGCAATCCGATGACCTCTTTGCGACTAAGTTCGACCTGCAACTGGAAGACAATGTCGATTTTCTCGATGAAGGAGATATCGTCGAACCCGTGAAATCGGAAGTTCATTACTCTCACCAAAATGTAATGAGCGATGACCCCTTCTCTTCCGACCCGTTTGAAGACATCGACGATAACGAACTGGCGGATCACTTTGAAGTGGATGAAGTGTCGAAACAGCAACAAGCAATGGAGCGTTCCACGGAGATTGAGTATCTTCCGGGCGATCATCATCCAACATCAGAGCTGGAAGCCTCCATCGAAAAGCTGATTACGATTACCGAGAAGAATCAACAATACCTTCGCAACCCACCGCTTGCACATGATGCTTTGTTTGATGCGTTGGACAAAACACTCGATCAGTTCCTCAACGAATTCGCGCCGAACCAACTAGAGAATCAATTTAGCGAGTTTGTGTCTGGCGGACTGTTCAGCAGCAAAGACAAGAAGTATTGGAAAATCTACCGCAAGCACTTCCAACATCGACAAGATAACGGTGATTTTCGTCGTCAATTTAAAGCGATGTTTATGGAAAACATGCAAAAGCAAAGCGAGGAAAGCTGATGAAGATTTGGCTTAGTTTACTCGCTTTCGCTTTGGTGGGATGTTCATCTGACCCAACACCGGTTGTCACGCAATATCAATTGGCGGTGAGCGCCGAGAAGACGATCAACCCAAGTGTCAACAACAGTACCAATCCCGTGGTGGTGCGCTTGTATCAACTAACCGATGCCCAGCAGTTTAAGCAATTGCCGTTTATCGATTTGTACAACGATGACGTAAGCCTTTTGGGCGCAAACTTGGTGTCGAAGCAAGTGCTGCCCGTGGTAATGCCAGACAGTAACAGCAAACAAACCTTAGACATCAACAAGACCACTCAATACATCGGCGTATTGGTGGAATTTGCCGAATATGATGCAAGCACGGCGACGGTAGTGACAACCACGCCTCAGGAAGAAGAACAATATATCCAGTTAAAGATCAGCGGTAACAAAGCAGCATTGCAAACCGTGACACCAGATTCACCTTGGTGGGATGTCTTTTAACTCGATTCAGTAGATAGGGAAATCTCGTGGACGCATACAAAAAAGTCGTTTGGCAAGAAGGCATGTTCATTGCCCCACAACACTTTCAACAACAAGACAGATACACACAAAACTACGTCAGACAAAACGTCGAAACGCTTGCTGGTTATGCCCCTTACTATGGTGTGACCGACTTGGTGATCAATCACGATCTACTTAAAATTGGCAAGCTTTCCGTCTCTTCTAGCGCGGGTTTGTTCCCAGATGGCACGCATTTCGAACTGAAACGCGAAGTCGCCAGAGATGTGCCGCACGGTACGATTGAGAAAATGGCTTACTTAGCACTGCCCGTCTCTCTGCAAGGCAATAATGATTACGCCAATGATGAATCGGAACAAAGCCGCTATCTCACACGCACCATCAATGTGTTTGATACTTCAACCTCTGAGAATGCCAGCGTTGAGGTGGACGTCGCGCAGCTCAATATAGCGATTAAACTCGAAGGCGAAGACACTTCGGGCTTTACCCTGATTCCTTTCGCCAAAGTATTGGAATGCAGCGAAACGGGCGAAGTGATGCTAGACCGTTCCTTTATTCCTGCGTGTTTGCATTATGGTGCATCACAGTTATTGGTTGAGCGTTTGAAAGAGATTCATGCCCTCACCTCCAACCGTGCCACCAGCTTGCTCAAACGTATTCAAGCCGGACAAGGGCAAAAGAGTCCACAGTCGATGATGCAGGATTACCTGTGGCTGCAAACACTCAACACTTGGCTTCCGTGGTTTGATTTATCTTTGTCGAATCCAAAGTTTCAAACACATCAGCTTTATTTGGAGCTACGTAAGTTTGAAGCGCAAGTCATGGCGTCCACACCCGCAATTCCAGAGCCTTGCCAACCGTTGGATTTCCTTCGTCTGTACGATTGCTTTAATCCGCTTTTTTCGAATCTACGCAATATGCTCACGCTGGTTCAACAAGACTCAGTGATTGAGTTTGCATTTGACACTTCGTTGTTTGAGCGACGCCGCTTGCTGCGTACATTGGTAAAAGATGGTCACAACCTGTCCGATCGCCGATTCGTTCTTAGTGTCCGCTCCAACGTCAGCAGCACCGAGCTCAACGAATTGTTCCCTGCGGCTGCCAAACTCAGCAGCAATAACAAGATTGTCGAGATTGTGCGTAATGCCCTTTCTGGCGTGCAACTGACGCCGCTTCCTGTTGCGCCAAGCGAACTAAAACCGATGCAAGGCACAGCGTATTTTGAAGTGGATACGTCAGACCGCAATTGGTTAGAAATGATTGAAAACCGCGATGCACTTGCGCTGCACGTCGATACACGTGTAGGCGACCTAGAAGTGATGCTGTACGCACTGAGGTAGTAAGTTATGAACTATTTGGATGAAGACACCTTAGTTTGGGATAGCAGCGAAAACGACTTCGTGAGTAAAGACATCGACATGCCAGACGTAAAGTGGCATTCGGTCAACGCTGCTCAAGCCAACATAGGGTTCTTACATCATTTCGATAAAGCCGAGAATCAGCTGATCAACATCAGTTCTGAGTTACTGGTTGTCACGCTCAAGATCAACACCTTGCCGGAGCCCGAAGACATCACCACGCTCAGGCATCAACTGGTGGCTTCCATCAATGAAATCAAAACCAAAGGCGCAGAGCTGACCTACCCAGTCGCCGTGATCGACAAGCTGTGCTTCCTGTATGCCGTGGTTTTGGATGAGTTGATTGTCTACACCGACTGGGGTGAAAAA
Source organism: Vibrio sp. MOR3 (assembly GCF_001557775.1). Lineage (NCBI taxonomy): Bacteria > Pseudomonadati > Pseudomonadota > Gammaproteobacteria > Vibrionales > Vibrionaceae > Vibrio > Vibrio sp. MOR3. Next base: position 228,740 of record NZ_LNRD01000008.1, on the reverse strand, counting down.
CGCGGATGGGAGAACAAAACCTTACTCAGTGAACTGTTTGGTATGCGCAACGGTGGTGAGCTTTTCTTTACTGTGGCAGAGAAAGCAGCGCGCCAACCGCACAAGCTGATCGACTTATTAGAAGTGGTTTATCTGTTTCTCAATATCGGGTTTAAAGGTCAGTACCGCGAAACGGGCAGCGAACAGCTAAAGAGTTTTACCTACCGCTTAGAGCAGATTTTAAGTCAGTACCGACAAGCCGGTGGAATCTATTGTCATACTAAGGTTTCGGTGCCTAAAACACGTAAACCAACGCGCAAGAAACGTTACCTTGTCACCACATTATTTTTCCTAACTATCATTGGTTTGAGCGTTGCTCTGACCTATTTCTGGTACAACAAAACCAAACCACAGCGGGCACGAGATTTTGTCCAGCTTGGTGAGTACAGCCAACGCTATATTGAATCTGGTCGTGCGGAAGACATCGTTTATGTCAGCACTGACGATGATTTAAAAGGCAATAAAGTCGCGGTAAACACCACTCAACCACCTCGTCCAATCCCGAGCCAACCAAAAGCCGTGACGCCACAAGCGAAAACTTCAACGCCAGAGACGACGAGCGCTCTAGTCACGAGCCCTGTAGCGGACACTGATTGGCTGGTGCAACTTGCGACCTTCTCTAACCTTAAAAACGCCGAGAAGTTTATCGCCCAACTGCCGACATCCAACTATCAACCTGTCGCGGATAACATCAACTCCTACGTTCGCGTCATTGTTCGATGTGACAACTCAGAACAAGCGAAATCCATCAATAACTGGTATCGAGAGAATGCCAACGTCAACGGCTTAGTGGTGCATAACAAAAACAAACAAAGCGAGGTTGAGTCACGATGACGCAAGACAACCCAAACACACCAACAAGAAAAAAGGCAATCATTTGGGGCCTTGTTACCCTTCTGCTTCTGGCAACCTTAGGCGGCTTACTGACTTGGTTTGTTGCGTATCCTGATTTCTTATGGACAGGCGTCATCACGACAACCATTGTGGCACTGCTCTCTGCTGGGCTTTGCTTTTGGTTAATCAACCGCAAGGTGAAAAAGAGTCTTGAGCAAGACCAAGAGCGTGCACTAATTATCAAACGCTCCAAGTTACTCGCTTTCCACTTCAAGAAAATGCTCGGCGTACAAAAACGTAAAAAGCGCTTAACCAGCCGTTACGATCAGCCGATTTATGTCTTACTCAGTGACAACCCGAGCAAAGACAAAAGCATCATCACGCAGATGGGTTACGAAGCTTATAAGGTGGATGACTTTGGCAACGACATTGAGTTTCCGATTCTGTTTTGGCTCAGTGAACACTCAATTCTGATTTCCGTCAGCATGGGCGAAGATCAACAACCGCTTTACTTAAAAACACTGTGCCAGTGCCTCAATAAATGGCGTCCGAGACAAGCGATTAACGGCTTGTTGCTAACCACAGAAATTGAACAGTTAGTAGGTAATAGTGAAACCCTTTCACAAAAAGCCGACCAATTGAAATCGCAAATCAAAGCATTCAATCGTTCATTTGGTTTGAACTTACCTGTCTACAATGTCCTAACCAACATGGGTCAAGTGAGCGATTTCTGTCAGTTCTTTTCTGCGTTTGATGAAGCGAGACGCAATGAAGTGTTCGGCGCCACCAGCCCAGTGCAAAAACATGGTGGCATTGATGCCGATTGGTTCAATGACGAATACGACCACCTCATTGGTCAGCTGATTTCGAACATGAGTAACGCGTTGGGAGCGCAGCTTAACCAAGATTTCCGCAATGCCATTTGTGGGGCTCCTTACCAATTTGGTTTGCTTAAACAGAATTTGTGGCATTTCTTACAACGCTTGCATCGAGGTGACCAATACACAGATGGGCTCAACTTCCGCGGCTTCTACTTTACCCACAGTGGCAGTGATTTCGCGCAGCATGATTTACTGGCGAACGTGGTCAATCAGTCCCTCGGCAATGAGCAATATCAGCAACACCAACAAATGCCCGTTCAACAAACCTTGTTTGCCCAGCATTTGATGTCTCATGTCGTGCTAAATGAAAACACTTTAGTCGGGGTTAACCGCCATAAAGAGAATTGGTTGTGGTTCAGCCAAACCTCATACACCCTAATTTGGCTCAGTTTATTGATTGGTACACTGACGATCCTCAAGCTCGACTTCGATTATCAAACCAATCGTGAAGCCAAAGCCGATGGTATGTTAGAGCGTTACAAAGAAGCGATCGCAGCACAGCCATACAGCAAAGAAGATTTGGTGGGCAACATTCCGAACCTTTACACCATGCATCGCATTTACGCGCTATATCAGGAGCCTGAACCTTGGTATACATTGCCATTCCTACCGACTGCGACCATCAAGCCAGAAGTTGAAGCGGCTTACACCAAAGAGCTGCAACAAGTACTGATCCCTTCCATGGCACACACCATTGAGAGCGATTTGTATGTGTATGTGAACTTGGAAGATCAAGCCAGAACGCTCGAATTGCTGAACGACTATCGACTGTTGTTTGATAAAAATCGCACCAACATTGAAGAGCTCAAAAGCTACTTCCTAGCAAACTTAGAGCACCAAGGCGAAGCAGACAAAACTAACGTCGCTCAGCTTAAAGTGTTGCTCGACGATGTGTTTAACCAGCACTTGGTGGCGACAACTGCCAATCAAGAACTTGAAGGGCTGGCGAAGCAAGTCATCAATCAGTCCAACATAGAGACGCTACTCTACCAACACATTTTGAACGATCATGCGTACGAGAAACGTATCGATGTGCGTAAAGAACTTGGCTCCAACTTCAACCAAATATACCAATTCAAACCTGGTTACGTGGGTTACTTCGTGCCTTTCTTGTACACACCGACTGGCTTTAACGAGTTGGATCTTTCGGTGGAATCCCCTCTTCTTATCGAAGCGTTATCCGCTTATGAGGGCATCGCAGGGCAAGCACCAAGCGCGCTAGAGATGCATAGAATCAGCCACGATTTGAAGCGTATGTATCAGAACGATTACATCAATTACTGGCGAGATTTTATTAACAGCATCGAGGTGAAAACCATTTCCGGTTCTGAGCAGTTAAATGCAAGCTTGAACGTGCTAAACAATGCCTCAAACAATCCAATGTCTAAGCTGTTCACCACCATCAGAAACTATACTTCGGTTCTTCTACCTGAGCCAAAAGATGCGAAGAAGAAAACCGATGAAGAGATTGCCGATGCTGCGCAAGACAACGAGAAGAAAGAATCCGCCCGACAAATCACACTGACGTTTAATGATTTCCACAAACAAGTGACGCCAGACGATCAGGGTAAGAGACCAATAGATACCGTTCTGGAAGGTTTCGCTAACACGGCAAAATGGCTCGATCAGTTTTACAAATCCAACACGCCAGACAAAGTGGCTTACGAAACGTTATCTGCAGGTTTAAAAGCGCAAAATCCGGTCGCACAGTTGGCGTCATTGACCGATTCCCAGCCACCGCTATCCGGTGAAGTGATTGGCTATGTGACAGTGCAAACCAATGAGTTGGTGATGAACTTAGCTCATCAATATCTTAATAGTATGTGGAACAGCGAAGTCTACCAGCCTTATGAAAACACCATCGCGGCTTTCTACCCGTTTAAGAAAAGTGCCAACAGCGATGCAAGCACGGCGGATGTTGCTGCCTTCTTTAAAACCGATGGCACATTGGACACCTTCTATCAAACCATGTTGAAAGGTTTCTCAACAGAGCAACGAGCGCCGTTTATGTCCGGCTTATTGCCAAATACTGGCTTTGCGTTAGATCCTGCGATTTGGCTGATGTTTGATAAAGCCAAAGACATTCGCTCTGCCCTGTTTTTAACTGACCCGAAAAACGTTGCGATTCAATTCCAGATGAAACCAACAGAAATGAGCTCGGCGCTAACTGAGTTTTCCATTCGTGCTGAAAAACCGATTTTCACCTATCAACACGGTCCGATGCTGTGGACACAGCAAAGCTGGAAAGGTGATTCTGTCGCGCAAGATGCACTAACGGTGCGTCTACAAAAACAAGCAACGCCGATTGCCAATGAGCAGTTTAAAGGCAGTTGGGCATGGTTCCGCTTGATTGAGCCGCGCGTCACTTCAACCTCTTCGCAAAGCACCCAACTTGAGTTTGATTACAATGGCGATAAGGTTCGTTTAACGATTAAAACTCAAGGTCAGAACAATCCGTTCGTGCCGAACTTCTTTGCGGGCTTTGTGTTACCTGCGAGCATTTAGTGATGAACACGTTCGCCAACCAAACCCTGTTTAGAGCCTGTGGCGTTACTTATGTAGCGCCTTTGAGCGAAAACGTGTTTCAGTGCGAGCACAAACTTTATGGTTCTGTGGTCATCAAGGTAGCGCGCAGCTTGGCTGAGAAACGGGCCTTGATGGCTGAAGCGGACTTTCTATCTAAATACGCGTCGGATTACTGGGCAAACTTTCACGGTTATGGCTCGCAAAACCACGCCGACTGGTTAATGAGCCAATATCTGGAAGGCAAAACACTTAACGCAATAGAACCTGATTTATTACCGCAAGACTTAATAACCAAGCTTGAATTCGCTTTACTAAACCTGCATAAAACCGGTTATCTGCATGGCGATATCAAGCCACATAACGTCATCGTGACGTCAAAGAACCAAGTTCGGCTTATCGACTTTGGCAGTGTGATTCAAATTGATGCTAAATACCGAGAGCATACACATACAACCGTTAGCCGAGCCTATAGTGCGACCCGCCCTTGTCTGCGAATCGGTCAGGCAAGTAAGAACGATGATTTCTATGCCTTGGCAATGACCTTGCTCAGCTGCCACGATCAACATCCCTTTGCTGGTCTCTCGTTACAAGTAGCGGCAGAACTGCTGCCTACCCCAAGCAACATTGATTTACCAACACGCTACCAAGTTCTGATACAAAAAGAGTGGCAACAAATGCGCCACTCTTTGAAGCTGTAGGGATTCAAGGCTCTAAGCTCGCTGGCTTACGCGTCTGATGATTTGGACTTCAGATACTTCTCAATATCCACCTCATCAACCTGTTCGGCTGGCATAAACTTGTTGGCATAGTCACGGTAAACACCGCTTTCTAAGAACAACAAGAACAAGTCCATATCCAAATGCTCATCCAACGCCATCTTGTACATGATGTCGACCGCAACACTTACTGGCTTGGCTTTCTTGTAAGGTCGATCTCCTGCAGTTAATGCTTCGAAAATATCCGCAATCACCAAGATGCGTTCTGGGGTTGATAAATCTTCTGCACTCAACCGACGCGGATAGCCAGTGCCTTTCAACGTCTCATGGTGAGTCGAAGCGTAACGCGGCACGTTACTTAACTCCGGAGGGAATGGCAGTGCACCGAGCATTTTGATGCCGCTGATCATGTGCTCGTTAATTTTGAAGCGGTCTTCTGGTGTTAACGTACCGCGAGAAATGGTCAGGTTGTACACTTCACCCAAGTTATATTGATGCTCTGGCACTTGCACCTTAATGCCATGCTCAGGTGCAAATTCCATTGGGCGAACGCGCTCAATAATATGGTCAGGCTTATCTGCTAAAAGGTTTTCAACCACGGGCAGCGTCACGTCAGATTTTGACTTAATCATTTCTTCAAACGGAGAAAGACCAAGATGATCATCGTAGTGACGTAACCAAGTTTGCTGCGCGATATGTTTAATGCGCTCAATCTTATCGTCGCTCATGAACTCGCCACCCACATTGGCGTTGGCAACAAATCGGAAGTCTTCGTCCAACTGCGCAACTCGTTGGGCGAACTTGGCTTGCGCCTCTTCTTTTGACAGTTCACCAGTAGATATCGACTTCCACATTTCCACTTCAGCATCTCGTCTTAATACCTCGAAACGAGTGCGAATTTCATTGATGCGGTTGTAGTTGGCTTCCAACTTAGTACCTTTATCAACGATGTGCTCTGGCGTGGTGATCTTACCGCAATCATGTAACCAAGCCGCGATACGGAATTCTCGTCGTTCATCGTCATTGTTGAACTTAAAGTCTTTAAACTTGCCTGTGTCGCACTTCTCTACTGCCTCTGCCAACATCAAGCCAATTTCTGGAACACGATTACAGTGCCCCGCAGTATAAGGAGACTTGTCATCGATCGCTTGCGCAATAAGGCGAATAAAAGCTTCAACAAACTCTTCTTGCTGTTGCTCGTGATGCTGAATCTCTTGCGTCATTTCGGTGACCGAATCGGACAAGTCAGAGACTTCTTTGATACGCGTTTCTACCGGGACGAGTTTATCAAACTGACGGTCTTTGATTTTGATGGTCTCTTTTCTCAGCGCAACAATTGGGCGCACAATTGGCGAACCCACCCTCCACGCCAATGGGAAGAGAATCATCATTGCGAACGCCGTAATAGCAATCGCTTTAGACAATCTACTTGTCACCGCATCCGTCACTACTTGGCCAGAAACGATCACAGCAAAGTAATCGATCGTGCCACGAGTCGAATACAACTTGGTGATGTAGAGGAATCGACTTTCACCATCAATGGTCACTTTGTTCATCGTGTCATGTTTGTCTTTCTGAATCACTGCCTCATAGACCTCTGGATAAGGGACAAAACTCCCCCTCCATTGATGTGGCTTGAGCCATTTTTCTTGCAACGCCACTTTTTGCTCGGGTGAAATAGCTGTGATCGCTTGATTAATCAGCTCGACCACATCTTTATCTTTCTCCTTCATAAACAGAGAAAACTCCAAAGGTGGCGCGTTGAGCAACCCGACATGAACATTGGTCAGTTTCACTAACCGCTTCATCTCAACCATGGTTAAGTAACTGTCTACAAGGTACTGAATATCCCCCATATGCAGCGCTCGCTTCGCTAAATCGAGATTCGGCTGCTCGACAATATTCAGTGACGGATAGCGTTTAAGCAGCCACTCTTTCATACCAAAACCCGCCACCACACCAACGCTTTCATCACCTAATTCCCTTAATGATGTAGGCATTGGATTGGTTGTTTTAGTTGCAATTGCGAGCTGCCCGATGAAAAGAGTGTCACTTTTGATACCTAACTCTGCCGGAGTACCAAGCACTGGCTGGAGGATATCAATCTCTCCCCTGCGATATTTCTTTTCCAACTCTATTGAGCTGAAACCATTAACGAACTCTAACCTCATGCCCGTTTTCTGTGAAATCAGGTTGAGTACATCAACAACATAACCACTAGGTTCGCCACTTTGGGTGTAGTCGTAAGGTCCCCAGTCGTTTTGATTCGAAACCACAAACTCTCGGTCGTCTAGCAAGGCTTTTTGTGGCTCGCTTAACACCAAAAGCGATGAATCAGGAATATCCACTTCATGAAAAACATTGATGTTAGATGCAACAACTTCTCCGCGGTTATTAAAAATAAACGCCTCAACGCTGTCGTCCTTTTTCATTCCAAGTTCGGTGGCACTGATCTTTTCGCTCAACGACGAGAGGACTGTATCTACACCAATAACAGCGCCTTTACTACGCACAGAATAAGACTGTCCGGTGATCTTTAGATGCTGAAAAAGGTAAGGATCGGTTTTGTAAACACTGTCTCTTGATGCGCTAGCAAACCAAGGTCGGCGAGTTGGATAAAAGTTACTTTTCTGTTCTGTTTGGCGGACAACTTCAAGCGACTCGGAGTAATACATGGTTTGTCGCATTCGTTCTTCGCCATCACCTTTGATGGTAATGATGACCCAACGTTCGTTAGATGTTGCCCCAATCCTCCTTCGCACTTCCGGAAATGATTCTAAATTAATGACTTGAAAGAAATACTCATTGTTATTGGCAAAATAGATGCTGTAAAAAACGGGATTGTCGATGAGCGCTTGAACGAACACTCGTTGGATTTCGTCCACACTGAATTGCGTATCACTGAAGTCCGCGACACTGCGCAAGATACCCGCGCTGCTGGTCGCACTAGCATCTATTTGATGGATATGATTGCTGACGTCTTTGGCTGTCATGGTTAAATGCGTCAGGATATGTTCTTCCGACATCTGTTTGCCGAAGTAGTACTGCATGCCGAGTCCAAGCAGCGCCGTCACCGCTGTCGCAATTACAAACAAACTCCCGACGGTGAACTTAATCGAAAATTTACGAGAGGTACCAGATTTAGTCTTCACGCGATAAAGCCCTCCGATGGCTTCAACAACAAACTCAGCAACTCGCTTTATCAAAGCAACCTGAAGCATATACTTTTCAAGTCTAGTAAATATTTTTCAGAGACTTGCGTCGCATACAAGCCAAAGATCACTTTTACGCAATAAAAAAGAGCGATACCAAGTACCGCTCTTAGCTGATGTTTTTGGGAGGGTTAAAACATTGTGATTCAATGAGAGAGATACTTTTGAATACCAACCTCATCCACTTGCGTTTCTGGCATAAACTTCTTGGCGTATTCGAGGTAAACGCCGCTCTCTAGGAACAACAAGAACAGGTCCATATCCAAGTGCTCATCCAACGCCATCTTATACATAATGTCGATAGCCACACTCACTGGCTTCGCTTTCTTGTAAGGTCGGTCTCCCGCCGTTAATGCTTCAAAAATATCGGCAATCACTAGGATCCGCTCTGGAATCGACAAGTCATTCGCACTCAACTTACGAGGGTATCCCGTCCCTTTCAGCGTTTCGTGGTGAGTAGAGGCATAACGCGGAACATTGCTTAGCTCTGGTGGGAACGGCAAGGCCTCTAGCATCTTAATGCCACTGATCATATGTTCATTGATTTTGAAGCGATCTTCTGGTGTCAACGTACCGCGAGAAATCGTCAGGTTATAGACTTCACCCATGTTGTACTGATGCTCTGGCACTTGCATTTGAATGCCATGTTCCGGCGCAAACTCAACAGGGCGAATACGCTTGATGATATGTTCTGGCTTGTCTTCCAACAGCTTTTCCCTAACCGGCAGTTGCGTGTCGGAAGTTGGCTTGTTCATTTCTTCAAATGGTGACAAACCTAAGCGGTCATCAAAGTATCGTAACCACGTTTTCTCAGCGATTTTCTTCACGCGCTCGATCTTATCTTCACTCATGAACTCACCACCAATGTTTGCATTGGCGATAAACTCAAAGTCATCGTTGAGCTGACGTACTTTTTCTTCAAACTCGGCTTTTGCTGCGTCTTTGTCTATCTCGCCACGCAACAAGGCGTTTAGGTATTCGATCTCTAGGTCTCTGCGTAACACTTCAAATCGAGTGCGAATTTCATTGATTCGGTTGTAGTTCGCCTCTAGCTTGGTGCCTTTATCAACGATGTGCTCAGGTGTGGTGATCTTGCCACAGTCGTGCAACCAAGCCGCGATACGGAACTCTCTTCGTTCTGCGTCATTTTGGAAGGCGAAGTTTTTGAATTTACCGCTTTGACATTTTTCAGCCGCTTCCGCCAGCATCATGCCGATTTCTGGCACTCGGTTACAATGCCCGGCGGTGTATGGTGACTTGTCATCGATCGCTTGTGCGATAAGGCGAATAAAGGCTTCAACAAACTCTTCTTGCTGCTTCTCGTGTGACTGAATCTCGGCCACCATTTCCATCATTGCATCTGAGAGTTCATCAATCTCTTTTACTCGCGTCGTCATCGGCCACACTTTATCGAAGCGACGAGCACGGATCTTTCGCGTTCTTGCTTTCAACGCGTAAATTGAGCGCGTCATTGGTGTGCCAAGTCGCCAAGCAAGAGGGAAAAGACCTAACATGACCAATGCTGTAAACAACAGCGAGTTAAACAGACGCTTTGTTACTGCATCGGTAACGATTTCTTTCGGAATCACCACCGAAAAGTAGTCATCACCACCGCTGGAGCTTGAGATTGGCGTGACATAAACAAAGTAGTTTTGCCCTTCAATGCTTCGTCTTACCATGGTGTTGTAATTAGACGTGTCTTTCGAAAGTTGAAATACTTCAGGGTATGGCACAAACGTTCCGCGCCAATGGTTTGATTCCAGCCATTTTTGCGTTAATGCTTCTCTTTGCTCCGGTGTAATCGACTCAATAGCAAGGTTGAGTACCTCTAACAAACCCGCGTGCTTTTGGTTTATGTAAATGTGATAAGGCACTGGCTTCGCATCCAGTTTTCTTACTGTGACGGTCGATGTTTTCTCCAAGCCATTCAGCTCATCCAACGTCAAATAGGTGTCAACCAAATAAGGTATCTCGCCTTTCTCCAGCGCTTCTTTTGCATCACTTAGACTTTCAAATTCAACGATGTTCAACTTAGGGTAGTTTTCTTGTAACCACTCCTTCATGCCAAACCCGCAAACCACGCCCACTTCATCAGTAAAATTTTCAAGTGAAATAGGAATGAAACGTTGGCTTTTCCCTGCTATCGCCAAGTCTGCGGTGTACATGGTAGCGCTTTGCTCGCCGTACTCAGGCACTTCTCCAGACACGGAATGCAGGACATCAATGGTGCCTCTCAAGTACTTTTTCGACAGCGTGTTCGATTCAAAACCATTGATAAAATCGAACTCTAAGCCGGTTTGCTGAGAGAGTATTCTCAACAAATCGACGGCATAACCCTGAGGTTCACCAGCTTGAGAAAAGTCATAAGGTCCCCAGTCGTTTTGGTTCGAGACCAATAATGCGGGAGAGTTCATCACAAGCGCACGCTGAGGCTCAGTCAGCGTCAATGGTTCGGACGGTGGCACTTCGATATCGCGTTCTAGATCGATGTTCGATGCGATCACTTCACCCTTGTGGTTGAAGATAAAAGACTCTGCCCCACTTTCTAAACTCATACCCAGCGCGGTTGAAGCGATTTTTGAGTTCAGTGTCGACAGTTCAATATCGATACCGATAACATCTTTACCACTGCGGATCGCATAGCTCTGCCCCGTAACCTTCATATTTTTAAACAGGTAAGGTTCGGTCTTATAGACGTTTGTTTCTGTCGCCCCGATAAACCATGGTCTGCGGGTAGGATAAAATGACGTTTTGCTCGCAACGGTTCGATTCACATTAAAGTTGCTATCCACGTAAGACACGATCATTTGTCTATCCGGACCAATCCCAGTGGCTTTAGCGATGGCCCAGCGATCTACCGCATCGGCGCTCATCTTATCGCGAATCGTTACCGAGGTTTTTAGGTTGATGATTTGAAAGAAATCTTCATTCTCGCTACCCACATACAAGCTTTGAATGAACGGGTTTTCATCCAAAACCTGAGCAAACAAGGTGAGGATTTCTTTTTCAGAAAAGTTGTGGTCAGACATAGAAAGAAAGCTCTTGAGCATTCTTGTACTGCTGATCGCATTGCTATCGACTTGGTGAATGTATTCACTTACATCTGCCGCCGCCGTACTCAACCTTGAGATGACGTGCTCCTGCGACATTTTCTGCCCAAAGTAATACTGCATACCCAAAGCGAAGATCGCCGTAAGTGCCGCCACTAACATGAACATGCTACTTACAATGAACTTGATTGAATATTTACTTTTTAGCTCAGCACTGCGTTTCATTCTTGCACCCCAGCATCACTATAAAGTGCCAAAACTGTCGGCTTTACATCACCATTTACTATCAAAATACTAAATAACCCCATACATAAGCGTAGACTTATACAACGTAATATTTGCTATCAATTTTGCAAAACCTATGTTTAAAACGATCCGATAAATAAGATTGTCCTTCACAGAACCAAATTTATTACTTGTTAATTGACTCAAATTGATGGTTAACAGCGATTATTTTTTGATGCATATCGCAAGCAAATCCATTCTTCAAAAGGCATTCACAAAACCAGACAACACCTACATCGACACCACCTTTCTAATAAGCTCAATATTTATACTAGTGGGAATGAAGACACACTGCTTGTCGTGAAAATAAGAAAAAAGCATCGCTTGTATTTGGTTGAGAAGAAGCACTGATAGGTTTTATCTGTTGAAACAATCGTTCATCTCAAATTTAACCTGAGCACTTCGCTCGCTACCATGTCGCCTCTCTTGTGTTACACCCCATTTATAAGAAATCTCTATGAAACAAAAAGGATTCTCCCTAACGGAAGTGGTGGTTGCAGTTGTAGTACTGGCGATCATTGGACTGTTTTCTGCACCTAAGATGATGCAAATGCAACGCGAGGCTCGAATCAATACCCTAGAAGCTTTCGTTGGTGCTTTTCATGCCACCAATGAGGTCGTGATGACCAAGGCCAAAATACAAGGGGTTGAAAAGGAACCGTTGGCAAAACTGTCAGATCATGACATTTATATTCGAATGGGTTCACTCGCGTTGGATGATTTTAACGTGGCGAATGCAATGCAAATCGATGGGTTCAATCTTGCCAATACGGGCTCGACGGAAACACCTTCATTGCTGGTCTATTTAGGTAAGGAAAAATCCCTACAACAAATCCGAGATGCGGGCTGTTTTATCAATATTCATCGTCCCTTCACGGCTTTCGATGTAGAAGGCATCGTGGCCATGGATGAGCTGAAAGTGAGTAAATTCTACGACTATTGTTAGCTCATCATTTTAGAGAGATTAGATTACCGGAAAGCCTTACTGCACATTAGGCGTATGCTTGCTAACGTCCTGTATGCCTTTGAGGTTTTATTATGATCGTTGTAAAAAAAGCAGACGCCTCTGACGTTGCAAAAATTGCCCCTCTTTACCTGAAGTATCTTGAGTTCTACCAAGTCGATGTTTCAGGTAAAGATCCCGAGGCTTTTATCAAAGCTCGTATTGAGAATGAAGAATCAGTCGTGTACTACGCGACTGATGAAAGTGGGCAAACGCTTGGTTTTGCGCAGCTATATCCACTCTTCTGTTCGTTAGAAATGAAAAAGATCTGGCTTCTCTACGATTTGTATGTGGATTCATCCCAGAGAAAACGAGGGATTGGTGAACGCTTATTGGAACAAGCAGACCAACTGGCGAAAGAGACCGACTCTGCCTTTGTCATGTTAAGCACAGGCATAGACAACAAAGCTGCTCAATCTGTGTATGAAAAACACGGTTACGTACGCGATGTCGAGTTTTATAACTATGTTCACATGCTTAAGTAATCAAACACACACGTGAGCAAAAAGCGAAAAGCCGAGTTGTACTCGGCTTTTTATGTTCAACTTACGCCACTTTGTACTTGCTGATAGACAATCAAAAACAAACCAGCAAATACCGCTACCGTCAGTAATACCTTTAACCAAAGAAACTTCATGATTATCTACTCTTCTGGCGCATATTGTTCAAACACTTCTTGAGCTGTCATTTTCTTGCTGTGTGGCTGCAAATCATAGTACGCAGGCTTCTCATCCGTGAAGATCTCTAAGCTCAATTTGAAATCTGGCTCATTAAATAACCCAGCGGAAAGAATGTATTCATCCGTTGCCAATAAATGGTAATAGATGTTCGTACCGCATTCAGCACAAAAACCTCGTACTGCCCATTGGGATGATTGATAGCGTTTGGGCTCAGCACCACTAAATGTCACATCGGGGCCGCAATGCACCGCATGCAGAGGTCCACTTGACCACTTTCGACACATATCGCAATGACACAAGCTCACTTCATTGTGTTTAGGTGCGGTCACTTCAATAGCGCCACATAAACATGTTCCTTTCATCGCTGTTCCTCCCTATTCAACCTCCATCATTATGGCGGTTTTAGACTCTTAATTGATGTGACCAACCTAGTCTTTCACCACATTCTCTGGCCGGATGTTTGCGTGAACTTTATGAACAAAATGTCGCTTATGCTCAATATTCTCTTTATCTACGCATTAGAGACATCGCGTTAACACCTTATTAACCTTTAGCTCATCACTAGCGAGTCTCCCTACCTCGTTAGGAGAACAAATAATAAGGCTCTTCAAAACAAGAGAGTCACCAACATAAGGAACGTGAAACATGTTAAAGGTACTCAAACCAACGCTCGCCGCATCCATCATTGCAGCCTCATTTTCTTTCCACGCTTTTGCTGCTGATGTTGAAAAACTCCATTTCCTAATCCCTGGTGGTGCTGGTGGCGGTTGGGATATGACAGCTCGTGGCACAGGTGATGTACTGGTTAAATCCGACATCGTTGAGAATGTCTCTTTCCAAAACCTCTCTGGTGGCGGTGGTGGTAAAGCCATTGCGCACCTCATCGAAACCGCTGAGCGTCAACCTGACACGTTGATGGTCAACTCAACACCAATCGTTGTTCGCTCACTTACGGGGATCTTCCCGCAGTCTTTCCGAGATCTGACGCCAGTAGCCGCAACGATTGCTGACTACGGCGCTATCGTGACTTCCGCGGATTCGAAGTACAACACATGGGAAGATGTGGTCAAAGATTTCGAATCTAACCCACGTAAAGTAAAAATCGCTGGCGGTTCTGCACGAGGCTCGATGGATCACCTAGTCGTCGCAGCCGCATTTAAAGGCGAAGGCTTTGACGCACGTAAAGTTCGCTACATCGCGTACGATGCCGGAGGCAAAGCAATGGCAGCACTTCTGTCTGGCGAAACGCAATTGCTTTCAACCGGTCTTGGCGAAGTGCTAGAGATGTCGAAATCTGGTCAGGTAAAAGTACTGGCGATTACGGCACCGAAACGTCTAGACGCTGCACCAAACATCCCTACCCTGAAAGAATATGGCAATGAGACTGTGTTCGCGAACTGGCGTGGTTTCTTTGCCGCTCCTGGCACAAGCCAAGCCAAACTCGATGAATGGAACGCAGCTCTGACCAAGATGTACAAAACGGACGAATGGCAAGTTGTTCGTGACCGCAACGGTTGGATTGACAACTACAAAGCGGATAAAGAGTTCTTCGCGTTCCTAGAAGAGCAAGAGCAGCAAATGGGCGATCTAATGCGCGAATTAGGTTTCCTTAAGAAGCAATAACTCTCATCCGAGTTTATGGGGTTAGCTATCCCTAGCCCCAGTTGTATTTGCACTCTAATTTTACCGTATATGGGCATTGTCGATAATCGACAAGTAAAAACTCCTTTGTTTATTGATTGGTAAACACTAAGTAACTCGACTAGCAGCAATGCGCTTAATTGTTAATGACTTAGTCCTTCTTCATTAACGCCCATATACGGTCTTTTCTTGTTGTTCTAGGAGTTGGATATGTCTCATTCAACCAATATTTTTACCAAAGAGAATCTGCTGTGCCGCGATCGTGTCGGTGCGATGATCTTTTTGTTGTTTTGCCTATGCTATGGCTACCAAACTACGCAAATCCCTCTCTTTCCCGGGGATGAATACGAACCCTTCACGGCTCGCACCTTACCGACCATTCTGACCTACGTTGGGATTGGTTTAGCGTTAATGCTACTGGTCACTGGTCAGCCCGATAAACAAAGCGGCGCTGTGATGTCATTCAACTGGAAATTGCTCATCGCCTTTTTAGTTTTGATGGCGCTTTATGGCGTAGGTTTGACTTACATCGGCTTTGTATTAGCGACAGGATTCTTCCTGCTTGCGGGCTTTTACCTTCTTGGCGAACGACGTAAATCTGTGTTGTTTGGCGCCTCATTCCCGTTCGTTATCGCGTTTTACTTGTTGCTCACTCAAGGTCTGGATATCTACCTTGAGCCTGGTCTGATTTTCACCATCTGGTAGTCAAAAGAAAGGACTGAATTATGTTAGATGGAATTCTACAAGGTTTATCCACCGCCGTGATGCCAATGAACATCATGATGGTGGTTGTTGGCTGTTTTGTCGGTACGTTTATCGGCATGCTACCGGGGCTTGGTCCTATTTCTGCCATCGCTCTGATGATCCCTATCACCTATGGTTTGGATCCGTCTTCGGGTTTGATTCTGATGGCAGGTGTTTACTATGGTGCGGTATTTGGTGGCTCAACTTCCTCTATTCTTATCAACGCGCCGGGTTGTTCTTCAACCGTAGTCACCGCGTTTGATGGCTACCCAATGGCACAGAAAGGACAAGCAGGTAAAGCACTTGCGCTGGCGGCTTACTCTTCTTTCACTGGTGGCACGCTTTCAGCAATCATGCTGCTTGTGGCTGCACCAGCATTGGCTAACGTCTCGCTAAGCTTCCAATCTTCAGACTACTTTGCGCTAATGCTTCTTGGCTTATCCGCAGTGGCTGCCTTCGCTGGCAAAGGACAAGTGATCAAAGCATGGATGATGACAATTCTAGGTTTGATGTTGTCTACTGTCGGTATTGATAAAGGCGTCGGTGTTGAACGCTTCACCTTTGGTCTAACGGATTTAATGGACGGCTTCAGCTTCCTATTGTTAGCAATGGCGACCTTTGCGCTGGGTGAAACGTTGATGGGCATTTTGAAGCCTTCTGAGGACACTCGTGATGAGGAACAAGATAAGCTGAGCAACATTGGTTCGATGAAAGTCACCAAGGAAGAAATCAAAGAAGTGGCACCGGTTTCTATTCGCTCTTCGATCCTTGGCTTCTTTACTGGTGTGCTTCCGGGCGCAGGTGCAACCATCGCCGCCTTCTTAAGTTACGGCATGGAACGTAACCTAGCTCCAAAGGATAAAAAAGAGCAGTTTGGTAAAGGCAGCATCCGAGGTTTGGTTGCTCCGGAATCAGCGAACAACGCAGCATCTAGTGGTTCTTTCGTTCCTCTTTTGACTCTTGGTATTCCGGGCTCTGGTACAACCGCAATCATGCTAGGAGCGTTAATCGCATACGGTATTCAGCCGGGTCCTCGTCTGTTTGTTGAGCACCCAGATGTGTTCTGGTCGGTAATTATCTCCATGTACTTCGGCAACATTGTGTTGGTGATTCTTAACCTACCGCTGATCCCATACATCTCAAAGCTGTTGGCCGTACCAAGAACCGTGTTGCTGCCGATGATTCTGTTCTTCTCCATTACGGGTGTGTATCTGGTTTCTTTCAACACCATGGACGTGTTTGTGATGTTACTTGTGGCAATGGCTGCCATCGCACTAAGGCTGGCAAACTTCCCTCTCGCACCGCTGTTGCTTGGCTTTATCCTTGGTGGATTAATGGAAGAGAACCTACGCCGTGCATTGATGATTTCCGACGGTGGACTGAGCTTCTTATGGGAACGCCCAATCACACTGACATTCACAGTGCTTGCAGTATTGGTACTTGGCAGTCCACTGTTTGTAAAACTCTTTCAAAAGCTTAAAGCACAACCAGTGAAAGTTGAGCAATAAGCATTCTATCTCTCCCTCAAGATAGACCTTGAAACCAAGCCACCCTCTGCGGTGGCTTTTTTATTGGACTAATCGCTACTTTATTTCTTTGCGTGAGTTGCGTAGTGTTAACAGTTATGAAACAAAAATTATAAGAACAAAAAAGGACCTCTATGCTGCTGGAATTTGCTCTCTTGTTTGCGGCAGGCGTCGTTGGTGGGATCATGAACTCCGTCGCCGGTGGTGGTAGCTTCATTACCTTCCCTGCATTAATGGCGGTTGGCGTGCCTCCCATCATGGCGAACGCGACGAATACTTATGCTTCTTGCGCAGGCTACATCAGTGGTGCAATCGGCTTTCGCGAAGAAATCATGAAGAACAAGCAAGAACTGGCTTTCACTATCTCTTTCAGTTTGATTGGTGGCGCTGTCGGTGCTTACGTTCTGTTGAATACGCCAGAATCTGTTTTTCTTGAAGCGATTCCATGGCTACTGTTATTCGCAACCGTACTCTTTTTAACTGGCTCTCGCATCACTGCGTTGATTAAATCTCTGACCAAAGAGACCAAACACGCCGGCATTCTGGGTGTGATTGCGCTGAGTCTTCTTTTGATTGGGGTCTCTGCTTATGGTGGGTTCTTCAATGCCGGATTGGGCGTCATCGTGTTGAGTTATTTAGTGGTTGCAGGACACCAAGATATCAACCTAATGAACGGGCTTAAGCTGCTGGTTTCGACCTGTGTTTCTCTGATTGCTATCGTGATTTTTGTTGCTAACGGTTCAATCGATTGGACCAAAGGCAGCGTTGTGATGGTTGGCACATTAGTGGGCGGCTACTTGGCAGCACGTGTGTCTCGCCAGTTGAATCCCAGCCACGTAAAAGGCTTTGTTGCCCTTTCTTCTATCGCCATCACTATCTACTTTTTTATCGATGTATATATGTAAAAAGAACATGGCTATTGCTAACATTTTAATACGCAATCAATTGCTATTTCTTTAGAAAACATTAGAAACAAGTTAATTATGTAAACCTTAACTACTCATTAAATTAAAGTTGTTCATACTAAAAAACACCAACTAAAGCATTATAAGTTAAAAAATCTGGATAGAAACTCCTTGCATAATCACGGATTTATTATGTGAACGTATATAACATTTTCCCAGTATATACATTAACAACCTCACAATTATTGCACGTTTACATTTTTAATTTATATTAGTTATGTAAGCATAATAATGTGTCTAACCACTATAACTCACAGGATTAAATATGAAGTATATTCAGATCCAAGAAAAGTTATGGTCAAGCTCAATAGCTTGGTACACTAACGACTTTAAACTATCTGTCCTACCTCTTTTTTCTATTCTCTAGTCTCATCTTACTAACCATCGGTAAGAAGGTTAGTCGATCCTTATTACATTTATTTTCTTAGCACTTCCTTTATTAAATATAAAAATATTAAAGGCTAGCTTCGCACGTCTATATAAAATAAGAGACTTAATTATGGAAAACTTTAAACATTTGCCAGAACCATTCCGCATTCGCGTCGTAGAACCAGTAAAAACCACCACACGTGAATACCGAGAACAAGCCATTCAAAAAGCAGGCATGAACCCATTCCTGCTCGATAGTGAAGATGTGTTTATCGACCTACTCACCGACAGTGGTACTGGTGCTATTACCCAACAAATGCAAGCTGCAATGTTGATGGGTGATGAGGCGTATAGCGGAAGTCGTAGTTACTATGCCCTAGCCAACGCGGTTAAAGACATTTTCGGCTATGAACTGACCATCCCGACCCACCAGGGCCGCGGTGCAGAGCAGATTTACATCCCAATACTCATCAAAAAGCGTGAGCAGGAAAAAGGCTTAGATCGCTCAAAAATGGTGGCCCTATCCAATTACTTCTTCGATACAACGCAAGGCCATACGCAAGTGAATTGCTGCGTTGCCAAAAACGTTTATACCGAAGAGGCGTTCGATACGTCCGTCACTGCTAACTTCAAAGGTAACTTTGATCTAGAGAAATTAGAACACGCAATATTAGAGGCGGGAGCAGAAAACGTCCCTTACATTGTCAGCACTATCACATGTAACTCAGCCGGTGGTCAGCCTGTTTCTATTGCCAACCTAAAAGCCGTTTATGAGATAGCTCAACGCTACGACATCCCTGTCATCATGGATTCTGCACGTTACGCCGAGAACGCGTACTTTGTACAACAGCGTGAGCCTGAATATAAAGACTGGACCATCGCAGAGATCACCAAAGAGACTTACAAATACGCTGATGCCCTTGCGATGTCTGCGAAAAAAGATGCAATGGTACAAATGGGAGGTCTGTTGTGTTTCAAAGATGACTCAATGATGGATGTGTACACCGAGAGCCGAACTTTGTGTGTCGTGCAAGAAGGATTTCCTACTTACGGCGGCTTAGAAGGCGGTGCCATGGAACGCCTTGCTGTGGGATTGTATGATGGCATGCGCACTGAGTGGTTGGAATACCGCATTGGACAAGTCCAATACTTGGTGGATGGCTTAGAAGCCATTGGCGTAGTCTGCCAACAAGCGGGCGGCCATGCAGCATTTGTTGACGCCGGGAAATTACTCCCACACATTCCTTCAGAGCAGTTCCCTGCTCATGCGCTCGCCTGCGAACTGTATAAAGTAGCGGGCATCCGTGCGGTTGAAATCGGTTCTTTGTTACTTGGCAGAGATCCCGCTACCGGCATACAACATCCGTGTCCCGCAGAACTGTTACGTCTTACCATTCCTCGCGCTACTTACACGCAAACCCATATGGACTTTGTCATAGAAGCCTTCCAAAAAGTGAAAGAGAACGCTCAAAACGTAAAAGGCTTGGATTTCACTTATGAACCAAAAGTACTACGGCACTTTACTGCTCGCTTAAAAGAGGTCTAAAAGACACTCGCGCATCGATAATTAGATGCGCGAGATTCCTTTCTTACACGTTATTTGGTTTGAGTTTATTCATTTCATTTACAGGAATATAAACATGGAAAAGAAACCGTCCTTATTTGGCGGCGCTTGTATAATTGCAAGTGTTTGCGTAGGTGCAGGAATGCTCGGATTACCAAGTGCTGGAGCTGGCGCTTGGACAACCTGGAGTATTATTGCCATTTTAGTAACCATGATCATGATGACAATATCAGGATGGATGCTTTTAGAATCTTTTAAGCGATATGATTTAAAAGTATCTTTTAATACTGTCACGCAAGACGTTCTTGGCAATAAAGTAAACATTCTAAATAATATCGCAGTTTACTTTGTTGGAGGCATATTACTTTATGCTTATATCACGTCATCAGGCCTTATCATTGAAGGTATTCTTGGTATTAATAGCAAAATATCCTCTATTTTATTTGTCAGTATATTTTCGTTATTTGTTTGGCATTCAACACGAGCGGTAGACAGAATTTCAGTCATTCTGATTATCTTCATGATATTGAGTTTTATATTTGGTGTATCAGGTTTAGCGATAAATATAGATACCAACATATTGTTTGACCAAATCAGTAAAGAAACAAATTACGCGCCTTTCGCTATGGCGATGTTACCAGTGGCGTTAACTTCCTTCGGTTACCATCACTCGGTAGCAACCATGCGAGCTTATTACAAATGTGAATATCACGCTAAGTTTGCGATTCTCGGAGGTACAAGCATCGCGTTTACACTCTACGTGCTTTGGCTCGTGAGTATTAATGGTAATTTGCCTCGTTCTGAGTTTATTCCAGTGATTGAACAAGGCGGCAATGTTGAAACATTGCTCGCAGCGTTAGATTCCGTCATCGATTCAGATAAAGTTTCCAATGCGATCAATGCCTTCTCAATGGCTGCGATTCTCTCTTCTTTCATTGGTGTGGGACTAGGTTTGTTTGATTACCTTGCTGACCTTTTCAAGTTTTCAGATACGCGACAAGGACGCACCAAAACATGTCTCGTAACCTTTCTTCCACCACTCATCTTATCCCTCTTATTCCCATTTGGATTCGTCATAGCAATTGGATACGCAGGCGCTGCCGCAACCATATGGACTTGTTTTGTCCCGGCCTTACTCGTTTATAAAACTCGTCAACTCGAGGGGGGACAAGAAGGATTTAAAACCCCGTTTGGCAACACAATGATCGTCATGGTGCTTCTGTTTGGTTTGCTTACTGCCACCTTCCACTTCATGTCGATGATGGATCTCCTACCCACCCTTATTAGCCAGTAAACAGAGATTTTGAAATGGAGTTTAAGATGAAAACTAAGTTACTTATTGTCGCTTCCACTGTTCTACTTTCTAACAATGCTTATTCAGTAACTGTTTATGAAGACGAAGTAAACAAAGTCGATATTGGTGGTGCATTTCTCATGGACTACTTCCAACCTGTTCACTTTCTTGACCACTTCTTTAACACGAGTCGCAGTACATTGAACATTGGTGTAGCACGTACCCTCAATGACAAGTGGTCTACGGACGTTAAGTTTGAATGGGACACGATTCTCAATCCACCATCAAATGAGTTTGGAAACAAAAATGGAGATAAATTCCGTAGTCGTTTGGGTTACATTTCCGTCAACCACACTGAGTTAGGTAGCTTGCGAATTGGTAAGCAATATTCTGCTTATTACGATGTAGCGGGATACATGGACAACCTCATCGTTTTTGATCCAGACGCAACACCACTATTCAGTGATGGAAAAGACGGTGGATTTTTAGCGACGGCACGCGGTGATAATCTTGTCGTTTATCGCAACAGCTTTGATGCATTGAACCTATCAGCTCAATACGGCTTCAATAACGTGAGCAATCAAATGGGCGGGCTGACTAGGGATAACAACCTAGCACTCGCATTAAGCTACGATTTTGACTCTGGTTTGAGCCTTGGAACTACCTATATGCGCAACAAAGTGGAAGATAGTTCTGGTGGTTTAAATGATGGTGATTTGCAAGAGCTGACGACTGTTGCCGCAAAGTACGTAAACCAAGGCTTCCAAATATCGGCAGCCTATACGATCGGGGAAAATGCACACGAAACCGATTTGTTTGGTTACGGATTTGATGGTACAGCGCCAACAGGTAAACCCAACCTTTACGCTGATGCAAATGCCTATGACGTATACGCACACTACTACTTCGCCATGGGTATTCGTCCTTACATTTACCTATCTAACGTAGATTTCGATGACTCAACGCTACAGGTAAACGGCAATCGCAATGTCTACTCATTCGGCATCAGCTACCACGCGACACCACAATTCATCATTTCAGGGGAAGTAAGAGCAACAGAAGAAGATGGATTAGGAGCAGGAAAAAGAGACGACACGCTTAGCGGAATGACGATCATTTACGCATTCTAAATAGCGTTCGAGAACCCACCTCTAAAGGTCTTGAATATTAGCCTCTACTTTATACTTCAATAACAACAAGTTCAGATAGCACACAAACAAAAACGCCATCGCAAATTACGATGGCGTTTTTATTGGCTCTGAGTGAGATTACTTAATCAAGCCCACTTCTTTGTAGTACTTCTCAGCACCTGGGTGAAGCGGCGCAGATAGACCATCTTTCACCATTTCTTCTTTCTTCAAGTTTGCAAATGCTGGGTGAAGACGGCGGAAATCGTCAAAGTTTTCGAATACCGCTTTCACTACGTTGTAAACTACTTCGTCTGGCACTGCCGTTGAAGAAACAAACGTCGCACCTACACCAAAGGTTTGTACATCGCTTTCTGAACCACGGTACATACCACCCGGTACGTTTGCAATGCGGTAGAAGCTGTTATCAGAAACCAACTTCTCAACTTGTGGGCCGGCTACCGTTACGATGTTGCTGTCACATGAGGTAGTCGCTTCTTTAATCGCACCACTTGGGTGACCTACTGTGTAGATCATCGCGTCGATCTTGTTGTCACACAGTGCTTTAGACTGCTCTGATGCTTTTAACTCAGACACCAGTTTGAAATCGTCATTCGTCCAGCCGTACTCTTTCATCAACACTTCCATTGTACCGCGCTGACCAGAGCCTGGGTTACCAATGTTCACTCGCTTGCCTTTTAGGTCATCAAACGTTGTGATATTAGCGTCTTTACGAGCCACAACGGTGAACGGTTCTGGGTGTACAGAGAACACAGCACGAAGCTCTTTGAAAGGTCCTTTATCTTCAAACTTGCTCGTACCGTTATAAGCATGGTACTGCCAGTCTGACTGAGCGATACCTAAATCCAACTCACCTGCACGAATGGTATTGATGTTGTAGATAGAACCACCGGTACTTTCTACTGAACAACGGATGCCATGGTCGGCACGTGATTTGTTCACCAAACGACAAATAGCACCACCTGTTGGGTAGTACACGCCAGTTACACCGCCCGTACCAATGGTTACGAACGTATCTTTAGCAGAAACTGAAAAACTTGCACTTAGTGCAGCCAGAGAAGCCGCAACAGCAATTTGCTTGAGCTTTAACATTGAACGTCCTTATTTTTTCCTTTGTTTATGGCCAGATAAGTATAGCAACCGTTAACAAGTTGATAACGTTCGAGATCACATCCTGAGAATTATCACCACGTCGCAAAAGGCATTGATCGGTAAGCAATTATGAACCGCGTACGACTTTAGCTTTAGTCCAAAGTAACAAGCCCGCAGAGTTTGCCTACGGGCTGTCCGGTGTTTCCAGCGTACTTAGTCGGTCGCTAAGGTTCTCTCCTCGCTGTTGTCATTGACTGCGGATACACTTTGATTCCCTTTCCTGTGAGTCCATAGATAAATGGATGGAATCACGGTAAGTGTGACGATCATCGAGATCACGCAGCCCCAACCGACCACCAGCGCCATCGGTGACATATAGTTATCGTAACCACCCAAGCCATACGCAAGCGGGATAAGCCCTGCAACGGTTGTAATTGTTGTTAAGGTGATTGGCCTTACGCGGCTTTGTGTTCCACGAATGACAAAATCTAGCAAGTTGGCTTCGTTACATTCCGCTTCGTGTTCTTTGAAGTGCCAAATCAGCACCAAGCTGTTGTTCACCATAATACCAATCAAGGCAATCATCCCGATGATAGAGAAAAAGCTCAGCACCTGATTGTGTAAGAACAGAATGAACAGCGCGCCTGCGATGCCAAATGGAATCACCGTCAATACAATCAAGGTTTCGCGCATTCGGTCAAACAGAAGAATCAGAAGCAACGCAATACCAATAAACGCCACGCTAATCGCGATCATAAAGCCTTGTTGCGCTTCTTGTGTTTCTAAGATCTGCCCTGTCGCGATGATAGAAGCGCCGCCGTATTCTTTATTGGCAAAGGCTTCTTGAACCGCAGAAAAAACGGCAACTGGATCGGTCACAGTCGAATCGACACCGGACGACACACGAATCACTCGCTCACCATTGAAGTGTTTGATTTGCGCTTCTGCATCGGCATTTTTCCAGCGAACCAGCTCACTTAAAGGCACCAGCTTGTTATTGCTGGCACGAACCAGAATGTTATCCAGTTCTTTTAAGGATTTGTCGTCTTCTTCTAGCGCGACTCGGAAGTACACTTCTTCTTCACCATTAAAGATCCGCGTCACGCGTTGACCGTCAATCGCAAACTTTATGATATCCCCGACCTTGTTGGCACTGATGCCGTAGTACTTGAGCCAATGATGCTGCAGCTCAGCTTGAATCTGTGGTGCTGGTGCATTTAAATCACGTCGTACTCGGCTCGTCCCTTCTAATGATTCAATGTACGCTGTCAGGTCATTAGCAAGCTTTTCGCGCCCTTCATCCGTACCGCCAACAACACGCAAATCCACCGGACGCCCTACCGGAGGACCGCCGCCATCAATATCGAACTCAATTTGAGCCAACCCAGTAATTTGCGTGGCTTTCTCTTCCCACTCTTCGACGATTTGTTCTGCAGTTCTTGTTCGGCTGTTTGGTGGCGTCAATGAAATCACCCAATAGCTATTTGGTGAGCTCACTTCGCCATACCAATAGTTCACCTCTTCAGTTCTTTTGATCAGCGCTTCGAGCTGTTGTGTTTCTTTCCAGACGTCATCCAAATCTAACTCTGGATTCGATTCAGCACTGATTTCTATCAAATACGCGCCGTCTGTTGGGAAGAACAAGAAGCTCAAGCTCTTATATGAAATGGCTCCTAAAGTCAGAATCACCACTGTAATGCATGGCAACGCGACCTTGCTGTTTCGAATGACAAATTCAATCAAACGATTCAGTGCGCTTAAATCTAAAAATGGCTTTTTCTTTATCTGACTCTTCTTCCTCAAAATGCCTTTTAAGTGGGCAGGAATAAAAAACAGCGCGTCGATAAACGAAAAGCACAACGCAATAATGACCGTAAGCGGAATCACATACACCAATTTACCGCTGTTCCCCGGTAAGAAAAGCAAAGGTATGAAGGCAATCATGGTCGATAAAATGCTTGCCAACACCGCTGGGAATACACTTTTCACCCCTTGCGAGACCGCCTTATCAACCGGATAACCTTCTTCAACTAGTGCCACGATTTTATCGCTCACCACCACGGCATCATCGACAATAATTCCGACGATCAAAATTAAGGCGGACATGGTGAACACGTCGAGTATCTGACCGAAAGGAGGTAGCAAAGCCAGCGTGCCGAAGATACATACGGGAATAGAAACCGCGACCCAAAATACAATGCGTCTATCAAGGAAAAGCGCCAACGTAATCAACACCAAGCCAAGCCCAACCAAGCCGTTGTCTTGCACGATGCGCGCTTTCTCTTGGATGTCCTCAGACAAATCAGAACCGATGGCGATAGTGTATTTGTCACCGAGTAGATTTTGCTGATTTGCAATCAGAGCTTTCACCGCGTTAGAGGTGCTAATAACGTCCGCACTTTCATTGGTTCTTAAGTCAAAAAGAATGCTCTTATTACCATTGATTGAGCCATAAACCTCACCTTTTTCAAACCCATCCTCAATGAGACCTGCGACGTCTTTGAGCTGAATATTCGGGCTGAATGAGATGAACATTTCACGCAGTTCTTCAATGCTATCCAGCTCGGCAGCGGTCATCAGTTCAGGGTTGTTCTTTAAGGTTTCTAGACGACCACCGCTGATCAGCGTATTACGCTCTGCAATCAATGCCGCCACTTGATCCAATGTTAAGCCGTAGCGTCTTAAAGAAATTGGTTCGAGTTGGATTAAGAATTCTGGTGCACGCAAATCGACAGTGTAAACTTCACCAATCCCCTCGACGCGTCGCAGAGCCAACTCTAGGTCTTTGGCTTTATCTCGCAGTGCCTTATAACCAACATCGCCAGAGATACCAACCACCATGAAATCCAAGCTGTACGACTTTTTGATCGACAACGCTGGTGCTTCGGTCACACCAGCGGGTAAATCCGTTACCCTTGCCAGAGCATCTCGAATGTCTTGGTAAACCGCATTCGGATCAGAAACATTGCTGTCCAACACAACGCTGATGTTTGAGACGCCCGTTTCCGACGTGGAGGTGAACTCTTTCAAACCTGAAATAGACAGCAGTTCTTTCTCAATTTTACTGGTGATGTTGCTTTCAATGTCTTTCGCACTGGCACCAGGATAAACCGTGACGATATCGCCTTTTCCTAAGTCAAATCGAGGCTTCTCAGCAAGGGGAAGATTGTAGGCAGTAAGGGCACCAATGCTGATGATCAAAATGGTCAGGATTTTAGACGCAAACTTTCGGTGAGAGAGCAAATCTAAGAAGAAATTCACAGTGCCTCCTGATCATTGAAATACACGTACGATTCCATGCCCGGATTAAGCTCGCCGTTGGCGTTATCGACCGTCACTTCGACAAGGAAGCCCGGTTCACTGTTTTGGAAAGCAGGAGAAAGCAAGGTGATGGTGCCATCTAGTGTTTGCTCAACGGAAGGCACTTCGACCTTAACCTTCTCGCCTTTACTGAACTTGTTGAAATCAATTTCTAACAGGTGAAAACGCACTTTCAATCGTTCCATATCTGCAATGGTAAAGAGCGCATCGCCCACCGAAATGAACTGGCCTAACTCAACAGAGCGATTGATGATCACTCCATCAAAAGGCGCATCTGGAGAGGCTTTATCCAATGTTCGTGCGGCAATTTTGTAGTGAGTATTGCTTACGTTGAATTGAGCTCGACCAATGTTAGTCACACGAATTTGGTTGTCCACGTCACTTGCCGAGACGCCATTGCTGGTCAGCAAGGATTGATAACGTTTTAATTGCTTTTCTTGAATATCTAACTCGGCGCGACTCACCTCTAACTCGTTACGGGCTAAGTCCAAACTCAATGCATAATCTTCTGAGGATAAAGATAAAAGCTCCTGCCCTTTAATCACAGAGTCCCCGTTATCGTAGCGATAAGAATCCACCACGCCGACGACTTCACTTTTTACCACGACGCTTTTTTCAGGAATCAATTGACCAACGACATAATCGCTCGCCGCATGAGCTGCACTTGATAAGAGAAACAAGGGTATTAATACGGATCTTTTTTTCATTTAGTTATCTCATTTCCGATGAACCAAATGACTTGTGTAATTGTTCTGTCCTAAAGGAACCACTGAGTTGAACATACAAGCCATTGATGTTTAATAAGGCATTAACCAAGAACAAAGCAAACAGTTAACACATTTATTCATTGATGCTTGATATATAAATTATCAGTGACGGTGTGGAAAAAAAGTGAGTCGTTATGACTGGGTTTTCAGAGATGAGCAAAGCCCTGAATGATTCAGGGCTTTCTAATTAAAGTGTTTTCTATCTTTACTCTAGAAGAAGCCTAGCGAATTGACGTCGTAGCTAATGAGCAGGTTTTTCGTATTCTGGTAGTGATCGAGCATCATCTTATGGGTTTCACGACCGATACCCGATTTCTTGTAACCACCAAACGCAGCATGTGCTGGGTATGCGTGGTAACAGTTAATCCAAATACGCCCTGCTTCGATATTTCGCCCCATGCGATAAGCAAGGTTTTGGTCTCGCGTCCACACACCTGCACCCAAGCCATATTCCGTGTCATTGGCAATCGCTAGTGCTTCCGCTTCATCTTTGAAGGTGGTCACTGCGATGACCGGGCCAAAGATCTCTTCTTGGAATACGCGCATCTTGTTGTGACCTTGTAACAAAGTCGGTTGAATGTAGTAGCCCTGCTCCAAGTCGTTTTCTTGTTTCGCTACATCGCCACCAAACACGACTTTCGCGCCTTCTTGACGGCCGATTTCTAGGTAACTCAGGATCTTGTCGAACTGCTCTTGCGAGGCTTGAGCGCCAACCTGAGTATCGGTATCAAGTGGATTACCCTGCTTGATTGTCTGCGCGCGTTCTGCAACTTTAGCGATAAACTTGTCGTACACAGACTCATGCACCAATACACGTGATGGACAGGTACACACTTCCCCTTGGTTGAAGAACGCAAGTAAGGTGCCTTCAATACACTTATCTAGGTATTCGTCTTCGTGATCAAACACATCTGGGAAGTAGATATTTGGAGATTTACCACCAAGCTCAACCGTCGATGGAATAAGGTTCTCTGCCGCACATTTCAGAATATGGTTACCGACTTCCGTTGACCCCGTAAATGCCAACTTAGCGATTCGGTTACTGGTCGCCAGTGCTTGCCCTGCTTCTGAGCCAAAGCCATTGACTACGTTCACTACGCCAGCGGGCAGAAGATCACCGATTTTCTCCATGAGAACGAGAATCGAAGTCGGCGTTTGTTCGGCAGGTTTTAGCACAACACAACAGCCCGCAGCCAACGCTGGAGCCAACTTCCAAGCCGCCATCAACATTGGGAAGTTCCAAGGGATGATCTGCCCCACGACTCCAATCGGCTCAGGGAAGTGATAACTTGCGGTATGCTCATCTAACTCAGCCGCACTGCCTTCTTGAGCACGGATACAACCTGCGAAGTAACGGAAATGGTCGACGACCAAAGGCAAGTCTGCTGCTAATGTTTCACGCACGGGTTTGCCGTTTTCCCATGTTTCTGCCACAGCCAGTTCTTCAAGATGTTGCTCAATGCGATCTGCAATCTTGAGTAGAATGTTCGAACGTTCGGTCACACTGGTTTTCGCCCATTGCGCTCTTACGCCATGTGCAGCATCCAGTGCAAGGTTGATGTCTGCTTCTCCAGAACGAGCCACCTTACAATACGCTTGACCATTGATTGGCGATGTATTGTCGAAGTATTCACCACCCGTTGGTTTTACCCATTCGCCACCGATGTAGTTGTCGTAATGCGATTTGAAATTAACGATGGCATTTTCACTACCTGGCTGTGCATAAATCATAACTCTTCCTTTTGTTCTCGTTCAGTTTTTGTTTTAAACAACCGAGTGTTCAACTCTGTTGTGTTGTTCACTTCATTACTCAAGTCACATGCCAACAACGCGCGTCTTGTTGTTAATTAAATGTAAAGCTATGATTACCAAGCGATAACAAACCAAGTGAGTGACGTTTGAGCGGATGTATGGTGTGAACACCAGTGTTCAAGTGTTCCAAAATGGCACACCCTCACTGTGACAAAATGGTACAGTCATGGAACTTCAACACATTACCAACAGCAATTGGCTTTCCACCTCATGGGATAGAAGTGAGCAAGCCGGTTTAAAACAGCGACGTCGACCAGACGATATTCGCGTAACTTCCGCGTTTCTTGAAGACAGACGCCACCAACTCAATTTCTTGATCGATGCGGTCAAACAATTCGCTCTTCCCTTGTTTAACCAGCTATTCGCTCACAGCGACAGTCGCCTAATATTGACCGATGCGGAAGGCGTGATCATTGGGAGCTGGGGACAACCTAAATTCCGCGAAAAGTTGACCGAGATTGCACTCAGTTCTGGTGCATGTTGGCAAGAAAAGCTCAAAGGTACGAATGCCATTGGTACCGCATTAGTGGAAGCAAAGCCTGTCTCTGTGATTGGTGACCAGCACTTCATACAACATCATCGTTTCATCAGTTGCTCGGCCAGCCCTATCTTTGATCATTTGGGTCACTTGATTGGGGTTCTGGACATCACCAGTGAACAAAAGAAGCATGACTTTTCAACGCAAGTTTTAGTGCAAAACATGGTTCAACAAGTGGAGAATCAACTGCTCAACCAAATTCCTCAAGGGCACATTCGAGTTGATTTAGCTTGTGAGCAAGGTCTACTGAATAGCGGTTGGCAAGGCATCATCATTGCCAATGAGGAGGGTCAGATTCTGGCTCATAACCAAGTTGCCTCACAACTGCTGGATCAAACCAATGTTGTTGGACAACAACTCGCCTCCATACTTGACGATTCTGCCAGTAACGAATCTTTAGTCTTCAAAACTCAGCCATTATCGGAGCGAAAAACATCATCTCGTGCTATTTCTGCCTCGAATGACCTGCATTACGGCGACACCACCGTCGAACACTGCTGGCAACAAGCCAATCGCGTAATCGACAAAGACATTAGCTTGTTGATACTTGGCGAGACGGGCGTAGGTAAAAATGAGTTTGTTAAAGCTCTGCACAAGAACAGCCAGAGGAAAAACGGCCCCTTGGTTTCCGTGAACTGCGGTGCGCTGCCGAAAGACTTGGTCGAATCCGAACTGTTTGGTTATGTTGCAGGTGCATTCACCGGAGCAAACAACAAAGGCTACCAAGGTAAAATTCGTCAAGCACACAAAGGCATCTTGTTCTTAGATGAAATCGCAGACTTACCATTAGAAGCACAAAGCCGACTGCTGCATGTGCTCCAAGACAAAACCGTGTTGCCTGTCGGCTCAAACCAAACCATCCAAGTGGATACACAAATCATCGCCGCAACGCATAAAGACTTAGAGCTCTTGGTTGGGCAAGGTGCATTTCGTCAGGATCTTTATTACCGCCTGAACGGGCTCATCGTCGAATTGCCTCGTTTCCAAGAGCGTAGCGACAAACAAGCACTGATTGAGAACATTCATCGTCGTCACGCAGAGTCTGAACAAAGCATTTGCCCTCACCTGCTGTCATTAATGTTGGGCTATGGTTGGCCGGGGAATCTGCGTGAGCTCGACAGCTTAATAAAAGTGTCAGCCTTGATGGCGCAAGGAGAAACGCAACTCGAGCTTAGCCACGTACCTACTCATCTTGCCAAAAAGCTAAGCCAAACAAATGTTATCGAACAAGTGGGTACGTCAAAAACCAGAGACATGCGTACGACTGTGGAAGATAAGTTGGTGAAAACCTACCAAGCAAACCAAGGCAACATCAGTAAAACCTCGCGCATGTTGGGTCTGAGCCGCAATACCATTTATCGCAAACTCAAGAGTCTTGGTATGCTGAAATGATGAAGTGTGAGAGATAAAAAAAGAGCACCTCTTTGGGTGCTCTTCTTATTTTGAAACCTAGCCTTACAGTCCGCCTTCTTGCTGCGCCTGTTTTACTAATGCCTGACGTTGAGTTTCCGTTTCAGAATTCACTTTCTGTTCCTTGTGCGTTTCCTGATCCATATCTGCCGGAATGAAAACAAAGTACTTGTTAAGAGTCATCGTAAGAACCTCAATTAATAGTGTTAAATCACCTTCTTGGTAAATGTAAACAACACCAGCAAAAACGACTTATGCCGGTTCCTTGTTGTAGGTTTCAAAAAATAGAGGATGTTTGTCTACTAAACATCCTCCATATACAAACTAATTATAGGAGGAGATCAAAGGCTTACCTAACACTGTTTTTCATCTTTTACGTAATCTTAGTTTCGATATCAGTATTGATACGCCATACCCTTACGAGCTAACTCGATGTCACAAAAGAAAAAAATGATTCAGATTTTATTGGAACAGAGGATGAGAGGCGTTGATACTTAAAGCTCAATGTTTTGAGGCGCTTACTTCGTGAAAAATACCATTGACCTAAATTTATATCGCTTTCTTTATCTGCTCAGCCAGCAAAAAACGCAGGCGAAAGTGTGTCACACCCTCGACATCAGCAAAGCGACTTTTACTCGACAACTCGCCGAATGTCGCCAGCGATTTGACAACGAACTGTTCAATGCGGAGAAAGGGTTCTACACCCCCACTCTCCTTTGCCAGCAGCTATGTGAAGCCATAAGCGAGCCGTTAGAACAACTTGAGCAGATACCGCAATTAGCACAAAGCTACAATGCGAATCAGCATACGAACGAATACCTATTCAGCATTATCAATCCTCTTTCTGCCATGTTGACGATTCCTTTGGTCACCGCCCTCACAACAGAAGAGCAAAAGCCTAAGATCGCCTTTATTGATTGGTCGATTGAAAGCATAGAAAACCCCAAACGTGGTGCTGTCGCGATTGGTATTGGTGGTTTTCCGAATGAACTCAATGAAAGGATGGTAGAACGCAAAGTCAGCTCAGTGCCGATTTTCGCTTACGTCAATGATCAACACCCACTCAGTCAACAACAAGAAATTGAGCTAAGCGATATGGAGAACCTAGATACTGTGCGCGTCTCAATGGGTTCGCTCGATGTGAGCGCCTATTACGAGCGAATACGTAAGTTGACTGGCGTGAATCTAGAACAAAAACTGACTGTCTCCTCCATGAGTGCTGCGCTAGATTGTGTCAAAGTCAGCCCGTATGTATTTGTCGGTATGTACATCGAAGACCAAGAGTTGCCCGCAGGCATTCGTCGATTACCTTTGAAGTTAGAAGGTAAACCCATGATGTTTGACGTTGGCATTCAGTACCATCGCGCCTTCTACCAACATCCAATCATTGCTCAAGTAGAAGCCTTTATTAAACGAGCACTTAGCTAAGCCACTAAATTCAATTGCCACATCGTTAACGAATACAAAAAAGCCGACCAATAAACAGGCCGGCTTCCTTCTTCAGCTTCTAGGACTTAAGCTCTTATCTTATTTAACCTCAGTGATATCACTTGGCTTCCAAGTGCCGTCGTACCAAGGTTCTAGTGGACCATATACTCGCAAGATGGTGAACCAGCCTTTGTTAGGTACGGTTTGAATCCAGTTTGCTTCTTTGCCTTTTGGAGCTTTCGGACCAAAGTACAAATCAATCGAGCCATCTGAGTTCTCAATCATCTCATCACGTTTGTCGTTCTTGCTTGGGAACGGTTGGCTCGTTTGGAGCTCCGAGCGTGTTTGCGTATCGTAAGCTACCACAGACCAGAAGTTCTTCGCTGGAACATTGGCAGGAATCGTCAGCTTGTAATTCTTGCCGCCATCAAAGTACTCGCCTTGTACAGACTTATCGACAATCGCGTATTTCGATCCTTTACCTACCATCTTCAATGCCATTGCAGGCGTGTTAACCGTTGCCATGTAGAAGAAATAGGTACGTGCATCTAGGTTTCGTCCACCGTTCCCTTCTTCAATTAGCCACTGGTAGTCGTTGCCAATGAATGCGGTTTTCCAGTTACGGTCGTTCCAGATATATGCATTCTCGGTACGTGGGTTAAACATCAGTGCACGTGCCGTTGCATTACCAATCGCAGCACCATCTTCAAGGATCTTTTGCATGCGAGCATCCGGTGCAAATGGTTTGCCCTTCTGAATACCGATAGTCGCAATCAAACCACGCATTTCTGGATCGATGAATTCAATCGGCTCTTTGTCGATCACCGTTTTGATCTCATCATAGAAATGGTCGTCATTCGCATGGATAGTGTTGAAAGACTTACCACTACCTGAGATGAATTCCATCTTCGGTTGTTCGCCTTTCTTCGCCAGTGGGTAAATCTTCAAACCTGTGTGGTATGAGTTAACCGCTGCATCGGTTTTACCGTCTTTCAGGAAGCCACGCGCAATAAACCAGTTGGTATAACTTGTTGACTGCGAGACATGGTAACCCTCAGGGACTGGACCGTCATAGTTTGGTGGCAAGATAAGGTATTTACCACCCTGACCTTTATCTGGGCCTACAACGCCCATATCGGTCACAAAACGGAAGAAGGCATCATTCACTGTGGTTGGTCCCATGCCCGGCGGGATTTCCACAACCGTTGGACCATCACGTTCTAAATCAAGAAACGCCGATGCGTAAACCGTATCCGTGTTACCCGTTAAAAATAGAGGGTTTGAATCCATCAGATCATCAAACAGCATCACCTGATTTGAATTGGTTAGCCCCATCTTCTCATGCCCGACTCTCAACGCTTCCATAGAGGCCATAGGAATCGCGTTCATAAACACTTCTGTCGCACGCATGGTATCGAGATTGTTGTACAGCGTATCCATGGTTTGTTGGCTTGGCACGCCATCCTTGAAATTCAGAGCACCAATGCTGGTTTCAACCTTATCAGGTGTCATGATGCTTGATGGAATGTCAGTGTTGTAAGCGCCAGAGCTTGCCATCACTGATGATGAAACCAATAGGCTGGTAATCAATGCGACACGTTTAAGTTGAGTCTTTAACATAAGAGTTTCCTGCGTTTTCAGTTGGGATGCATTTACTTTAGTCAAAGATAAAAATCATTTTTGACGCTCAACAGAATCAAAAATGCTGTCCTAAGCATTATGCAATGAAACTCACAACAATTGGCGATTGAAAACTGTCTACCAGGTCAATATTTAATCTTTTTTGAGAAATATTTAGCCTACTTTTTGGGTATCTTCTGAGCAAAAAAGAGACAATGCAAATGCGGAGTGAAAGCACTCTGGCTCTACCCACTCAGCTCTGGGAGGCGTTATGAAAAGTAAAAAATTAGGTCATGTAATGTCATTCAGCAGAATGTTTTCCTTCATTGCCTTTCTGACAGCCACATTCGCTTGGGTATTAAATATGTATGCCCTCTTTACGGTTTCCGTTGTGGCACTTTTCGTCAGTGGATTGCTCTACTTGAATGACAGATTCGGCCATCACCCAAAAGGCAATGTAAAAGAAAAGAGCGCTTAGGCGCTCTTTGAGTACTAATGAACAATGCTCCTAGACTTCAGATAAGCATTTATTTCATCAAGTTGATATAAGTTGCCGTCTTCGGTCATAGTCAACATCGTCTCATCTCGACATAACTCAGGCTCTCTGACCATTACCTCAATGCTCGGCTTACTCGATGCTAAAGAAAATAACGGGCATTCATAGTAGCCTTGACCTGTCGCGAGTGAAATTAATCTTTCTTGCTCTATAAGAGAAGCGGGCCACGCTAGAGCTATTGCTGACAACAACATAACTTCAAGCGAACGACTTAATGCCGTCGACACGGCTTTGCCTATCTTTGCTTTGTATATGGCATAAACACAACTTACAAGAATAGTGATACTAGCGCCAATAACGATTACATAGCGCGTATTAATGTAGATTATTTGATATTGCTTAGCTAATTGAACCTGTAAGCTTAGAGATTCGAAATGATCACTGAGCAACGTAAAAGCAATGCCACATGTAATCAAGCTGATAACAAGAGCGACCAGGCTAACTTTTTTTATGCTTGGCGTATCATCCATTATTAAACCTTAGAAACTGATTCATAGCTCGAGCTGATTTATATCTTTGAATCTTCATCTCGCTTTCATGTTTTACTTGAGCCTCAACAAAACTGTTTAACTGAGCGATCAGTCTCTTTTTAACTAGGTATTCGCCCTCCAAATACTCTAAAAATAATCCGAAGATTGCTGCGACAGCGATACCGAATCCTATTGGCACTAATACCGTAGTTGTCACAGCAGAAATCATTACACCAGCGACATAGCCCAGTACTCCAGAAATAGCGGCTATTACAATATCAGTTGAAACATTTACAACCCAGTTAGACAGTAAGTAGTCTTTTTTGAGAGCAAGTTCTAGTGTTCTGAAAGGCACAGAATAAATAACCGTTAAGATCACACCACCTTTTGCAGCAGCCTTTAAGCCAAGTTTTCCTATCCCCAAAGCCAGCATCTGTGCATTCGAGGATAAATACCTTGACTGTTTGATAATACTACGTAATTTATGGTTGCCAGAAAAACTAATATAACTTTGTGCTCCCTTCTTTGTGATTTCATACTTCCCTAGTATTGAACCACCTTTCTTAAGGTCCTCGGCTAAGAGATAAAACGCAGATAAGTCATGTATTAAACTTCCCTTTGCACTGATAACCTCTACTAACTCCATTCCCGTTATTAAGTCGGTTATTTGCTGTTCATTTAACCCTTTCATTTTCTTTTCAAATAACCAAAGATCGACGAGTCCCTTTTGGTCTAGTACATAAATATCTACTTCATGCATGTCTAAAGACTTTAGACATTGATCTCTTTGACTTTTGTTTCTCTTGCTCAAACACTGAAATCTATCGCTTGCCATACACTTATTCCCAAACCTGATGTTGAGAAGTATTTTAAGGAGAGTGCTGAAAGGTTCTTCTCCATTTGTGAGAACTGCGTTTGACTTCAAATCATTGTGAAACTGTTAGTTTTAGTAGTATCTCTCTCACGAATTGCAGGTAATAAAAAAGGATGCCACTTGGGCATCCTTTTGCTTTTATCCGTTTACTGACTGCGGATTAAACGTCGTAAGTTGTAGACGCTGTGTCGCCGCCTGTACCAGTCCAGTTAGTGTGGAAGAATTCACCACGTGGACGGTCAATACGCTCGTAAGTGTGAGCACCGAAGTAGTCACGTTGAGCTTGAAGCAGGTTCGCTGGTAGACGAGCTGTTGTGTAACCGTCTAGGAAAGATAGCGCTGAAATCGTACATGGCATTGGGATACCAGACTCTAGAGATTTCGCTGCTACTTTACGCCATGCTGCTAGGCTGCCTTGTAGGATGTTTTTGAAGTACTCATCAGAACCTAGGAACGCGATGTCTGGGTTCGCTTCGTACGCATCACGGATGTTGCCTAGGAACGCAGAACGGATGATACAACCACCGCGCCACATTAGTGCTACGTTACCGTAGTTTAGGTCCCAACCGTTCTCGTTAGACGCTTCGCGCATTAGCATGAAGCCTTGAGCGTAAGAGATGATCTTAGAAGCCAGTAGCGCTTGACGTAGTGCATCAACCCACTCTTGCTTGTCACCTTCAACTGGAGTGATTGTCTTACCGAATAGAGACTCAGCTTCCACACGTTGGTCTTTCAGTGCAGATAGACAACGAGAGAACACAGACTCAGAGATAAGCGTTAGTGGAATACCTAGGTCTAGTGCATTGATACCAGTCCATTTACCAGTACCTTTTTGGCCTGCTGTGTCTAGGATCTTCTCAACTAGAGGCTCACCGTCTTCATCTTTGTAGCCAAGGATGTCAGCAGTGATTTCAACAAGGTAGCTGTCTAGCTCAGTCTTGTTCCAATCAGCGAATACTGCTTGCATCTCGTCTGCAGACATACCAAGACCGTCTTTCATGAACTGGTAAGCTTCAGTGATAAGCTGCATGTCACCGTATTCGATGCCGTTGTGTACCATTTTAACGAAGTGACCAGCACCATCGTTACCAACCCAGTCACAACATGGCTCGCCAGCGTCAGTTTTTGCAGAGATACCTTGGAAGATTGGCTTAACCGCTTCCCAAGCTTCAGCCGCGCCGCCAGGCATGATTGAAGGACCAAAACGTGCACCTTCTTCACCACCAGATACACCAGTACCGATGAAGTGAATGCCTTTCTCACGGCAATGTGCTACGCGACGGTTTGTATCTGGGTAGTTAGTGTTACCACCGTCGATGATGATGTCACCTTCGTCTAGAAGCGGAATTAGGTTGTCAATGAACGTGTCAACAACGTCACCTGCACGAACCATAAGCATCACTTTACGTGGTGTTTCTAGCTTCTCTACTAGTTCTTCTAGAGAGTATGCACCGATGATGTTTGTGCCTTTCGCTGGACCTTCCAGGAACTCGTCTACTTTAGCAGCAGTACGGTTGTGAGCCACAACTTTAAAGCCGTGGTCGTTCATGTTTAGGATAAGGTTTTGACCCATTACAGCAAGGCCGATTACACCGATATCACCTTTCATTGTTTCTCTCCGATTGTCTTTTATTCGACCAGCGGCCGCATTAAGCGATTTTTGCCGCTGCGTCTAAATCTAAATACCATTCCGTCAGACCCGCTTTCGCTTGGATCTTCGCTGCCGGATATGGAAGTACGCGTGCTGGTGAGCTATTAATCTCTTCGATAATGTCTGCTTTACCAGCGCCAAGTACCAAGTAACTGATGCGCTTCGCTGCTTCTAGTACGCGTGCCGTTTTCGATACACGAATCTGACCAGACTCAGGATGAGACGCCAATACTGATAGGTTCTCATCATCGTAGTTTGTCTGACCTGGGAA
Source organism: Vibrio sp. MOR3 (assembly GCF_001557775.1). Lineage (NCBI taxonomy): Bacteria > Pseudomonadati > Pseudomonadota > Gammaproteobacteria > Vibrionales > Vibrionaceae > Vibrio > Vibrio sp. MOR3. The sequence continues at coordinate 190,453 of NZ_LNRD01000008.1, read as the reverse complement.
CAGCGATGCGGTATGACCGTCTGCGCCAACACCAAGTAAGATCCAATCAAACACAGGAGTGCCATTTTCAGTTGGAATCACTTCTGCCATCTCTTTCGCAAAGCGCTGTGCTTCAGCTTCTGGCTCGTCTTCACCACGAATGCGGTGGATGTTCTCAGCAGGAATGCTTACTTGGCTAAATAGTAGTGCATTCGCTTCACCGTAGTTGCTTTCTGCATCATCAGGAGCAACACAGCGCTCATCACCCCACCAGAAGTGTAGGTTTTGCCACTGAATTGACGTCGCGTAAGCTTCTGTTGCCAATAGCTTAAACAGCATTTTAGGTGTGCTGCCGCCAGAAAGAGAGATGTGAACAGGTCGGCCCATTTCGCTAAACGCTTTCATGTCGTTAGCAAGGCTTTCTACTACCTGCTCTGCTGTTTGGTAGATCTTATGGTTGATCATAGTTCGCAGTAGTCCGTATCTGTTAGGTTTTTACAAGGGAAGCGCCATGCGCGGTTAGCTCGCTGTAGCAAGTCATCCGCTTCTTTTGGTCCCCATGTACCACATGCGTATCCGAATAGCGCTTGTGGGTCTTGCTTGAAATCTAGAATTGGTTGCACGTATTTCCAACACGCTTCAACCGCATCGCTACGAGCAAATAGCGTCGCATCACCGTTTAGGGCATCAAGTAGTAGACGCTCATAAGCAGTTAGCATTTGGGTTTCTTGCAGATCAGCGTAGTGGAAGTTCATTTTTACTTCCTTCGCTTTAAAGCCTGCGCCCGGCTCTTTCAGACCAAAGCTCATTTGGATGCCTTCGTCTGGCTGAATACGAATAATCAGCTTGTTCTCTGGTGCGTTCTGGCCAAACACTGGGTGTGGTGTCTGTTTAAAGTGGATAACCACCTCTGTCACGCGAGTCGGTAGACGCTTACCTGTACGTACGTAGAAAGGCACGCCATTCCAACGCCAGTTGTTGATGTAAGCTTTCAGGCCGATGTAAGTCTCAGTACGAGAATCATCTGCTACGCCGTTTTCTTCACGGTAACCTGGAAGTTGTTGACCACGAACTTCAGACGCCGTGTACTGACCCAATACAAGGTCGTTGCGAAGTGCGTCTTCATCCAGTGGTTTAAGACACTGAAGCACTTTCACGACTTCATCACGCATCGCATCGGCATTGATTTGTGCAGGTGGCTCCATACCAACCATTGCCAGTACTTGTAGCAGGTGGTTTTGGAACATGTCGCGTACTGCACCTGAACCATCGTAGTAACCGCCACGCTCCTCTACGCCTAAGAATTCTGCGCCTGTGATTTCAACGTAATCAATGAAGTTACGGTTCCACAACGGCTCAAACATAGCGTTAGAGAAACGAAGTACAAGAAGGTTTTGAACCGTTTCTTTACCTAGGTAGTGGTCGATACGGTAGATTTGGTGCTCTTGGAAGTGCTCGTGAATTTCTTTATCCAACGTACGCGCTGATTCAAGATCGTAACCAAAAGGTTTCTCAATGATCAGACGTTTCCAACCATCATCCTCGTTATTCAGACCGTGCGCTGCAAGGCTTGCAGGGATCACGCTGTAAAGGCTTGGTGGTGTAGCAAGGTAGAAAAGCGTATTACGTTGTTCGAATTGATATTCGTCTGCGAGTTGGTCTAGTCGAACCGCCAACTTGCTGTAATCTTGTGTGTCAGAAGTATTGATTGCTTGGTAATGCAGGTGGTTGATAAATGCATCAAGCGTTTCTGGCTCTGTCTTTTCCATTTCCTGAAGCGATTTTTTCAACTTCTCGCGGTAAGACTCGTCACTGTATTCAGTACGACTTACACCTAGAATGGCAAAATTCTCTGGAAGCTGCTTGTTCGCATAAAGGTGGTATAGAGCAGGAATTAACTTACGGTATGTAAGGTCACCTGAAGCACCAAAAATAACGATGCTGCTGTTTTCTGGTATTACCATCATCTTTCCCTTAAAAACGAGGTACTTATTGTGTGCCCGGATACGGCTAAAAGGATTGAGCCAACCCTATCAATGGCACCCCAAAATAGAAAATTGGTCTTACCTATTACGTTGATAGGTAAAGCCTATAGCCCTAAAACCCACCTCAACGGTTGAACTCCTTAACCATAGTTTGAAATTCAACAACTGGCGGTCTTTTAGGACACTTATGTCTCTCGAGTACAACCTTGCACTCTACGGAGGAGATTTCCGACACGGGGGCGTATTGTCTACGACTATTTGATTTACATCAACACTTGGTAGTGCAAACGTTTAAATAATTTACACAATACGCAACAAAGCATTGAATAATAAGAAGTAATCAATAACTGTTCGAGAGTTATAAAATTTAAGCAAAAACTCTAAGTTGAAGAATAAATGTTCAAATTTGCAATCCATTACATAAGTAATGCGATTCAGGTGGAGTTTACTCCTCAATTCGCAACTCGTTGAGAATGATACTTAATGAATTATAACCGAGTGTTCTATCGGAAAGCAGGTAGAGGGGTAGTGGTTAATACTTAGAAATGAAAGGATGGCTAGATAAAAGCCACCACTTTATGAGTTAATACGACAATGATTACCTTATCACTTTTTTATAACAGCGCTCTGGTCGCCCTACTGTGCCGTAGTTTAAGTCGGCTTCCAGTTCACCCGAACTGATCAGGTATTCAAGATAACGTCTGGCCGTTGTGCGACTGGCACCGATCTGCTCGCCTGCTTCGTCCGCTGTAAACATACCTTCTCCAACAAACAAAGCACGAATCTTGTCTAAAGTTACGCCATCAATCCCTTTTGGTAAGCGTTGTGGCGTGCTATCTGCGCTCGTACTCGATTGAAGCATCTTATCGACTAGGTTCTGATCCAAGCTTTCTGCAACGTTCAGTTGTTGGCGTTGAGAAATGTACTTTTGCAATGCCGCTTCTAATCTAGGGAACATGACAGGTTTGAGTAGATAATCAACGACCCCGCCACGCATCGCTTGTTGAAGCGTATCCACATCTCTCGCCGCAGTAATTAAAATCACGTCACAAGTTTGATTGTTTGAGCGCAGCGTATTGAGAATCTCCAAACCCGTTCCGTCTGGCAAATAAACATCCATCAGTAACAAATCTGGTTTAAGGATCTCTAGCTGCATTTCTGCTTCCATCCGTGTCGTTGCAATGCCCACTACTTCCAAGCCAGCGAGTTGGCTAAGATATTTATGGTGAAGCTCTGCAATGGCAATATCATCCTCGATGATCATGACTCGCGTTGCCGTATTCATACTTGTTCTTCCTTAGGCAAATACACGGTAATTCTCGTTCCATGTTCTGTATTTGGTAGCATCTCAACATAACCGTGATAACGCGTCGCCAGTTGATTCACAAGGTGTAATCCTACCCCTCGATTCTGACGCGACTTGGTTGAAATGCCCTTTTTCAAGAGCTCTTGTGGCTCAATATTTTCCGGTAGCCCACAACCTTGGTCGACCACCTCTAAAATCACTTCGTTTCCGTAATCACTGATCGAAACATCAATACTGCGACGCTCTAGAGCAAACGCAGATTCAACACGAATAGCAGACAAAGTTGCGTCAAATGCGTTATCGACTAGGTTGCCAAGAATGGTCACCAAATCTTCGGCATTGAGCCATTCAGGTAGCGGTTCTAGGCGACTGCCTTCTTCGACCACCAGTTGCAAACCAAGCTCCCGTGCACGTTCTGTCTTGCCTAAAAGCATGCCAGCGATAAGTGGATCTTTAATGGTGTCCCGCAAGAACTCAATCATCGCTTGGTAATGTGCTGTCTCTTGCCCAATAAGCTGCTGCACCGCATCTAGTTCACCCATTTGAACCAAGCCGCTAATGGTGTTGAGTTTGTTTCTGTGTTCATGCGTTTGTGAGCGAAGCAAATCCGCGTACTCTTTGGTTTGCGAAAGTTGCTCGGTGAGTTCATTGATTTCATCACGCAAACGGAAGCTCGATACGGCACCGACAATTTTGCCATCCACAAAGATCGGCGAACGGTTTGCGATTAAGCGTTTGTGATTGAGGAAGATCTCGATGTCGTGATCTTCTTGTCCTGTTTCTAACACCGTATACAAATCGCTATCTCGGAGCGTATCGGTCAACGGTTTGTTGAGCGCAGCCTCTCGGTTAATACCTAGAATTTGGCATGCGCTACGGTTGATTGAGCGTAATACACCTTGCGCATCAACACTGAGCACCCCTTCTTTAATGGTGCTCATAGTCACATCCAATTCACCGTATAAGCGACCAATCTCTTCCGGCTCAAAGCCCATGATCGCTCGTTGGAACTTACGTGACGCATAGTTAGAGACAACAGCATTGGCTGCAACCACAACCAATGCCATTACAATTAGAAAAGCAAGAAACGGCTCGATGCGGTCTTGCAGACGCTCCAAGAGATAACCGACAGAAACCACCCCAATGATGTTGCCTTGCTGGTCAAAAATCGCCGCTTTACCACGAACGGAATAGCCTAGAGAACCTTGAGCCGTTGAGATATAGGACTTCCCCTCCACCAACGCTCTTTGGTTATCACCGCCTTTCATCGGCTTGCCAATACGTTCATCGACAGGGTGAATCAGACGCACGCCATCTTTATCGCCGATAACAATAAACGCAGCACCTAACGCATCGGTCATTTCACGAATTCGCTGTTGGTATGGCTCAGGGTTTTGAGATTCGATCATCTCGATGACGATGTGGGATGTCGATAAGAAACGCGCAACACCCAGTGCCTTCTCACCCATCTCTTGTTCTTGATCGAATTTGAGGTAAGTAAAGCCTGCGGCAACAAGAATAAGAAGTTCAATCAAACCCGATAACGTCATAATAATGAGCATGCGCTTGCGAAAGCTGATCGTTCTCCAACTCATTGATATATCCTTTATCGACTCTCAAACTACCACATCACTGTGACGACGCTCCTACGTTAACACTGAGTTAACAAAGCCGTACCCGCTAAATGACAAATATGTGAACGAGGGAAATAATCTCGCTGGCTGGTGCTCAGTTTTTAGGCGCCAGGGAAGAGAATATGATCGTCCACTCTCCTACTTAAGTTACTTTCTGGCTGACAAAGTTAGGGTCTGTTGACCTTTGAGCTGATTTTTGCAGCGAATTGTTGGGTATTTATACAAGACAGAGACTTTGCGGAGTAGCTTGCCTACATGAGAAATCGATAACGTAGTAGAAATGACCAACAAATGCTGCCCAAAGGGTTCAGCTAGGCGCCCCCAGCTAAAAAATAAAGGTCATTTGAACTAGCATTTACGGTATCATGCACAATTGATCTAGTTGTAGCTATCCATGAACATACCCACTAAAAACCCGTTATCCTCCAATGTTTCTTGCTCAAACTGCCAAGCATGCTGCTGTCGTCTTGAAGTTATGATTATCTCAGATACTGGCGTTCCAGAAGAATTTATCGAACGTGATCAATATGGCGGTGAGACAATGATGCGACTGGATGATGGTTGGTGCGCAGCGTTAGATAGAGACAGTTTAATGTGCACTATTTATGAAAATCGGCCTTGGATATGTCGCGAGTTCGAAATGGGATCGGATGAATGCCTTGATGAACGAGTTAAGTTCTTATAAAGCAGAATCAGCGGCTTTATTTTGCGTTTGCTCCCCTTAACTAGCGGCATGTTAAAGTACACGGTTCGCTCTAAAATGAAAAAATAACATGAGAAAATATTACATTGTTGAAGGCGATACGAGCGCCAAAAAGCAAAAACTGGCTTACCCAAAACTCGCGCTGTGTGACAAGTGTGTCAGTGGCTATGTGGTGATCAGTGAAGAAGAACGCACTTATGAAGAATGCGTAAAGTGTGGAGCCGATGACTAATCACCTGACTTCAATAACATCATGAGATAACAAGGGGGAGAATGTATACTTTCTGCCTCTGTTTCGTGTCTCGCTTCGATAAACCTCAGCGCAGGTAAATCCCGCCATTTCGATCGATTAGTCCCTCGGTAACAACAACCTCACCTAGCTTTGAAATCGCCACTGCTTCAATGCCAACTTGTTGATTTAAATAAGACATAGACTCTTGCATTGATGGTAAAAAACCTGCTGTGCTCCATATTTCACCATCGACCGAATGCTCCGATAGAATCGTAAGCCCAGCGATATCAGTCTCAATCGGCATTCCCGTTTTTGCGTCCAACAAATGATGGTAACGTTGCCCATTGTTCTGAAAAAAGCGCTCGTTGATCCCGGAAGTGACCATCGACATCCCTTTAAGTGGAACAACGCGAATCACATCACCACGTTCTCCTAACGGATTCTGAATGCCAACATTCCATGCTTGATTCGTATTAGTTGGTGATTGACCAATCGTTAATACGTTCCCCCCCAAACTAATAAAACCATTTTCTACGCCAGCAGAGACTAACTCTCGTTTAACCTGATCGGCGAAATATCCTTTAGCAATGGCACCCAAATCTATCTCCATACCGACGTGGTTTAAATAAACAGAGCATTGGTGCTCATCAAGGATGACTTGGCTAGGGTCAACCAATTTGAGCTTTGTTTCAATCTCTTCACGGCTCGGAACCTTGGCATCTTTAAATCCGATTCGCCACGCTTTCACAAGAGGACCAATCGCAATATTGAAAGGATGACTTCGGTCTTTACTGACCATTTTTGCCAGTTTAATTAGGGCAAAAAGGTCCGGTTGAACACAAACGGGAGCAATACCTGCGTTTTGATTAACGCGCATCAGTTCCGAATCTGGTTGATTCACCGTAAAACGTTGAGCGAATTGCTCTAGCTGAAAATAAGCTTCTTTTATCAGCTTTTCACCATTGGCGTGGTAAACGACAAGGTCGATGAATGTGCCCATCATCGGAAATCGTGCGCTGTATTTCTTTATGCTCATCTGAAGATCCTGAATGTCCAATGCGAAAAAGAGGGAAGCATCGCTCCCCTCTTAACTGGTACTTCTTAACTTAATGGCGATTAAACAAGGTCAGATGCACTTTCACCTGCGATTCGGCCGTAGGTGAAGATGTCGATCAAGGCATTCCCGCCCAGACGGTTACCCGCATGGATGCCACCCGTTACTTCTCCCGCGGCGTACAAGCCTTCGATGATGTTGCCATCTTTACCGATAACGCGCGCTTTAGTATCGATTTTCAAGCCGCCCATCGTATGGTGAACCGATGGTTGGCGAGGTGTGGCATAAAACGGGGCTTGCGCCACTTTCAAACCAAACGCACTCTTATGAAACTCAGGATCATGCCCCTGCTCTACACAGGCATTGTACTGTGCAATCGTATTGGTCAATTCAGCAACTGGCACATTAATCTTCTCAGCCAGCTCTTCTAGCGTATCGGCTTGAACAATAATGCCTTCTTTAATTTCTCGCTCAATGGTTTCATCCGATGTGTTCGCCGCGGTTTGACGAATATTTTCGTCGGCAATCATGTAGATAAGGCCACCATTGTCGAAAAAGGCATCCGAAAGCACGTCGCGACTTCCGCACTCGTCAACAAAGCGCTTACCTTGTTGGTTAACAAACACAAAGTTCTCTGGCGGAACAATCAGCCCCGTAAGCAAAGCACCCGACTTAGGGTCACCGATCGGCATTAACTGCACAAATCCCATGCCTACAAGTTCTGCACCGGCCTTTTCACCGATTTCAATACCATCACCGACAAGCGCTGGTGAGTTGGTGGTTTTGATATCGTCCGCGATTTCTTTCCAGTATGAGTTGTACTTTTTGATCATTTGAGTGTTTGCACCAAAACCACCAGAGGCCAGAACAACACCATGATTTGCGCGCAGTACAAGCTTAGTGCCGTTCGCTTGAACCGCTTTGATACCAACGACTTTGCCATCCTCTACAATCAGATCGGTAGCTCGCGTATCAGTAATAATGCGCCCGTTTTGGTCTTGAATACGTTTTGACAGTTTATCGACAAACTCGACGCCCTTTGGACGCTTTGGTTTGTGTGCTCGACGCCACAACGCCCCGACTGGAATTTCCACGACACTGCGGTCAAAGTCGATGCCCTTTTCACTCAACCAATCGATGGATTCCATAGAACGAGAAGTCAGCGTTTCAACCAAGTCATACTGACCATGGATAGACTCACCATTTAAATCAGTGCGTTTACCACCAAGGTAAGTTTGGATGCGATGTAGCTCTACCGAATCAAACAAGTACTGTTGGCCACTTTCTAGGTCAGTGAAGTAGTTATCGAGTTGTGATTTCAGCACTTTGAAATCAGCAAGGTACTCATCCACAAATTCTGACTCTGGCGTTTTCGCCAGCAACATTAGCGTCTCTTTCTCACCTGGAAGCGCAGCAAAGTCATTTTGCCATTCAGGTTCTGCAGCATTAACCCAACCACCCGTTCGAACAGTGTTACCACCAATCGCAGGGAACTTCTCAAGCAAAATAACTGACTTGCCCTTATCAAGCGCTGTCAGCGTTGCACTCAAACCAGCACCACCGCCGCCAACAACCACAATATCAACGGTTTCTTCGATGGTTTTTGATGACCATTCAACCGCTTCCTTCGCTTTACAACGCAATGCTTCTGAGTTGCCACCAGCCAAATCAACCGCATTTGACACGCCATCAAGAACCGCTTGGCTGCTGACTGTCGCACCTGAAATAACATCGATATTCAGTGTTTGTCCGTCAAGGATCTGCTGCGGAATACGCTCAAAAGCAGGGTTTGCAATACCATCAGACTCTTTAGATGAATCGACAAAAATCTCTAATATTTTATCCTCAGAGAAGGTAACCGTTACTGGTAAGTCACCATTGTGACCGCGCCCATATGCCGTGTACTCGCCCGAATTGAATTTAATCGGAATGTTTTGGAGCTCTTTAATACGTTGGTGTTTTAGCGCTTCGGCTGCACTATCAACAATCATGTAATCCATGATTTCCCAAAGCGGTGTTGGGATCTGCAATGCTTCTTGCTGAGCAATATCAGCAAACTCAGCGCAAGTTTCGTTATCCAGCACCTTACCTGCCCATGTTGGTTCGACCAAATAGCCTTTACCAACACTGACCATGTCATAACCTTGTGCCAATGCACTGTCCGCATCTGCACGTTGAGCGATACCACCAACACCAATGACAGGCACTTTTGCTACGGCATCAGATTGAAGTTGACGATACTTGTCGATAAGTAACTCTTGATCTTCTGGAGTAACAATTGAGTTACGTGCCCAACTGCCCATCGAGAAATGGAAGTAATCTAAGCCTGAACTCGCCAACTTATCCAATAGGAACATTGTGTCTTCAAAGCGAATGCCCGGTTGCTCGATCTCTTCTGGCGAGAATCGGTAACCGATAATAAAATCCGACTTATCATGAGATGACGCGACTTGTTTCGTTTTATCTAAAATCGCAAGAGGGAATCTGGTGCGCTTCTCAATGTTACCACCCCATTTGTCGCGTCGACGATTTGAATGTGGTGAGAAGAATTGTTGGATCAGGTAAGTATTTGCGCCGTGAATTTCAACACCGTCAAAACCAGCGAGGATGGCACGATTGACTGCATTACCGAAGCTTTCAATCATGGCTTCGACTTGCTCTTTTGTCATTTCTAAAGGTGTTTCCGCATTATCGCGAAGTGCAGCGACAGGACTTGCCGAAATAGGATGATGACCACCGTTGTATTCAGGGTTAGCCATACGACCGGCATGGTAGATTTGAAGAATGGCTTTGGAACCTTTCGCTTTAATCGCGGTGGCGAGCTTTTTCAAACCTGCTATTTTGCTATCAGTATCAATCCCCAGAGCACCAGGGAAAGCACGACCGTAATTCTCAACGAAAGCACTTTCAACAATAATTGCGCCAGCATCACCTGAGCGAGCGGCATAGTAATTGATCATCTCTTGAGTCACCCCGCCATCAAAAAAAGCGGACTGAATCGTCATCGGTGCCATCACGATGCGATTGCTGAGTTTGACCCCTGACTGAAATACGATTTCATCGACTAACTGAGCCATAAATAGTTTCCTTTAACAGATTAATTCTCATATGAAACGCACCTGCAAAAAGGATTTACTCATCACAAGCATTTTTGATATGAGAACCAGTCAGATCCTCTAATAACCTCAAAAATATTATTGATTTATGCGCATGAGTAAAATGAATCGTTTGCATTTTTAACATGACTTTATTGCATTAATAAAAATCAGAATGCCTTTCTCGCAAAGAGTTGAGTCGAAATAAGTAGAGATAAAGGCAAAAGGGAGTACGAGTTAACAACGCTGCAACAGTGACAACATTTGGCGCTTTAAAATCATCAGGTTCACGCTTATGTCACGTACGCGATCCATCATTGATAAGCGAAACGAAATATAAAAAAGCAATCAAATCGCCAGCCAAATAATGTTGTTATTTATTCAACACCATACATAAATTGCCATCTAAATCTTGAACACGATCACATCAAATTTATCGGTTTTTGAGGCGTTTTGAGACTTTCCATCGTATAATTTTTAGTCAAGAAGCCAGAGAGAGCTTCGGCAAAAGAAAGCAGCCAACTGGAAGTCTATTTAACGCTCAACACTTGCGTCAGAAAATTTGAAGACACATTGATAAAAATACAAATACTGACGTTAAGACAATCACTTAGACACCATCTGCCACTGCAATAACTATAAACAGAGGCGCTTTTATAGTTAGAAGGAACACCTAAACATGGAACGCGATACATTTGGAATTTGCCTGAATAAGGCTATGCTGTCAGAGAATATGTATTCAACGTTTACTCACGTCAGAGCTTACGAAAAGAGTGATGCCAGCTCCCCAGATCTTAAGGTGCTGCTATCGTTCCCACAGATGAGTGGTAAAGACCTGCTGAATACAATGCGAGGTTCTCGCCAGCTTGAGTGGAGAGCAGAGTTTCACTGCCCTTCCATGAAATAAAAAACAACACAGCTGCGCTCAAGTGGTCTACACTCAATTGAGCGCAACATTTCTCCAACAATTCTTTTCGCCAATCACTTAACACTTTCGAATGAATACTTTATATTAGAGCTAATACTCTAAAGCAAAGCAGCCACTATGAAACAAACCGGAAAGTTCTGGATCTTGGGCCTTCTCAGCAGCTCAATTTCTCTTGCCTGTCAATCGGCTCCCATCACATTTGATGACGCATGGAAATTGTTGTTAGAAAACAACTATTCACTAAAAGCACAGCGTGCGAACGTTGAAAGTTACGAATACCAACAAAGTGCGACAGACAACCTTAATCTTCCACAAGTCAGCATCGGAGCGAATTACACGCGCTTAGACACTGACGTAACGGTCTCGGGTCAGCAGTTATTCGACAGTACTGGGCAACAAATCAGTGTGCCACCAGTCTTTCAACCTATCTTTAGTGCACTTGCGAATACTACTTCAACGATCACTGAGCGTGACATCTTCTCCTCTTCGATTCGTGCTATCTGGCCAATCTTTACCGGTGGTCGCATTAATGCTGCTCAATCAGCAGCAGAAGGTAAAACAGACGAAGCAAAAAGCCAGCTCGCGATGGAGCAACAGGCGCGTTTTGAAGATCTCTCTAAATACTACTTCTCGGTTGTATTAGCGAAAGAAGTGCTGGCGACTCGCCAAGCCGTCGAAAAAGGCTTAACCAAACACCGTGATTTTGCAATTAAGATGGAAGAGCAAGGCCAGATTGCACGAGTTGAACGCCTTCAAGCAGAAGCATCACTAGACAAAGCGAAAGTAGAAACCCGTAAAGCAGCCAGCGATTTAAGTATTGCCCAAGCTGCTCTTGGCAAAATCTTGGCGCAGAATGATTCGGTAGAGCCATCAGAATCCCTCTTCATCAATGACAACCTTCCTCCATTGAATGCTTTTGTCGATCAAACTCTATTGACCTACCCTGGCTTGGATTTATTAAATGCGAAACACAAACAAGCATCGAGCCTGATAAAAGCCGAGAAAGGCAAATACTATCCAGAAGTCTATTTGTACGGTGATTACAACCTGTATGAAGACGACTCACTTGCCAGCCAAATTAAGCCCGATTGGTTAGTTGGTGTCGGAGTGAATATTCCGCTTATCGAATCCACTGGTCGCAGCGAAAAAGTAAAAGCAGCGCAAAGTATGGTCACGCAAGTGGATGCACTAAAGTCACAAGCCAAGCAAGACTTGTCGCTTCTGGTACAGAAAACCTACCTAGAGGCGCAGCAAGCCATTGATGAGGTCCAAGGTTTAGAATCGAGTATCGCCCTTGCAGATGAGAACCTACGCTTACGCGAAAAAGCTTTCACTCAAGGATTATCTTCATCTTTGGATGTGGTCGACGCGCAACTGTATGTCGCCAGCGTAGAAACACAGCAATCTGCGGCGCGTTTCCGCTATCTAATTTCTTTGACCAAACTATTAGCACTAAGTAGCGAAATGAACAGCTTCGCTCAATACCAACATACTGCTTACGTTCCAGCATCAACATCCAAAGAGGCAAATTAAGTCATGGCAGCAAAATCTCTAAAACCCGCTCTACTATCAATTTGCGCTTTGGGTGTCGCTTCTTGGGTTGGTTACCAGTTCTACCAAGCGTATCAACCGGAACCAGCTCGTTTACAAGGATTGATTGAAGCGCAGCAATACAGCATCTCTTCAAAAGTCCCAGGTCGTATTGATGAAGTCATGGTGCGCAAAGGCGATGATGTCGAAAAAGGTCAGTTGATCTTTACCCTTCACAGCCCAGAAATCGAAGCAAAGCTAGAACAAGCAAAAGCGGGTGAAAAAGCCGCTGGCGCGTTGGCGTTAGAAGCAGAAAAAGGCGCGCGTGAGCAACAAATTCAAGCAGCAAAAGACCAGTGGTTGAAAGCACAAGCGGCTGCTAATTTGATGGAAAAAACTTACCAGCGCGTAAATAACCTCTACAAAGATGGCGTTGTCGCAGAACAAAAACGCGATGAGGCGCTGACTCAGTGGCAAGCTTCTAAGTACACCGAGAGCGCAGCGTTCCAAATGTACAACATGGCAAAAGAAGGTGCGCGTAGCGAAACCAAAGTCGCTGCAGCAGAGAAAGCGCGTATGGCGGCTGGCGCTGTAGCGGAAGTAGAAGCGTATGCAAAAGACACGCAAATCTTTAGTTGGTTTGATGGCGAAGTCTCTCAAGTACTACTGCAAAGTGGTGAGCTGTCTCCTCAAGGCTTCCCGGTTGTGACGGTTATCGATACGCAAGACTCTTGGGCAACCCTTAACGTACGTGAAGATTTGCTCAAACACTTTACCAAAGGTACTACGTTCGAAGCTTATCTGCCTGCCCTTGATAAAGACGTTGAGTTTAAAGTAACGCACGTTGCCGTTATGGGTGACTTCGCGACATGGCGCGCCACAGATGCATCAAAAGGTTTTGATCTTCGTACATTTGAAGTCGAAGCTCGCCCTACCCAGCCAGAGCCTGAGCTTCGAATGGGCATGAGCGTCGTGGTTGACCTGTAATCGCGTTGGTTTAGTACTATGACGATTCAAATCTCACAACGACAGGTCCTAAGGCGCGATAAGTGGTTGTTGTCTTGCCTTACTTGGGTGCCGATCTTATTGGCAATCAGTATTTGGGGGGTATTCTCTGCTGGCATTGCCAGAGACCTTCCTATTGGCGTGGTCGATTTACAGCACTCACAGTTGTCACGCAAGATGATTCAATCTCTTGACGCCTCATCCACCCTTTCTGTTGATTACCACTACGTCAGTTCAGCAGAGGCCAAAAACGCGATGATTGAAGGTGATATCTATGCCTATGCAGTGATTCCACCTCAGTTTGATCAAGACATTCTTTTGCATCGCCAACCGCAGCTCTCCGTCTTTTTCAACAGCCAATACATTTTGGTTGCGAAGCTGATTAACTCCGCGGTCGCGCAATCTCAAGGGTATTTTGATGCTCAGCTTGAAGCCATGGGTAATCTAGCGAAAGGCAATACCACAACGTTAGCCGCCATTGGGCAAGCAGTGCCGATTTCCACCCAGATTACCGCTCTGTTTAACCGTAACACTAACTACGCTCAGTTCTTGGTAACCGCGATTGTTCCAGCTATCTGGCAAATCTGCGTCGTGGTCAGCACCATTTTGATCCTCGCGGCGCATTTCCGTTTATATGGTAATGGCCATAACAGCTTCGCGTTCTTAGGCGAACGTCCTTTCACTCGACTAAGCAAAATTCTGAGCCAGTACATTCCTGTATTTATGGCACAAGGCGCGCTGTTCTTAGTTTGGTTTTATGTAGTACTTGATTGGCCGATGGAAGGGAGTTATCTGGCAATGTTATTCGCGCAATTCGTAACGACCATTGCATGCATCATCATGGGGGCATTGTTCTTCTTCCTATCCATGGACCCAGCACGCGCGATGAGCTTTGCTGGCGCATTTACCGCACCGAGCTTTGCATTCATGGGCATCACCTTCCCAGTTTCAGACATGAACACATTGGCGCAAGCATGGCGAAGTCTACTACCGATCACTCATTACATTGAAGTACAAGTGGATCAAGCAAATTACGGCGCTAGTGTAGCGCAATCTATCGGCTCCCTATGGCCGATGGCTGGGTACGTTATTCCGTTATTGATGACGGCGGCTTTGATGGCAAAACATCGTAATACCGCCTTACTCAATAGCGCAACTGGTGCTGATGGTAAGCAGGGGGCAATATGAACTTATGGCAATTGATTAAAACCGAGTTGCGCTCAGTGATGACCAATCCTGTCGTGGTACTTACTGTCTTTGGTGGCGTCGTGTTTTACTCGTTCTTATACCCACTTCCGTACGCGCAACAAACGCCAAGAGAACAGCCGATAGCGATCGTGAATCTCGATGGAAGCCAAACCAGCTTGAAGCTTGAGCGCATGGTCGATGCGACGCCACAAGTTAAAGTTGTGACACGCCTACACACCATTGCTGACGCGAAACAAGCGTTCTTAGACCGAGAGATCACGGGTTTCTTGGTGATTCCAGAACACTTCTATAAAGACTTGATGCTTGGCAGCAGTCCTACTCTTGCTTATGCGGCTGATGCTTCCTACTTCTTGGTCTACGGCACCGTGGTAGAAGGCCTGGCAACAGCAGGCGGTACGCTTGGTGCTCAAGTTAAAGTCAGTAAGATGGTGATTGATGGCGTGCCACTGAGTATGGCGAGCCATGATTACTCTGCCATTAAGCTGAACATGAAGCCAACCTTTAACCCGACTATGGGCTACATTGAGTACGTTGTGCCAGCAGTGTTTGTGTTGATCCTTCAGCAAACATTGTTGATGGCGGTCGGTTTACAAACGGGTACGCAACGCCATGGTCGCGGTTATTGGTCGCAGGTTTCAACCGGTGCATTGTTATTAGCAAGAACCGTAGTTTTTGTCGCGATTTACTACCTACTGAGCGCATATTACTTTGGCTATAGCTTCGAACGTTTGAACGTTAACCATGTTGCCAACGCAGGTGAGCTACTCACCTTGCTCCTGCCTTTCTTACTTAGCTGCTGTGGCTTAGGCTTATGGCTAGGCTATTTATTGCCAAGACGCGAGCTCGTGACATTCGTCGTATTGGTGAGCTCAATGCCGTTGATCTTTCTAGCTGGGTTTATTTGGCCGGTTGAATCAATTCCTGCCCCGCTGCTTTGGTTTGCAGACTTGAGCCCGAGCACTTGGGCAATCAAAGGCTTTTTAGCACTCAACCAAATGGGCGCAACGTGGCAACAAGTAGCTAAACACTGGACTGCTCTTTGGATACTGACAGTACTTTGGGGAGGCGTTGCTTACTGGATTGCCAAACGCAATACCAAACCAGTAGTAACAGAAAGCTTAGGTTAATCGCTTTACATCCAATTAAGAAAGGGGCTCACGTAGCCCCTTTTTGTTTGTGTAGATATTTTAATGACTGAGTTGAGCTGAAGAATCACTGGCTCGTTTATGGACATTTCTGAGTTAGCGGTTTTGCTAATTTAGAAATATACGAATAACTCTAGGTATTGGAAAATCGCGCGGTAGGGGGGCTAATTTCGTGACATGGCTCGATATAGTGCCATCAAACAGATACGACTCAATCCAAGCATTGGTATCGACTTACCAATCCAATTTCCCGCAACTCTCTCACCCATTTGAACTAAACGCTGATGTACAACCTGTACTCAGGCTGTACATCACCAAAATTAAAGCCAGTTATTGGTCAATCAGGACTAACGAGTCCAAAATACCTTGCCCGCTATGTATTCCACCTTCATTTTCACTGGCAGGCTTACTGCGTATTAAGTATCCGGCATAACCATTATTTTCAGTTACGGGTTCACCTTGATAATGCGCAGTGAAGAGACCCACTTCACTAACAAGATCGTTGACTAGTGTTTGCTTGCCATCTCTTACGGCAATAGTTGGTGTATCGCGTTCATGTGGATACAGGCGCTGCATTAATGCCCACGCATTGTATTCTTCTTGCTTTAGCTTTTCCAAAGTTGCACTAATATCCTCTTCAAATACGCAGTGGCCGCCGCCTTCCCCTTGGTTTTTTAATACCCACTCTTTTTTGTCTGCACTCTCATTAAACCACTCAATGCTCTCTTTCGTGATGGCTTTCATATCCGCTAAAACGCTTTTAACCAGATTCGCTTCATCAAGCGATAGCCCCCATTGAGCATAAGCTTCGGTTGGCATCTGTGTGAGTAGCATTTGCATTGATTTGCTGGTCGCTAATTGTTGACTGATAGTGGCATTCATCGCCACGTAATGTTTCTCAATAAACAGTCGAGTCTGGCTCAATTTATGGCAACAAATGTCTTCGTTCAGCTCTGGCGCCCAGTAATCTGAATATTGATAACCAGCACGCAAATACACGGTGTCAATTGCGCCCACACCATCAAGGATAAGGCGTTGGTTATCACCACTTGAAAGTTGAGTGCTCAATTGTTCGAAGGTTCGCCTAACAGTACGAACCCCCAATTTATGCAAAGCGACCTCCAAAATGTGCTGGTCATACACATTATCTTCACCCTTTTGAACGATCATTAAGAATGTCGGCGTTTGAGCAGTTTTTTTGTTGTCACTATTAGCATTAGAATCTGCAAAATGAGCTTGAACCTTTTTTGCTGCTGTTGCGATGCCTAGGGCTAATTGTTCCAACCCTTGATTATCTGCAGG
The DNA here is from genome assembly GCF_001557775.1 of Vibrio sp. MOR3. Classification (NCBI taxonomy): domain Bacteria; kingdom Pseudomonadati; phylum Pseudomonadota; class Gammaproteobacteria; order Vibrionales; family Vibrionaceae; genus Vibrio; species Vibrio sp. MOR3. The sequence goes on along the minus strand of NZ_LNRD01000008.1, from coordinate 173,346 downwards.
GATTGCTGAATCATCTTCCAGCCACTCTCGGTAAACCTCGTTCCATTGGTTTTTCACAAAGCTATGCAGCTCGTAAGCACGTTGACCAAAGGGCCCCATTCCTGCGGCTATACCATTAAATTCTATAACTTTTGCCCCGTATTGACGGTCATCCATAAAATCTGTTCTCATTAATAACAGTGGCTGACGTGCAGGTTGCTTGGGGGCGGTTGCATCACCATGAGCTTGCTGGTGCAGCTCCATTAAGCGACCGAAGAACGGGTCGGCTTTCGCCATCTCACTCAATGAGGTTTGCAGAAAACGATGATCTTCAGAAACGTTGCTCACCAATTTAGCAATCAATGGTGTGACCTTACGTAAGTGGTCATACGCTGAACGTTCCATTGTCATCGGCGCAATACTAAATGGTACATGCCTTGCGGTATTGTCGGCCTGACGAAAGGCTACGCCGTGCATGATTTCCCACTCAAGGATGTCTTCAATCACTTGCTCAGATACAAATTGGGTTTGTTCAGTATCATTAGATTCGATGTACGTTGTTTGATTTTTCATAATGTTCTTGCTCGTCATAATTAACTACTTATGCTGCACTGACGGCGGTTAAGCCAAGCGTGCTGTTTTGAGTGTCATGTTCTTCTTGCGCTTTTTGACTTAGGTACAAATCTCGATAGTCGCCATCTTGAGCAATCAGCTCTCGGTGTGTGCCTCTTTGTACGACCTTGCCACTGTTCATCACCAGGATTTGATCAGCGTTTTGAATGGTAGATAACCGGTGTGCCACAGTAATAACAGTTCTACCATCCTGAATATTCTCCAACGCCTGTTTAACCGCTTCTTCCGATTCACTGTCAATATTCGCAGTGGCTTCATCTAGTAGAAATATTTTCGGATCGTGGGAAATAGCCCGAGCTAACGCCAATAACTGCCTTTCCCCAACGGAAAGCGAGGCACCGCCATTACCTGGTTTGTGTTCAAAACCATCAGGTAAGCGATGAATGAAGCGGTCTGCTTGCACCAATTGGGCTGCATGAATCGCTCTCTCACGGCTATTCGCTAATGTGTTTGCACTCGTTTTATCAATGGTAAGAACATCCTGAGATAAGTTAATGTTATCTTCAATTGAGCCACTAAAGATGGTTGGGTCTTGCGATACCAGGCCAAACAACTTACGTAATTGTGCTTCTGGAAGAGTTTGAAGCGATTGCCCGCCAATGAAAATGTCACCCTGCTGCTGTTGATAAAAACGCATTAACAGATTGATCACGGAGCTTTTCCCGCTGCCGGTATGTCCGACAATTGCGGTGAACTCACCACTTTTTGCTATAAAGCTAACGTCTTTAAGCACGGGTTTATCTTCTTCGTACCCCATCGTGACATTGCGAAACTCAATATCGTGACTATCATTGAACTCTACCTCTGGCATCACTTGATTATGAGTCTCAGACTCATCGTCTAGTAACTCAAAAATACGTTTTGACGATACCGTGGCAACCTGCAATTTATGCAGTTCCATCGATAACTGTCGGAACGGGTCAAAGAAGCGTTCAACATAGTTTAAAAAAGCGTATAAGGTGCCCACTTCCACAACAGTCGACATTGAAGCCCCTGCAAACCAGGCAACAATACCCGCTGCGGTCAGCGTCGCAATCAAACGTGTCAGTGGTAACAACATTAAGCTATCAATGGCCACTGACTTGGTTCGGAAGTGAAACCAGCTTTGATTTTCTTTCTCAAATTTGGTTTGAAAGCTTTTTTGCTGGCGAAACGCTTGAATCAATGCCATCCCCTGTAATGACTCATTGATTTGGCCATTAATGTTGCTGACTTGAACTCGAATTCCATCAAATACTGGCATTGAAATCTTGCGATACAAACGCATGGTCATAAGTAACACGGGGATCAACACCAAGCTCAATAACATCAAACGCCAGTCTAATAACGCCATGGCGATAAAGATCGCTAAGATGCGTAAGGCGCCTTGGACCACGGTAGGGACCGTCGACACGAACATATTTCGCAGCGACTCGGTGTCGTTAGTAATGTAAGAAACCAGTTTCCCTGTCGGCAACTTGTCGAAGGTCGCAATGGGGAAGTTCAATACGTGACGAAATAACTGCTCTCGCACATCTTTGACCACCAGCAATGCACCGTGTTTAAACGCGATGGCTTGCAAATACCCGAACACCGCAGCTAACACGTAGAAAACCATAACCAGCCCAATCAAAGTGATAAGCTGTTGCCATTCAAATTGCTGAGGCACAATCACTTCATCAAGGACAATTTTCGCTAACCAAGGGATCGTCATTTCAGCAGTGACAGCTAACCCCAACATGACGGATGCAAAACCAAAACGGGCTTTGTGAGGCAACGAAAACGCCAACAACCGACGATAAAGGGTACTATTTCTCATTGTTTGCCTCCTAACTGACTTTGGCGCTGATAAACCATCGAATACCAACCTTGATTTGCCACTAATTCATAGTGAGAACCGCACTCTTCTACCTGACCATCATTTAAGACTAAGATATGGTCAGCTTCGATAAGGTTGGTCAGACGCTGGGTGACTAGCAGCATCGTTTTGTGAGAATAATACGCTTTTAAATTTTGACGCACTTGCACCTCTGTCTTCATGTCTAACGCACTGAAAGGGTCATCCAGCAACAGAATATCTGCACCCGACAGGAGTGCTCTGGCAAGCGTCAGTCGCTGTTTTTGGCCCCCCGATAGATTTGTTCCTCCCTCTCTAAGTGAGGTATCAAAACCCTCGGGCATCGCTTCAATCTCTGCTAGAATGCCCGCCATATCTGCCACATGTTTTACTTCTGACAGCGACGCATTCGGTTTCGACAACGCAATGTTTTCTACGATAGTGCCGGAAAATAAATACGGCTTTTGAGGAACCCATGCCAACTTGCTGCGCAAGGCATCAAAGGTGAGTCTGTCACTTGGCATACCTGAGACGTGGATGCTAGATGGCTTCTCAAGTTTAAATTGACGCAACGCCAGATGAAGAAGTGTGCTTTTGCCACCGCCTGTTGGTCCAGTAATACCCACTAACCCACCTGACGGCAGTTCAAACTTTACGTTGTCCAGAGCTCTTCGATTTGATTGCTCATAGGTAAATTCACGGATATCAAATGACATACTTGAATCCGAATCTGGGGCTAGCGTTTTGTCACCTTCGACGACTTCTAGGTTTTCAGCAAACAATTGCTCTAGTCGCTGCCAAGAAGTCTTGCCGCGTTGAAAGACATTAAATTGCCAGCCAAACTGCATGAATGGGCCAAGCAGTTGACCAAGGTACAAAGTAAAAGTCGTAAAGAGTCCGACGGTGATGCTACCTTGTTCGATTAACCATGCGCCGTATCCAAGAGCGATCACAAACGACAGGCCATAAACCAATTGGATTGTTGGAGCGAACGCTGAATCCACTTTCGCTACAGTTAGGTTAGCATCGACCGTTTCGTCCAAGGTTTGCTCAAAATGCTGTTCTTGACGACTAGAAATGCCATGTGAACGAACCGCACGAATACCCGATACTGTTTCTCGTGTCTCTTCTGTTAAATCAGAAAATGCAGACTGTGCCTTACCAAAGGCCTTATGTAGCTGCACACCGTAACGACGAGTGATCAGCACCAATAACGGGAAGGGAAGTAATGCAATGGCCGTGAGCTGACCGCTGACAACAAATATCATCCCTAAAATGACGGTCATACCTGCAATGAACGAATCCACCAATGTCATAATGCCCATGCCCATGGTTTCTTCGACAGCATTCAGATCATTGGTAGCATGCGCCATTAAATCACCTGTACTGCGGCGTGCATAGAAGGCAGGAGGGAGCTGTGAAAACTTTTGAAATAGCTCACTGCGCATCACACGAGTAATCGCAATAGACGCCCCATATAACTTGCTTTGCCATACAAAGCGCAGACCATACATTGCCGCGCCCGAAACAATGATCCCACCTACGTGGATAACTAGGGTTTGTGTATCTAATGTTCCTTCACTAATGCCGTCAACTATTCGACCAATCAACCATGAAGGAACCAGATTAACTAAAGCCACCAGCTGCAGAGCCACTAGGGCAATCAGGTAGTGTCGGCCAAACATTGTTAAGTAGCCTTTTAACTTCCAAAGAATATTCATAATGGATTTACGTGCTCTTTATCACCTTGAGATGGGTTTAAATGTTCCGGCATTGATTGTGAGGTATCACCTCGAGAAGGGACTCCACAATCAATTTGACTTCTCTGAGCTAAATAGTCATCAAAGTTGGTTTCGTTTTCGGCTTCTAGGCGCTTTTGCTCAACCAGCGAGTTGTCCACAAGCATTTGTAGTTGCCTCATTTCTTCGGCAGAGAGCGTATCGTTCAAATAGCCTTGCTTGTGCTCGCCTGAATACCTTCTCATTAACGTCGTGAAGCTTAGGCTTTCTTGTTCCATAACCGCTAGGATCTGTGCAGAGGGCGTTAATTGGCTGTCGTCAAACTTTGCTTGTTCACGCATTACTGCCTTTACATAGCTATTGGTTTCCTGAGCGTCATCTAGGCTTTTCGCCATTTCAGCTAACATACCCATTAGTGGCTTAGCCAAATCTGTCAGTAACATGTCGCCATTCACGGTAGGAATCATCAAATTTGGCTTCCTGCCCTGCATAGCCACCAAATCTTGTCTTTGCATGATCATTTTGCTTTCCTGCTCACTCATTTCAGGGCTTGGTGTGAGTGCGCTATACAGCAAAAATAGGTCGATGAACTGACTTTGAAGTTCATCAATACCAAATGGTAACAAAGGGTTATTGTCCAAACTGCGCAACTCTATGTATTCCACTCCGTAATGACACATGGCAACCAAAGGACGCATTTGTGCATTAACAATTTTAGGACGAACAGAACCATACAATTCATTCTCGAGTTGAAGAACTGAACCATTCAACTGCTGATGTTCAGTGAGGTGAGCGTACAGATCACTTGGCTGAGTTAATGCGTGGCATAGGCTGGTTAGATAGCCTTGTTTATTATTAAAGCTCATCGGGAAACGAGACTGTTCACTACTCCCATAACCCAAGTTACTCAACCGTAGCGATGTAGCCCATGGTAAGTAATCCGTAGTGCTATCCCAATGGTTTAACGCATGAGGTCGATCTTGCAAGTAGCTCTTATCAGCCGCCGGTGAAGCGCCAAACAAGTACGGAATAACCCAACCATGGCGTAGAACATTACGGATCAAATGAAAGTATCGCTCAGAAATAAAGGTTTCTAACGGCAATTGGCTTTCAGTATGAGTATGAAGAGCCTTCCAGAAAGACTCTGGTAACGAATAGTTGTAATGAATGCCTGAAATAAGCTGCATTCTCTTCCCATAACGATTCGCTAACCCCTCACGATAACGCATCTTCACGATACCAGCATTTGATGTTCCGTAATTTGCTATCGCTATATCATTATCAACGGGCAGGATTGGAGGCATGCTCGCCGCCCACATAGATTCACCGTCATTTAGATTTGATGCAACAAAGTGGTGTAATGAAGACAAAGCTCTAAATGTCTCTGTTCTATCCGTCGCCGCAGGCGTCACAAGCTCCAATTGGGCTTCCGAGAAATCGGTGGTGATGTATGGGTGAGTCAGTGATGAGCCTAGAGGTTCAGGATGAGGCCGCTGAGAAAGCGCACCGCTTTGTGTCACTCGAACCATTTCGCGCTCAATTCCGCGGCGAACATCTTGCAGAGTCTCTTTTACATCATCACTTGTGATAAATGCCAACAACGACTCGTTCGTCAGAGTGTGCATTTCATTGGGGGAGGCTTCTTTTTTCATTCGTCGTATTCGATAAAAATGTTTATTCACTAAGTTAAGACGCAACAAAACAAAAAAAGACGCACATTTTTTTCGTTTTTTAAAAAAGAGAAGATATATAAGATCTGTCTAACAAAAGAAAAAGTCGACCTGAACAGCAGATCGACTTTTAAGTAGCATGTTGAGCGAAAGATCTATTATCGCGAAGGCGTGTTCATTCTTAAATATCGGACGCCTCCATATTTAAGAAATCACGGTAGCGATCGCCTGTACTGATTCATGATCAAGTTCATTCATTGCACTTGTTGTTTTTGGTGAAGTTTGCACATTCCGGCTTAGGGTGAAAGTCTACGATTCCTTCACCGTCAGCCTCTATGTTGCAGCAATCGATTAAAACATCTTTTAGTTTTGTACGACCACGCTGAATTCGACTTTTTGTTGCAGAAAGCGATAAGCCTAGTTGATCAGCAACCGCTTGCTGCGATAGTCCGTCAAGTTCTGCAAGGATCATCGCTTGACGGTACTTCTCTGGCAGGCAATCAAACATTGGACGTAAGCACTGCCCCACCTCTTGCAGATTCTTAAACTCTGAAGAGATTTCTTCTTCTACTTGATTATCGACCAACTCTTCATGGGTTTGGTGGGTCCGATAGAAGTCCATAATCGTATTATGAGTTATGCGATACAGCCAGTTCTGAAGTTTATCTCTTGTTTCTAACTGTTCAATCTTTTGACTGGCCTTGATGTAGACGTCCTGCAAGATGTCATCAGCTAAATCAAGATCACCCGTCTTTTTCACTATGTAACTTCTTAATTGGTCTTTGTGTGCAATCCACTCCGCTAACATAGCTTTCCTCAATTATCGATATGTACTCACAACATTTCGATAATAATGGAAATATAAGAAATGTAAAGCACAAAGACCAAGCGGTTCAATCAACAACTCGGCTGACTGACAATATTTCGGTGTTCATTCGAACCTCTAGCCCTGAGGCAATCGCCTGCTCCGGGGTTCGAGATATCATTCGCTCGGTATCTCAAACATCCCCACGAAATAAGGCAATCCACACGCTCCAAAAGAGAGGTAATCTCGTTTCTCCATCACAACAACGTCATCTGATGGTTGGTTTCTTTTGTATTTTGCGGCGAAACTCATTCCTGTGGCGTTTCCGCCAATAACGACCACTTTCATCTCATATTTCCAAAGTTGAACAAGATAAGTAAGAGAAATACGACCATTAACGACGTACTTCTCTAAAGCTGTTCTAAATGTTGATATGCTTCAATCTGCTCTACGCTGCGATTTCATCGCTTGTTGTAGCGGCACTGTCAGCGGAGTATTGCTCAATATCCAGTGAACCATTTGTCTTAGAGGTGATCACACCAGAGAGCATTGACCCCGAAATATTCAGTGCAGTACGTGCCATATCAATTAATGCCTCGATTGAAACTAGAATGGCAACCACAGTAATGTCTAACCCCATAATGGTAAGCACAGCAACAGCAGCAAACGTCGCTCCGCCTCCGACACCAGCAATACCAAATGACGCAATCGCAATCACCAAGATCAGTTGCAGAATGAAGCTGATGTCAACAGGTACACCCATGACTTGTGCAGCCATGATGGCAAGCATGGCTGGGTAAATACCGGCACAACCATTTTGGCCAATACTGGTACCAAACGTAGCGGACATATTTGCGGTTTCTTCATCAACACCAAGACGTTGAGTTTGAGTTTCAACGTTTAGTGGTATCGCAGCCATACTTGAACGAGAGCCGAAGCCAAAAACGAGCACCGGCCATGTTTTTTTCATGAACGTGATTGGAGATAAACCAAATACCGACACTAAGATAAAGTGAATCACAAACATTGCGCCAATCGCTACGTAACTAGCCAATAAGAATCGGCCCATTTCAGCCAATGCAAACAAGTCGTTAGTCATCATAAATGAGGTCATTAACGCAAACACACCATAAGGGGTCAGCTTAAGAATTTCGCGTACCATGGACAGCACAACTTCTTTTGCCGAGTTAATGAAAGCGACAAAGTTTTCTACTTTTTCTGGCTTACGTTTCTTCACTTGTAGAACGCTGTATCCTAGGAACATGCCAAACAGTACGGTCGATAATGTTGACGTACGCTCAGACCCAGTCAGCATTTCAAATATGTTGGTAGGGATAATCGACAGCGCTAACCCCGAAAGACCCGTATTTGCCATTGCATCTTGTGTGGCAAGCAGTGAATCACCTCGAGCTTCAATAGCACTGTTAGTACCCACTACACTTACGAGTGCATTCGCATCAATACCAAATAGGTAAACACTTGCAATACCTACGGCCGCTGAAATGGCTACGGTCACTATTAATACGCCAATGATCTTAGGAGCAATCTTAGATAAGGCACCATTTCCATCCACATTCATAATGGATGAAATCATGGCGACAAATACCAATGGAATAACAATCATTTGCAGCAGCTTAATGTACCCTTTACCGAACAATGAAATAAGCTCAGCAAAACCCACCGTTGCAGTATTTTCTATCCCGAATACCACTTGAATAGCACCACCGAATAGCAATCCAGCAGCCAGTGCGCTTAACACTCTGAAGTTGAATGTTTTTTTCTGTTTTTTAAATGTCACTAGAAGCGCATAGAATCCGAAGAAAAGTGCGCTCAAAACAATGAACGTTATGCTCATAGAAGCTTCCTATTAATTGGTTATATCAATAAGACGCTTTCACCGCAGAAAAGACGCAAAATTTATGGAAATGTGGTTTCGAGAAGCTAGTGAGAGGGCGTTCTTCTTATCTTCGATCTCGTTTTATCACTAACGAAGATAGGCAGCAAACACGGTTTGGGGCATAAACGGTTTAGCTCCACTGAACTAAACCGTTTCTATCACGTTAGAAAAAGGTTCTTCAAACCATAAATCGTACTACGAACCTATCTAACGGAAACTTGGGATAATCGCTGGAATTCCCGGTAGTAGACCAACCAGCGCCATTACGCTTGTTAGCACAACAAACATAATGCCAGGCAACACCCAACGGCTCATTTTACTGAGTTCCCCACTACGTTCTTTACAGCCGACTAAACCTAAGTTATCTAACAGCATAGTGAGCGACCAGCCAAATGCAGGGTTAACGAGCGCTGAAGAAAATACAACAATCGCCGCCGATTGTGTGGTTTTCCCTTCACGCGTCATTTCCATTCCTGCTTCTAGCAAAGGCACAAATACCCCAACAATGAGCGCAACACAAAGTACAGGTTGCCATATCGCTAAGTCCATTGGGTAGCCCCAAACCGCGGCGATGATACAAAACAGCGCCGTCAGCAAAGCCCCAGCAGGAATTGGACGTTTAGCGATAGCCGCCGGAACGATGTAAGTCCCCCATGAAGACGTAAAGTTAGTACCACCGAGCAGAGAGCCGAACGTCTGACGAATTGACGCTGTAGTCATCGTATCGTCGATGTTCATATGTACTTTTTCTGTACGTTCTGGATAGCTGATTTTTTGGAACACTTGATGCCCTAAAAAATCTGGCGACCACATAGCCACGGCCAAAATAGCAAAAGGCAGCACGACCATGAAATGCTCAATCGTAGGTAACCCTAGCATCCAGCCCGTATTTTCCCCCCACCAATACATAGGGTTCATATTGGGTAAGCCGGGCTCAGTTTGAAAAGAAAACGGGGCACCCATGGCAAAGGCTAACGTACCGCCTAACAAGCAACTAAGAGGGACTGCTAGCCAACGCTTACGAAAATGTTCCAGCAATGCATATAAAATAATGGTGCAAAAGATCACGACAAAAGCGATGTGGCTCATCCCTATTCCCTCTGCCCAAGCGAACAGCTTTTTCACTTGAGAGACGGTTCCAACAAAGCCTAGGTAGAGTAATAAGCCGCCACACACGCCTTTACTGGTGAGATTTGCCAACATGCTGCCACCTTTACTGATCGCTAACAGTATGCCAAAGGCGCCAATCAGCAGACCAAAGGCCATAGGGTGCCCGCCTGCTGCAACGACGATAGGAATTAATGGAATGAGTGGGCCGTGTGTACCCGCGAGGTTTGCAGTCGGCAATAGAAAGCCTGAAAAAAGAATAATGAAAACAGAGGCGATGAGTAGTTCATAACGAACATTTTCTAAAATAAAGCCTTCGTTCAACCCTAGCGCACCGGCAAAGGTTGCTGCGATGGCGCCCACCATAACGACTTTACCAATGGTCGCAGCCATCGCTGGAATGGTGTCTTCTACCTCGAATCGATAATCTTTAAACGGCAAATTGGGACGCCAACGTTTAGGCGCCATGATTTGCAACTCGTGCTCTAAATATTGTTCTCGGGACTCAAACTCCGAACTTGGTTTATGTTGTTGCTCATAAGTGAGTTCATCCTCACTGGCTTTAGGCTTATCTGTTCCAATATGTACGGACTCTAAAGTGCTGCTCATTGTGATTCCTTTCGTTCACACTCTAAGGTGTGTTTTTCCAACCAACGTTGTTTACTCACTAAACGAAGATTAAGCGCGTCGTTGTCTATAAATTCTCTGTTATACCAATCGTAGTAAATAACTGGTCATTCTAGCTTGTTAAAATACTCGATAACTGCGTTGCAATTTTTGATTGTAGAATAACTACTTATCGAAAAATTGCGCCTTGTTCTCAAGCATTTTCCCTACGCTATTTCTGATCACTTATTTACTGTGATTGGTATTACAAGAACTCGATGACTGATCTTTATGAACTCTTAAAATTCAGTTGCTAGTACCTTATACCAAACGAAAAAATACAAATAGTCTCAGGTGGTTAGACATTAGTCGTAGGGTTCGGGCTAACGGTATGAGCGTTGTAGTGGGATTGGATAGAACTAGCCTAAGGTCTTTGGCGAGAGCGAACGAAAGGTGTGGAAGCGTGGTGAACCAACAGCAACGGAATGCTTGGGTTAGCGGCTTTTTATCCAATGAAGAAAGGGGCTCACATGGCCCCTTTTTGTCTGTTGATTCATTTATCGCAATTGGTCTAACAGCGCATCAACTGGATAACATTTTTCGAAACACTCGCTGCTTCAATGTCTTCCAGCGCACCAGCAACAAACCAATGGCGATTAGGATATAGATGGTTGGCTCTGCTACCTCTGACTTCACCGACCAATAGAAATGAATCGGTGCCAATATCGCAGCTAAGTAAACCCAGTTATGCAGCTTTTGCCATTTAGGACCCATTTTACGTTGAATGGATTGAGTCGAAGTCACCGCCAGAAGTAACAAGATCACCCACACTGCTGCACCAACGGTCAAGTAAGGGCGTTTGACGATTTCAGAAGCAAGTAAACTCCAATCTAACCCTAAATCGAGCACAGCAAACGCAACCAAATGAAGCACTGCCCAGAAAAAGCTGTAGAGCCCGAGTAGTCTCCTAACTCGAACTAACAATCCCTGCTTGGTCCAACGCGCAAGCGGAGAAACTAACAAGGTAATAAACAGCGTATTCAGCGCGCTAATACCCGTGTAATGGATAATGCCTTGAACAGGGTCACCACCTAAGTTGTCGGTATTAATCGCAATAACCAACAGACCTAAAAAGCCGAGAGAGACAAGGTGTATCAGGACTTTAAGCGCAATGATGTGTTTTGGCGTCAGTTTTCTCAATAGAACTTCCTCAGATCCATATTCTTATAGAGATGCGCCACCTCTTCCTCGTAGCCGTTGAACATCAATGTTGGCTGTCTGCGAGTGCTGAGTACACTGCCCTCTCCGATGAAACGCTCGCTTGCTTGGCTCCAACGTGGGTGATCAACATTTGGGTTCACATTAGCGTAAAAACCGTATTCATTCGGTGCTAAACGATTCCACGTTGTTGGTGGTTCTCGGTCGGTTAAACGAATTCGAACAATAGACTTGATGCTCTTGAAACCGTATTTCCAAGGCACAACTAAGCGAAGCGGCGCACCGTTTTGTGGCGCAAGCGTCTTACCGTATAAACCCACAGAAATCAGCGCAAGCGGGTTCATTACTTCATCAAGGCGAAGCCCTTCGACGTAAGGATATTCAATACTGCTAAACGAGCCTTGGGCTGGGAACTGTTTCGGGTCGTAGAGAGTTTCAAAAGCCACGTATTTCGCGCTACTTTTTGGATCGGCCATTTTGATAATGTCCGCTAAAGGAAAACCAATCCACGGAATGTTCATTGACCATGCTTCGACACAACGTAAGCGATAGATTCGCTCTTCTAGTGTGAACTTATTAAAGAGGTCATCATAGTCAAGCTTAATTGGGTTATTCACCAAGCCGTCGATCTCAACCGTCCATGGGTCAGACACGAACTCAGAAGAGTTTTTCGCGGGGTCAGACTTATCGGTACCAAACTCATAGAAGTTATTGTATTTCAGAACCTTACTTTCAGGAGTAAGAGAAAGATCCGCTTGGTATTGTTGTGGCTTCGCAGCGCTAAGGTCAATTCGATTGTCTGAGACTGGCTTCTCCTTTGAGGAGAAGATATCCAAAATGCCAGCTTGTGCATTTGCAGCGAGCGGCATGCCGACAACCGCAATGCCAAGCTTTTTCAATATCTCTCGACGCTCTTTATAGACGGACTCTGGCGTCGCTTCGTTTTCAGATAAAGCCCAGCGATGATTCTTCTTAATCCACATAATCTTCCCCGAATGTGTTCATACTTTAGTAAATAGCGAACTGGTAATACGTTGATTAAGACAGACCGTAGCAATGGCAGTTCTATTTCATAGAAAATGAAAACAGATATGCATGCGAGTTAACGCTTTTCATCGACGTCTGCTAGGAGGCTATGTTCGTTAGTGAGGAAACCTTATTCGCTAGGAAGTCATGTAATCTGTTTTGGTTTGTTCGCATCTTTATCTAAGGTTTGAAGAATCAAGCATACACCAATCAATCCAACGCCAATCCAACCAGAGATAGCAATCTTCTCCCCAACAATCCAAACCGCCAACACCGCCGCAACAACCGGTTCAAACAACGTGAGAAGATTGGCACTGCTAACATCAACGTATCTTAGTCCATACCCATAGGCAAGATAACCCAAACACATTGGAACGATCGCCATATAGACGGAAACAGAAGCGTTCGTAATTCCGGTGAATAGGTTCTCTCCGGTAAACGCTAAGCTGGGCAATAACAACAGAGCACCACCAGCAAAGATACTACCTAACGCCGCTTGCGATTTGATTCCGCCATCAATCATTCGCTTAGCAACCCACGAATAAATGGCGTAACTTAACCCTGCGATGAGCCCCAAAATGATGCCCAAAAGATAAGAGGCTTGGTCTGATTCAACCACCCCACCCGATTTCGCCATGACTAACATCATGATGCCCACCACACCAAATACGAAACTCACCCACCATTGGGTAGAAATGCGCTTACCTTTGCTAAAAAGACACTCCATCAAAACAGTAAAGAAAGGCGCACTGGCAATTGAGATAACGGTACCAACGGCAACACCAGAAAGCTTCATCGACGTGTAAAACGCCAAAGGATATACAGCTAATGCAACGCTGCTTATTGCTAACGCTAACTTAAACAGTAAAATCTGATGGAATTGATGACGGATGCTACGCCAAGATAACATTGTTTGAATCACGCCACCAAGGCCCATAGCAAAAGCACCAATGGCTAACGGACTGACTTGATGAGCAAAACTCGCGGCTGTGCCTGTCGTTCCCCACAACAAAGAGGCGAACAAGATCGCCAGTGCGCCCGCTTGATATTGGCTTGTCGATTGAATCGCAACAAATGACATGCTTTATTTCTCTATAATGATTTTTAATAGAGAAAAGGATACGTTGATTAAGAAGGCATAACTTTGCAGAAAGGACGCAACAATCGTTTAATGAGACGTTATTGACGGGCTAGCTCGCGTGGTGACAAACCAAAATGAATTGAAAAGCGACGACTGAACGCAGATAGATCGGTGTACCCGACTCGCTCGGCAATCAATTGAACTGGTAAGTCGGTATGAGTGAGCAAAGCTTTGGCTTTTTCCATTCGCAACTCAGTAATGTACTGCAATGTACTAACACCAAGACTTTCTTTAAATCGCTTTTTAAATTGAGTCGGACTCAAGCAAGCTATCTTCGCCAACTCATCGATAGACAAAGCCGTATCTATGTTTTCAGCAATATGGCTTTGTACTGCTCGAATCCTTGGGTCAACAGGCTTTGCGTGAGTTTGCTGCTCTAAGAGCATAGAGAACACATTCAAAATCGAGCTCTCTAACCCACTATCAACTTGGTGCTGCAACTGTTTTTCTACAAAATGAAGATAGCTTAACAGTGGTGGCGTAACAGAAAACACAGCCAATTGTTCCGTAAGAAAGTGCTCTGGCAAAACGTCCAAGTCCGCAACAATAAAACGCGCCATTTCATCAGCTTTGAATCCATGCTCAGTGCCAGCAGGAATCACGACACACTCTCCAACGGTGACTTTACCGATAAAGTTTGTCATCTCAATCGCAATATTGCCGTGGATTGGCAACACCAATTGATGATAATCCCCGTGTGAATGACTCTGTAATTGCTTGGTATAAGCTCGAATACTGAGGCTATTTTTCATATCAGATTAGCTAACGAATACGCTTATTTTCAGGAAGATACGTTGAGTATAACCAGTCAAACACACAACACAAACACACCGACTGATTTGGATTATTAACCAAATCTAAAAACTGATTTAGGGATTAGCCCTCTTATCATTAACAATCGCAACTCTATACTGGCATTGTTCCCGAACTTTCGAATCAAGAGCCTTGTGATGATAGCGATTTCCTCGACCTTAAAATCCGTTCTCGAAAAAACACTGCCGCTGACTGTCGGTCTTTTTGCGATCATGTCAGTACAACTTATCGACGCAGTGTTTATCGGCATGCTCGGCGTGAACGAGCTTACCGTGCAAGGTATCACCATGCCGTTCCAAGCTGGCTTTATTGGCATTCAAGTCGGCATTGGTGTCGCGGCAACGTCGATCATCTCACATGCTTTTGGCGCGAATAATACGCAACGCGCGACAAATACCGCTTCACTTGCGTTACTGGTCGGTAGCGCTTTTATCGCTCTCATTGGATTTGCGTTGTGGTTGATGGAGCAAAGTGTGTTTTCTGCATTTGTCTCTCTGAAAGACAGCGGCGCACAATATCAGCAGCTCGAAACGTTATTTGGTCAGTTCTGGGGCCTATGGTTGTTGAGCGCACTATCCAGTGCCGTGCTGTATTTAATGACCTGTGTTTACCGTGCGAATGGTGATACTAAAGTCACGGGCTCTGTCTTTGTTATCGCAAGCCTTATCAACCTCGTGCTCGATCCGATCTTTATGTTCGTTCTAAACATGGGAATTGCGGGTGCTGCATTAGCATCGATGCTTGGCTTTGCCATCAGCGCGGGTTACATGATGCACAAAGCTAAAGGTCGACAATGGTTCGCACCTTTCTCTTCGGCTTTAGCTAGCAAAGACGATGTTGCTCTGCTGATCAAAACCACGATTCCAACCATGATGAATCAGATCTTACCGTCAGTCAGTGCTTTCGTGACGGTTATGTTCATCGCTCATCTTGGTACTAATGAAATCGCATTTTGGAGCTTATTAAACCGAGTGGAAAGCTTCTTGCTGATCTTCACGCTGGCACTAACCATGTCTTTGCCACCAATGATTGGCCGTGAACTCGGTGCCGAACGTTTTGATTCAATCCAAGCACTCGTCCAATCGGCTTCTCGCTTTGTTATTTTGTTCCACTTGGCCATCGCAACTTTGTTGGTGATGAGTTTACCAATTGTTGTTCCTCTACTATCGGCGGACAACACAATGCAAGACTGGTTAAAGCTAGCACTTTGGGTGATTCCGTTTAGCTACGGCCCTTTAGGTTTGTGTATGGTTGTCACTTCTATCTTCAACGCATTAGGCAAACCAAAAACTGCCCTATTCGTTTGCTTTGTAAGATTGGTGGTTCTATACATCCCAGCGATTGCTATTGGTTCGTTACAGGGTGACATTTTTACAATCGTCATCGCAGCGACAATTGCTAACGTTCTAGCAGGTTTGTTTGCATGGTTACAACTTACTAGCTATGTAAAACAAAACTTGTCTGCGACTCAAACGTCGATATTGGAAGTGGAAGCGGTGAAGTAGCAACGGATTTTGGATTGAAAAAGATAAACGCCCATACTTTTGAATAAGTGTGGGCGTTTTTGTTTGTAGAACTGAGAAGGCGGAAGGTTTAGTTGCTCTTCGTTCTGGCATGTTTTTGGGCAAAGCGATTTAGAAAACTAGTTCAATTTGTATCCCTCTAGATGAGGCTTTGTATTGAAAACGTCTTTGCAAGTGGTCATCTTCGCTTCACCACTGAAATACACCGATAATCAACAATACCTAGGATATTTCTAGTGATTAAATATGTTAGTCTTGGTGAAATAAAGCAAATATGGAACCTATTTTTATGTTGGGTAAATTCACTAAGGTGATTGACTATTTCTCTGATATGGGGGTTCCACCTCAAACGGTTGAACCCCTGTCAACTCAGTTTAAATTGCTCTCACTAAACCCATCAGATATCTTGCTCGCACAGGGCTCCCAGCAGGACTATGGCTTTTTTATCATGTCCGGAATACTTAGAGCTTGCCATTACGGTGAGAACGGTCTTGAGCGATGCAAAGAGTTTTATTTTCAAGATGAGCTATGCTTCCTCTATTCAAGTTGGTTGCAGGGAATGCCTGCCCAATATCAAATTGAAGCTATTACAGCCGTAGAAGTAATAAGGGTCCCCCTGAATTTACTGGCATTGCCTTCGTTCTCACAAGCCAAAGTCACACTGTTACAACAACAGTTAATTTTTAAGGAGCAGAAAGAAGCCCTGCTGTTACTCCACACGCCTGAGCAAAGGTATCAGCACTTACTGCAGTATTGGCCACATTGGTTAGCCAAACTTAATAACATTCAGATAGCCAGCTATATCGGTATTAGCCCTGTCAGCCTATCGAGATTGAAAGCCAGAATAAAAAGCTAAATATAAAAGGTAGAAATTAACTTTAGTTAATTTCTACTTCGGAACATCTACGCATAATCCCACCTCCATATTTATTCTAAATTTTGTAGGAGGGAAGCATGTCGGCATTTCTTTGGTCCCAAGTGTTGATAGCAATCGCCATCGTATTCGATCTGATATCATTTCAATTTAAAAAAAGACAAAAAATTGTTTGTTGCTTATGTGCATCCGGCATCTTGATTAGCACCCACTTTGTTCTACTAGAGCAATGGACCGCCGCAAGCCTAATGTTACTTGCGAGCATCCGCTATTTCACTAGTATCTTTACTACATCGAAAAGGTGGATGTTTCTTTATTTAAGCTCTGCCTTAATGATCACTGTGGTGACCTTTGTTGACCTAATCAATTTGCTTAGTTTTGGCGGAACGCTATTTCAGACCACAGCTGCATTTTGCAAAAGTGATCAACGCTTACGTCAATTAATGATTGTAGGAACTTTGCTCTGGCTAATACACAACTACCTCGCAGGTTCTCCTACTGCTGTACTGATGGAGTTGTTGTTTATTGGCAGCAATATTATCGGCTATTGTCGTTATTACGGGATACATTTGAGTCTGTTGACTCAAAAAAAGTCCACATAAATAGATGCCAATACTTACGTGACAAACACTATAAAAACGGTAGTTTTGGCAAAAAAAAGAGCGAGCTTATAGCCCGCTCAATATGCTTTAGATTGTTAGATTACTTTTTAGACCAAGCAAACTTTTCAAATACTTTGTCTACTGGCGTGTGAGCCACGTGGTTTACGTAGTTACTGATCACTTTTTGCGATAGACCAAGAATCACTTCCAGTACCTGTTGCCGACCATAACCTGCCTCGAAGAATGCCGCTAGGTCTGCTTCTGATACATTGCCACGCTCACGAACGACAGCAAGAGTGAAGTCTTTTAGTGCTTGAAGCTTTTCAGTTGGCATTGCTTCATTGTTACGCAGTGCTTCAGTCAATGCAGGATCAACCTTCATTGAGTGAGCGATCCCAGTGTGTGCAGGGACGCAGTAGTGGCACTCGTGTTCAACATTGATGGTTTGCCACACAACTGTTAGCTCTTCAGCGTCGAATGATGTGTTCGTGAATTGCTGATGCAGTTGCGTATACGCTGTTAGGATTTGAGGAGACTCAGCCATTACTGCGTAAAGACCAGGAATCATCCCCATTTGCTTTTGTGCACCTTCAAGGATTGCTTTGCTTTTTTCTGGTGCTGACTCAACAGTGTGTAATTTAAATTCGCTCATTTTCTCTTTCCTATTCTCTATTACTGACTTATAGCCTAAATAATTGGAGTTGCAGCGCGGCAACAAGCTAGTTCATCCCTATGAGCATAATGTTCTATGTGATTAGGGTGAGCTTGTGCAGTTAACAAAGCTGCAGCTTCAAGTATGACGGGTATAATTATTTTACTTCTGGCTCTAGTAGAACTTTGGTTACGAACAGACGAACCGCTGGTGCTACAAGGGCTAAAATTAACAGTGCAGATGGCACCATTTGTGAAACCGCGTTTAACCATGCATCAAAGAATACGCCGTTCTCTGGCAGTGTTTTAGCTACCATGATGGCTGGCATGCTAAGAAGCATAGTAGGTAAAACCATAGAAACCATTAGTGGGTATTGGAACTTGCGTGAAAGTTTTTTCATGATTGACTCTCTTATGCCTGACTTCGATTGGCTAACTGATGGGTTCATATTAGCCCCGCCCATCACAATCAAAAATAGACAACATTGAACTTGAATCTTTCATATTTGAATGATTAACTCAGAGTGCAATCCTCAAGAGCGATCAATTATGAAAGCAAAAGACATCTCCAATCTCTATCTGTTTTGCCAATCTGTCGAGTGCGGTGGCTTTGCAGCAGCGAGCCTTAAAACACACGTTTCAGCCCCAACGTTGTCAAGAGCGGTGGCAAGTCTTGAGGATAAACTGGGTGAAAAACTGGTACACCGGAATGCAAAACAGTTCCAGCTCACAACAGCTGGCGACGAATATTACCAGCGCTTCGCTGCCCTATTTATGCAGCTGAATGATGAATGGACACAGCTCTCGAATAGTCAGCCAGTATTAACGGGTGAAATCCGAGTCTCTTGCCCTGAGCCATTTGCTGATAATTTCCTGCAAAAGATGGCGATTGAGTTTATGCAGCTTCACCCAGAGGTCTCCGTCACCATTCAATTTAGCGCAGGCACAGAACGTTTCTTTGATGAGCAGATTGACCTTGCGATTGTGACGACCCCACCTCACGCCAATCATTTAATACAGCGTCAGTTGTTTGAATCACCATTAATGTTAGCCGCATCACCCAGCTATATTGAAAAACATGGTCAGCCAAAACGAGCAGAAGAGTTGATGAACCATCAACTACTCTCAGGTAATAACTTGCCATATTGGGAGCTAAAAGAAGATGGTAAGGCGATCCGCATTCCCTATCAGCCTCGTTACTCAGTCAGCAGTCTGCGTTTAAATATTGATGCGACAATAACAGGAGCTGGGATCTGTATGATGCCAAGAGCAGCGTTTGAAAAGCATGCACAAAGCAAAGAGTTAGTAGAGGTATTGTCAGACGTTGAATACCCAACCGGTAAAGCATTCTTGGTGTGGGCAGACAGAAAGCTGATAGCGACCAGAGTGGTTGCCTTTAGAGATATGATTTTTGAACGGTTTGGGCAATCGGCGGAGTTTCTGGCTTCGATTCACTCAGAGCGAAACTCGTAGTTATTGTATTTAAGAAATGCCTATTTATAAATGAAATGCGCCAGACTAGACGAACTAATCTGGCGTTTATTATGTGACTTTAACGATTACTTTTTACGAAAATATAGGAATGCATTTAACCAAGCTAACCCAAGAATGATCAGTGTCATTACCGGTGGTTTAGACTGAAGCGGTAGCACTTCTGCCGGCACACTTGGCAATAGGTGAACATACACCGCGACAATCATAATTGCAGTCGTTAATAGCGTTGATAATTGCATCGCTCTATCTTTAATCGGTGCTGCGAGCGCCTTATTACCAATCATCACCACCAGCAGCAGTAAACCTGCAAAAATCTCACCTAATTGACCCGCCCAACGAGACAAAGTTGGGAAAGGCAGTTCACTCAGTGCGATTTGTTTTGCGAACATAGTCGTAAACGGGTCAAAGAATTTTACTGTTCCCGCCATCACCATAAAGGCACCAAGAAGACCCGTTAAGATCTTTTGAACTTTCGTCCCTACGCTATCGGTTTTGTCATAACTACGAACCAAAAAGACACCCGTAACGAGTAGCATTGTGCCGATGAGAGATAACTCAAGAATTAATTGTGATGTGCTCATAGCAAACCTTCATTATGTGTTAACAAGTTGATGGCGCTATTTTATGAAACACAATAGAGTTCAAAAATAGACAGGTTTGATTCTTATTCATTCAAAAATGAATGATTGAATTACGTATCAGTTTGCCTCCTAGACAACTTTGCAGCCTCGAAGCAGAAGTTCATTTACCGAGAATTGCACATTGTTTACGTTGTTTTACATTACACAGACTATTATGCACTCCAACTATCTAACCTTTTCAAAACATTGATCTAGGTAGATTAATTCCTACACTTAAACTTCACACCTACGACTGGATTTTGTTGATGATGACTACAAACAATCAAGTATTCGCTCTTTCGTTTATCACCCTGTTGTTGGCTGGTTGTTCTCCATCTTCAGACGTAAAAGCTAATAAAAGCCTCGATGATTACAAAGGTTCAGCTAGCATTACCCAAGGTCTTGCAACTACAGTAAAAACAAATCTTTTTGAATGTGAGAACGGGAGAAGCCGAGTTGCAGGTATCGGTGAAATTGCTGATGCTGACGGCAAGGTGTGGACCGTCCCGGCACAAAACCATTTCACAACTGCGCCAAAAGCAGCCGACCTTTATGAGGAATGCGCCAACATCACTCCTAATAGCATTGCCGATGTTGATGAAGACTCTGTACCTGTGGCTGTTATTGATTCAGACGGTGAAGAGATCACTGGTTATATCTTTGCTGACAACTACTTCGAGTTATATATTAATGGCCAGCTTATTGCAGTAGACACTGTACCTTTCACACCGTTTAACTCTAATATCGTCAAGTTCAAAGTAAGTAAACCATACACTATTGCTGTAAAAGTAATTGATTGGGAAGAAAACTTAGGTTTAGGTACAGAAGATAACCGCGGTAAGGCATTCCACCCAGGTGATGGTGGCTTTATCGCAAGCTTTAGTGACGGTACTGTGACAGGTTCCGACTGGCAAGCACAGACATTCTATACTGCGCCAATCTATGATCTTAGCTGCCTAAGTGAAGTTGATGGCGATAACCTTGAAAAACTGCGCTTATCGGAGAACTGCACAACAGAAGGCACGGATAACGGTGAAAATGCTTATGCCGCTCACTGGGAAACCCCAAACAACTGGATGGCAAAAGACTTTGACGCAGCGTCATGGCCTCAAGCGACTGAATATTCAGAAGATGATATTGGAGTGAACAACAAAAAATCTTATATGAACTTCATCGAGAAATTCAGTGGGGCTGGAGCAAGTTTCATTTGGTCAACAAACGTTGTATTGGACAATGAAGTTCTACTGAGATACGAAGTAAAATAGCTTCAACCTCTAACCTAAAGCCCGCAATCTAATTTCAATATAAGGGGACTCAAATGAGTCCCTTTTGTGTTTTTGAGCTGCTTACCTTATAAAACTGGCACGTGATGCGCTTCCACTTTAGTTTTGTGAATGTGGCTCATCTTATGGGTATTAACGAAATCTGTTCCGCTCCTAAAGCCCGTTTTCACTTTAGTCGTGAGCACGGCAATGTTGTTACCAAAGACGACGTCCGTGTAACGGGCATATTCACACATCGTAGTCTTAACGCCACGCTCAGCGAATCCCTTCTCCATCCTACGAGAGTAAGTAACGAAGTCTGCAGGTGTGATTTTTTCGTTTAGTTTCGAGTTGCTTGTCACTTCACTTATCACATCTGCTGGCTTCAACGATTTATCGAGGTTTTCTAATACCTCCACTGCTTTTTTAGGATGTACCGTTGGTGGTCTTTCACAGGTATACATTTCGTAGAGGTACTCAACAACTGTCTCAATATCTTCTTTATCGTGTCCACCCATCAAATAACTCCCGTTACCTACTGCACCGCCGGAAAATTTGCTCTCGCCATTAAGATGCTTAACTAAATTCCCGTCTGGCTTGATGCTAACACCAATATCGAAGAAGTAATCTCCAGCATTTAGGGCAAGTAAAGAGACCATATTCTTCGCAAAAGCTGGGCTGCCATGGTTGATACTTGCCTCATACAATTCAGTCACCTTCTTGGCAATGACTGGCGTCGCGATGTTTTTCTTGCTCAACAATTCATCAACCGAAACAAACTTAACATTATCAGGAAGCTCAACGCGTGAGTCATAACAGGTTCGCCCCTTAGTGCGTCTATCAACATATATAATGTGCTTTACCTTCGGGGTGATTTTTGCATTACTAATGACGTTCAATAGACCATGCTCCTTCTCAACGCTTGGAATAATATTGTCTTCACCACTTTCCGCTTTTGTATTAACCCAACAATAAGCAACGGTCTTGGTTGGGAGCTTGGAAAAACTCGGTTTCGCGCACAACAAAGAACTAAGCCCACCCTTTTTCTTATTTTCTTTTAATTGAGTTAAGGTGACTTCAGTATTTTCACTGTTGCGTTCAGCCATGACTCTTTCTCGATTTGCAGCCCAACGCTTATTATCTTCTTGTGTCACTTTAAGCTCTTCTTTTCGAGCCAGACGTTGTTGTTCAGCGCGTTCTTGAGTTGACTGTTGTAGTTGTTCTGTATGGTTACTTGGTGAAGATTGATATCGCATTAAACTGCCCCTAAATACCAAATGTAAGAATTTGTTACAATATGATAGTTCTAACAATTAGATAAATAGTGGCGACAAATTAACCATTAAAATAGATGTTTTTACTACTCAAAAGCTCATCATGAAATCTCAAAGGGCTATTATTCCCTTTCTTTTAAGATAACTGTTAGTTTAATTAATTCACAGAAAAAATGAATTTGAGCGCTATTTATTCACGAGATTTAAACAACGGAAAATTTTTGGTGAATACAACGACAGACGTTTACATCTCTATCCATAATTCAAATTCAAATTCAAATTCAATATTATTTAGAGCGACAGCTACTCCCATCTAGTTACCCCTTTAGAACGACAAACAAATGTATTTGAATAGGCTCAAACATAGAGCTTTCAAAAACTAAGCCCACCGTAAAGTGGGCTTGGTGTTGTAGTTAGTAGTTCGCCTGAATGGTCATACCGCTGTAGCTAGAATATGCGTAAATCATGATGTGGTACCGACCGCTCTGCGGTGCGGTCACTGTGCATGTCTCGTTGTTACCATATTTGTATGGTCTGCAATCCCAGTTATTGCGTGTTGGTTTCGAGCCAAAGCGTACGTAGAGGTCAGCATCCCCACTTCCACCAATGGTTTGAACAGTTAGACGTTGGCCTGCCTCTAGGTCAGCATAGAAATAGTCCATCGCACCTGTTGCGCCGCTCAAGCCATTCACTGGTAAACCAGAGGTTAGCTTGCCCTCAGGATCCGGTGTTGGATTTGGACCACCACAATCTTGACCACAGCCAGAATCTGACAAGCTATAGAGCAGCTTGTTTACGCTTCCGCGAGTGTCTGAGACTTTTCCATTGGATGCTCGTTCAGCAATCAGAGCCTCTAGCTGGCTTGGTGATAATGCACTGTTTTCTTGAAGATATAGCGCTGCAACACCGGCTACATGTGGCGTTGCCATTGAGGTGCCACTGATGGTTTTGTAGCCACCATCATACCAAGCAGATTTGATTTGCGAGCCTGGTGCAAATACATCGACACAGCTACCCCAGTTTGAAAAGCTCGAGCGTGAATCTGAGCTCGTTGTGGAGCCAACGGTCACACCAGAAGCAACACGAGCAGGTGAATAGTTACAAGCATCCGCATTAGAATTGCCAGCAGCCAGCATAAAGCTCACGCCAGACTGAACTGCACTTTGCACCGCGCTATCGAGAGCGACAGATTGGCCGCCTCCCAAACTCATGTTGGCAACAGAAGGCCCTGAAGCGTTAGCCGCCACCCAGTCCACCCCGGCAATGACACCGGATGTCGAACCTGAGCCAGAACAGCTAAGCACTCTTACACCAACAATATTCACGTTCTTTGCCACACCGTACTGGCTGCCGCCAATGGTGCCCGCAACGTGTGTGCCGTGTCCATTACAGTCACTTGAGTCTGAATCATTATCGACAAAGTCGTAGCCAGAAACAGAACGCCCACCAAACTCGGCGTGTGAATTGTTCACACCTGTATCGATGACATAAGCCGTTACCCCAGTGCCATCAAAGTTGGCGTTGTAATTGCTATCAAGCGGTAGGCTGCGCTGATCAATTCGATCAAGGCCCCAAATCGCATTGCTTTGGTTCGCTTCTACCGAGACTATCGGTTCAAGCGTTAGCATTTTATCTTGTTCGATATAGTCTACTCTCGGATCAGTACGCAGTTCGTCCAGCTGATTTGTATTCAACGTGGCAACAAAGCCGCTAATTGAGCGATCAAATACGGATTCTACCTGTATTGAATATAAGCCGGACATACTGTCCACGGATTGCTGTGTGGACTGCTGAAAATCAGGAGAATCGCTCGGTATCATTTGTGGCTGTTTAAAGACCACAATGTAACGATCAGCGATGGCAACATCGTCCGGAGCGAGCATCAACGCTGCAGGGGCTTGTTGTAAATCAGAAGCACCTGGCAGATCCGTTGATTTAGAGTAAACGGAAGCAGAATGAAAACAGAGTGCCGAGGTTATACAACAAGTAAGTAGTTTCTTTGACATAAAATGTTCCTTGAAATCATAGTGTTGTTGATTTTTACCTAGTACCAAACTGTCAACACGAAAACACAGACAATCAGCGTAATACGCTCAATACGTGCTGCAGTGACGTTACACGATTCAACCTAGAACAATGCGCAACCGGATGCGTAATTGATAATAATTCACACACTCAGAAACATGATCAATAACCAAGCTTTATTGAAATTGAAATGCAAAGATTCATTTAGACTTAGAGCAAAATCCCTAAAATAGAATAATTCTACACACCTGACATATTACCTGTTACATACCCTCCCACTACCGATAATTTACGCAATAAAGACTTCACTTTTCTTTCATTCTAGGTTTTTCACCTACTAAGGTTCATTTGATTGCATAATTGACCTAAATCAACGAACCTGTCGTTTATATTCTTTGCATATTTGTAAATGAAAGGTGACCAACTGCTTGGGAAGCTAGCAAAATCAAATCGTGCAAAGTTTGTGCGTTTTTAACATCGTTTTTTGCCATAAAAACCATCGATTTTTTGCATTTTATCGAATAAAACGATTGCTATACCGTGACTTCCAGAGCGTACCAATAAGAAGTACGCCGCCCTAGTGAGAGTGAAAAATCACTTAAAAAGGAAGTTATTATGAAAACTCTTATAGCAGTGAGCGTCTTGTCAGTCCTATCTTTCGGTGCCTATGCAGAGCGCCAATCTGCAGAGCCAATCAAGGTCATTGAGCCTATTTCTGGCCTTGATGCTAAGAAAGTAGAACTGGGTAAAACGTTGTGGTTTGAACCTCGTTTATCCGCCTCCAACACCATTTCTTGTAACTCTTGCCATAACATCGCAAAAGGTGGCGTCGATAACCTACCAAGCTCCATTGGTCATAAATGGGCCATTGGTCCTATCAACTCACCGACGGTGTTTAACTCAGATTTGAACTTTGTTCAGTTCTGGAACGGGCGCGCAAAAGATTTGCAAGAACAAGCGGCTGGCCCTATAGAAAACCCACTCGAAATGGCCTTTAGCCACCAGCTTGCGATCGACACGCTCAAGTCAATTCCACAATATCGCGAGTGGTTTAAAGAAGCGTATGGGACTGAGACCATAGATATTGATAACGTCACCGATGCGATTGCAACGTTCGAACAAACCTTGCGTACCCCAAACGCGCCATTCGATCTTTGGTTAAAAGGCGACGATAATGCACTCACTACCGCACAGGTCGAGGGTTACAACTTATTCAAAGCGAAAGGTTGTACAGCGTGTCACAGCGGCCCTCTCGCTGGTGGTCAAATGTACCAAAAAATGGGCTTAGTGAAACCGTTCGCAACGGATAACCCAGATGTGGGACGTAAAGCGATCACGGGTAATGATTTCGATAAGTTTGTCTTCAAAGTACCGACACTAAGAAATGTTGAACTGACCTACCCTTACTTCCATGATGGCTCAGTTTGGGAGTTAGAAGAAGCGGTGTCGATGATGGCTGATTTACAACTTGGCCAAAAGCTGACGAAGGAAGAGTCTGGAAAAATCACTGAGTTCTTACGTTCTCTAACGGGTGATCAACCGGAAGTGACGTTGCCTCACTTACCGCCATCCACTAACGAGACTGCTCGCCCGAATATCTAAATTGTTCGATAAGAAACACAAAGGAGCCACAATTGGCTCCTTTACTATTTCCATTACCAACTAAACGCTTTAAGCAACGCTCACCGATTTTTTCATTGTACTGCCTTGCTCAAAGAACTCTTCGTGCAGTGCACAAATCGCTTGTTTATACTCGCCATCACTGACCACAAACTGTACATTTACGTTTCTCATTGATGAATGGAGCGCGATCGGTGTTACCCCACTGTTCATCAGCGCTAGCACGCCTTTCGCTAAAGTTTTATTAGTGTCAATCTGAGAACCAATCGCTGAGATCAACGCGACCATTTTTCCTGTAATTGATGCTTTAGGGTGGCGCTTTTCAGCCTTGTAGAGCACTTTGTTTAAACTATCAATGCTGCCGCCTAGGTAATAAGTGATTGAGTTTGCGTTCATCTCCTTCCCAATCAGATTAACGCGAGCGTCCGCAATGATTTCCATCAGTTCGTAACTGACATTATCTACTTTGCCTACCATCGCTTGGTCAAACAAATGAAGTGCAAACACCTTTTGTTTACCTGCAATAATCTCAATACGATCATTCTCTGGGCGATAATCTGCTGAGATTAACGTTCCTTGGTGCTCAGGCTCAAACGTGTTCTTTATTTGTAACTCAATACCGCTCTCACGTAGACCCGCTGCAGCATTGGGATGGATGGCTTCCATCCCTAAGTTTGCCAGTTGATCAGCCACATCATAGTTGGTCGAGCCTATAGGGTTAACGTTATTGACACCAACCACTCGCGGATCGGCAGAACTTAAATGGTATTCCTTATGGATAATCGCCAGATCAGCTTTAGTCATGGCAGCGATGCGACTGAACGTCATCTCACTGTAACCGCGATCATAGGTGTGCATTAAACCTTCTTTGCAGTAGGCATACCCTGTGACAATTGGCAATTCTTGAGTAACATCAATCTCAGCAAAGGCATCAGAGATAGATTCATCCAGTGTTTTGGGTGTTTGGTTATCCCAACCAGAAAGATCGACAAACTTTGCGTTAATGCCGATATTTTTCAATTTCAAAGCCGTGTTATAGGCACTGTGTGCTTCACCTATCGAGGAGAGAAATTCACGAATTTGAGGCAAATAATGACGTAGAGAAAATTGACCATACTGACAAGTTTCAAGAATGTTGGTGACACAGTTTTTAGCTTCTGCGATGCGAGAACGGATGAATTTATCCGCACGCATTCTATTCATTGGGTCAGCAAAGATATGTTCATTGGTCAGTAGCATTCGACTTTCAACATAATCTAACGCCTCCTCCCATGCTTCATCTCGCTTGGCAATCAATTGATAGACGCCTGGCTTGCTAGTTTTTTTGCATTCCAGTAGTGCATCCGTCATACCACCGTAGGCAGAAACGACAAAAATACGGTTATAAGGGTTTTGTGGACGAAGGAGAATGTTATCAAGCACAGCATCGAATGCTGTCATCGAAGTACCGCCGATCTTTTCTACGGTAAATGTCATGAGAGGGCCTTAATGATTGGTAATTTGAAAGAAAGGAAAAGAAAATGGGGTGAAGCTTCACCCCATTTCAAATGTTTATAGAGTTAGGCTAGTCAACCAGAGGGTAAACACCGTTCTCATCGTGCACTTCCGCACCTGTAATTGGTGGGTTAAACACGCATGCCATCACCATTTCTTTGTTTTTGTATGCACGAAGATAATGTTCGTCATGCTTATCAAGGATGTACAGTGTGCCGGGTTTAATTGGATAGGTTTCGCCACCCACGACTTCTATTTCCCCTTCTCCACTCATGCAAAATACCGACTCGAGATGGTTCTGATAATGGATGTGCGTTTCTGTTCCTTCGTATATCGTCGTGATATGGAATGAGAAGCCCATGTTGTCATCTTTCAATAACATACGTACGCTTTCCCAGTTATCCGACACAACACGTCTTTCGCTATTGCGACACTCATCGAGTGTTCTAACGATCATAATTCTTTCCTTGCTATGATGCTTGTTTGAAATGTTTGCTTGCGATGGCTTCGACTGAACCCTCGAAGATATTCAGCCCTTGCGTAAGTTCGGATTCTGAAATGGTCAATGGACAGAAGAACTTCACGACTTCATCATTTGGTCCTGCAGTTTCAATCACCATGCCATTGTCGAAACAGGTTTTAGCAATATCGCCTGAGATTTGACCGTTCTTACATTCAATTCCGATCATCATGCCGCGGCCTTTGCGCTGTACAAACAACTCAGGGAATCGTTGAACCGAACGTTGAATAACTTCATTAACCATGCTTGAGCAACGCTTAATGTGCGTTTCGAAGTTATCGTTTGACCAGTAAGCCTCGAGTGCTTTCGTGGCAGTCACAAACGCGTGGTTATTTCCTCGGAATGTGCCGTTATGCTCGCCTGGTTTCCACTGATCAAGTTCTGGCTTTAAGAGCACAATAGCCATTGGTAGACCATAACCACCAATGGATTTAGACAGAGTCACCATATCTGGCTTGATACCCGATGGCTCAAAGCTGAAGAATGTACCTGTTCTGCCGCACCCTGCTTGGATATCGTCAACAATCAATAAGATATCGTGTGCTTTACACAGCTTACTTAACCGCTGCAGCCACGCGTTGGATGCCACATTTAGACCACCTTCACCTTGCACGGTTTCTAGCAGTACTGCCGCTGGCTTATCCATACCCGCCGAGTTATCGGTCAACATGGTTTCAAACAGTTTGAGACCATCAATATCAGCATAACCTTCGAAAGGAATACGTGTGACGTTGTTAAGACTAGAGCCTGCGCCTTGGCGATGATGTTGGTTACCCGTTGCCGCTAATGCACCCGCCGTACAACCGTGAAAGCCGTTGGTGAAAGCTACGATACTACTGCGCCCTTTCACTTTCTTTGCCAATTTAATGGCGGCTTCAACGGCGTTGGTTCCCGTTGGGCCAGTGAATTGAACTTTGTAATCAAGCGCTCTTGGTTCAAGAATGTACTTATTCAAGGCTTCAAGAAAAGCGGCTTTTGCTTCTGAGTGCATGTCTAAGCCGTGTGTAATGCCATCCATTTCAATGTACTCAAGGAGCGCTTGCTTGAGTACTGGATTGTTATGACCGTAATTTAGAGATCCCGCTCCAGCAAGGAAATCGAGGTAACGTTCGCCTTGTTCTGTTTCTAGCCAGGAACCTTTTGCTTTGCGAAAGACAACCGGGAAACTGTTTGAGTATGAACGTACGTTGGATTCCTGCTTTTTGAAAATATCCATGATGAGACCGTTATTTGATTCCTATTGGGTGGGAGTTAATTGAGGGGAATGCGATACAGGTATTCCGTATCGTGTTTGCCCTTGAAATGATCTTTTTCGTCCAAGAAAGTGGTCACCTCGCCAGCATTACTATTTTGAGCATCGAGTTTTTTAAATAGTGCCCAAGATGCCTCATTAGATTTAGTAATTGTGGTTTCGACGGTGTCGATGCCTTTAAGCCCTTCTCGCTTTAATAAATTGTCGAGCATTTGAAAAGCCAAACCCTTGCCTCTAAAACGAGGAGCGACGGCGACCTGCCAGACGAACAACACATTAGGTTCATCTGGCTTTTGATAACCAGAGATAAACCCTGCGAGCTCGCCTTTATGCTCAACCAAAATACAGGTTTTGCTGAAGTGCGTAGACTGAAGGAAATTGCAATATGAAGAGTTCATATCGAGTGGTGGACAATCTGCTATCAAGCTGTAGACGTTGTCACCATCCGACACTTCTGGCTCACGAAAAATCCATTTTTTGCTTGGGTCTTCTCCAATTTCTGGATACATCACCCAAGGAGCTGATGTGATCATGTGTAGATACATATCCTTCGTGTTCTAATTAAATTTCCTTTTTATTATGGGCATCTCTCGTAGCTAAAAATCAAATAAACAAGAGATTAATCGTCATTAAGTCGATCAATGTCACATCATTAGTGGTTGAGGGTGAAATGAAAATTAGTTTGAGCTCTAATGTATTTATAGGGCAACGTAAGAAATTAGACGATACAGCGTCACTATTCGTCAGCAGCCCACCCAAAGAAATGATTACAACCGTAAGAAATCCTTCCATTCGGTATTAATGCAACAGATTGGGTGAGAAAAAGAAATAAAGCATAAGAAAAGAAAACGGCACGCCCAAGCATGCCGTTTTTTATTGAAATTTATCAGAGAAAAGATTCGCGTTACGCTTTCGCTTTTTTCGCTGATTTAGATTTTGGACGAGGCTCATCCATTAGGCCTTTCACCAAAGACACTGTCGCCACAAGAAGTACGATTGTGAATGGCAAGCCCGTTGTTACCGCCATCGCCTGTGCCGCTGCTAGACCGCCACCAAGCATCAGTGCAATTGCTACCAAGCCTTCGAATGTACACCAGAACACACGTTGTGGTGTTGGCGCATCCACTTTACCGCCCGCGGCAATCGTATCGATAACCAAAGAGCCAGAGTCAGCTGACGTAATGAAGAATACGACTACTAGAATGATACCCACGATAGAAGTGATCTGAGAAAGTGGCATCACGTCTAACATAGCGAACAGTTTAAGAGGCAGTTCTGCATCAAATACTGCTTGGTAACCATCGTTCACGTATTGGCTGATCGCAGTTCCGCCGAATGCGGTCATCCATAACACACACACTGTAGATGGGATCAAAATTACACACACGATAAACTCACGAACAGAACGACCACGAGATACGCGCGCAATAAACATACCTACGAATGGTGACCATGAAATCCACCATGCCCAGTAGAACGCAGTCCAACCTTGCGAGTAGTTCACGTCTTCACGACCAAACGGCATCGACAATGCAGGAATATTCGCTAGGTAAGCACCAATGTTGTCAAAGAAGCCCGTCATAATCGCCATAGTTGGACCAACAATGATCACGAACAATAGCAATAGCGCCGCTAGACCCATGTTGATTTCAGACAGACGCTTAACACCACTATCTAGGCCCGCAACCACAGAGATCAATGCAAGTGCCGTGATGATAATGATCAACACAACTTGCGTGGTGTCTGTCATTGGTACACCGAACAGGAAGTTTAGACCTGTTGCTGCTTGCGATGCACCGTAACCAAGAGAAGTCGCTAGACCAAATACCGTTGCAACTACGGCAAGAATATCGATCACGTGACCAGTCCAGCCCCAAACGCGCTCACCAAAAAGAGGGTAGAAAATGGAACGCATCGTTAGAGGCAAGCCTTTGTTAAACGAGAAAATCGCCAAACCAAGAGCCAACAGTGCATAGATAGACCATGGATGCAGAGCCCAGTGGTAAATCGTTGCCGCCATACCAAGTGCAGACGCAGCCGAGGTGTCCCCTTCCGCAGCACCCAGTGGAGCCCAGTCGGTACGAACGCCGTTCTCAACGTTTACACCACCTAGTGCCGCACTAAAGTGAGACATTGGCTCAGATACACCAAAGAACACCAAACCGATACCCATACCAGCTGCGAATAGCATCGCAAGCCAACCGGCATAAGTATAATCTGGCGTTGCTTCTGTACCACCGATACGAACACGACCAAGTGGCGTGACGATCAGGATCAAGCACACCACGACAAACACGTTGCCCGCAGATAGGAAGAACCAATCAAGATTTGATACCAGCCAACCACGCAAACCCGCAAAGAATGGTTCTACTTGTTGTCTGAATGTCAGTGTTAACACTACGAACAGGATGATCGACATGCCTGAAATAGCAAATACACGGTTGTGAATATCAAGTCCAAAAGGACCGACTTTTAACGCGACGTTATCCTGACCAATCTGGTAATCAGTATCGATCGGGTTCACCTTACCGTCGGGGCGCTGTATACCGCCATTGTTGTCAGTGCTCACGATTTATCTCCTTAAAATACGTGGCCAAATTAAAAAATCGTTGTAGGAATCGAAGGGATGGCTTTTTCGCGCCACTTGCTGCAAAGCTTATTGCGATCGTTGCGCCGCTATTAGAATTGTTACTCTACTGTGTAATTTTAACGTTAAACGCCCCGATATCGCATTGCATTTCGTTATCGGGACGACTAATTATTTTTATGGCTAAATTGCAGCGTGGTTATTGCCAAATCGTAGACAATCGCATGTCCTCGTCAAAATGGTATTGCAGTTGCGCTTGTAGCAGTTCCGCTGTCGCAAGTGCATCTGTAAGTGCATGATGAGGTTGATATACTGGCAGATGATATCTTTCACGAGCGTGCCCTAAACGCACCGAGCCCGGCTTTTTACCTTTGAGCTTATTTAACCAACCTTCACATTGACGACGCTGAATCGCATATTCAATATCCAAGGTATCTACAACAGGGAATTGAATCCCCTCACCTATGCTATTCAACAAGGCATTGTTAAAGAATTGACGCTCAATATTTTTGTAATGCACCACCACAATCTTGCCTGAGAGTTCTGCCAATATAGCCTCTAAGATTTGATTAAGTTGCGGCGCACTCTTCACTTCTGAATCGGTAATACCATGAATCACAACCGATTCTTCATTCAATTCTCGATTTGGATTCACCACCCAATGACGCGAGCCACTGCATTGCACTCGTTCCAGAGTAAACGGAACTAAACCAATAGTAAGAATGGCGTCTTCTTCTGCATTTAAACCCGTGGTCTCAAAATCGACGGAGACAAAAGGTACCTCTTTTAATGGCGTATCACCATTCACAATAGGCGCAGAGTAATAACGTTTTAATCGATCATCTTTCGCTTGCGCGGCAAGTTGCTCAAAGAAAACGGGCCAATCAGGTGTCTGGCTGGTATCTAATAAATCACGTGCATCTTGCTGTTGTTTAAAAAACCACATCATTTACTGCTTCTCTGATAGCGGAACTTAATGAAGTTTTGCGCGTTACTTAGAATCTGGAAGGCGGCTTTTAAATTACGGCGCTCAAACTCAGACATATGTTCAGGCTCGATGTTGTTGTCCGGCTCTTCGCCATTTTCAATATCCAATGCCTGATGACGAATACGTACCATGTAAATAAGTTCCATGGCATCTTTCAAGTCCATCCCTCGCCCTTTCGGCAAGATCCCAGCGTTATTGATGTCATCCAGACGCTCGAATGAATTTTGTGAGCGAGAGCCAATGGCAAGAGAATGGACACGAATCAAGTCCGCCATCGGTGCAGTGCCGCGACGTTTCAAGTTAATGGAGTTTCGATGACGGCCATCCTTCTCCATTACAAAGTCTTTAAAGAAACCCAGAGGTGGTGTTCGACGAATTGCGTTGTAGGCCATACAAGCGAGGAATCGGTTGTTCTTCTTCGCGCGGCGAACAATGAATCCGCTTAATTGCTCTGCCCACTTCACTCGGCCATGCACACCTAATAGATCAAAGAAAATGCTGCTATTGAGCAGACGTTCCGGTGTTGGGTCATCAATCCAGTTAGCAAAACACGCTTCCCATTCTGAGCGCGTTTTGCGCCATTCTGGGTTAGTTGCCATGATGTCGCCAGAACAGTAGGTGTAACCACATTCTGCTAACCCATCGCAAATAAACTTAGCAAATTGCTCAAAGTACTGACCATGCTCACTTGGTTCGTAGCTGTTATCGAGAATCAATGCGTTATCTTGGTCCGTGACGATCAATTGCTCATCACGCGCCATGGACCCCATTGCGAGCAAACAATACGGAATAGGTGCTGGACCAAGCTCTTGTTCTGCTAACTCAGCAAGACGCTGCTTGAAGCTACTGCCAATAACCGACATCGCTCGGCCGACCATGTGGGCGTTCGCATCTTCACTCACCATACGGACAAAACAGTCTTTCACTTGTTTCGATACCGCTTTAAGATCTTCGATCGTGTTCTGTTGGAATATCGAACTCACAAGCAATAAACTGTTTTGCGACTCGTATCTGACGATATCCGTCATACTAAGTACACCAATCGGTTTTTTGTCTTTGAGGATTGGCAGGTGGTGCACGTTATAGCGCAGCATGGTCAGCATGGCTTCGAAGACATACGCACTGTTATCAAGAGATACGACGTCGTAACTCATCACCTCACTTACGGGTATGTTAGTCTCCCTACCCTCAGCTAAGACGCGTATACACAAATCACGGTCGGTCAGGATGCCTAAGAGTTGGTCGTCATCATCTTCGGTAATTTCTTCTTCTGGACGCACGATCAACAATGCCGTGACGCCCTCTTCTGCCATCAGTATTGCCGCTTCCTGAATGGTCGCGGTAGCAGCTAAGGTTACGGGCTCTCGGCTAAGAATCTTTCTCGCTTTTGCGGTGGTAAAATCGTTGCCATCAGACTGGTTCGAAACCACGGTTCTTAGTCTTGCACTGTCTTCCAATTCCATGAAATCAGCGAAATTCTCAAACTCATCACACAATTCGTTGAAGATGCTCTCTGGGATGCAATACACTAATGTATCTTCAATTGCTTTTGCTGGCATACGGACACGGTTATTCATCAACAACCCCATTTGTCCAAACAAACCACCAGCATCAATACGGTTATACAGCTCCCCCTTGCGGCGGAAAATTTCGACGACGCCACTGCGAACCATATACAGATCACGAATATCGTCACCTTTCTTTAAAATATCTGAGCCTGCGCGGTAGTAAGCCACTTCAGCGTTCATTGCGATATTTTTCAGGTGCGTCTCTGGTAAGTCATCAAAGGGAGGGTATTGGCTAATGAAATTGAGTACTTCTAATTGCTCGGCTTCCATTCTTTATTCCATGCATTGCCTAAACTTCAGCGATAAATATCACCAAGCATTCAATCAGGCAATAAATAAATCCAGTGATGGTATGAATCGACTCAAATAGCAGAACATGTCACCAACACATTAGTTCGAACTCTAACTTAAAACATTCTAAAACGGCCTATTTACGAAAGATTTCGTTAGGATCAAAATGTTACTCATCAACCACAATAAATTCAAAAATATTTCACAGGCCATTTCACCCACTTTTGCGA
This sequence comes from Vibrio sp. MOR3, assembly GCF_001557775.1. Taxonomy (NCBI): domain Bacteria; kingdom Pseudomonadati; phylum Pseudomonadota; class Gammaproteobacteria; order Vibrionales; family Vibrionaceae; genus Vibrio; species Vibrio sp. MOR3. The sequence goes on along the minus strand of NZ_LNRD01000008.1, from coordinate 138,021 downwards.
CGCACCACAAATAAACATAACGCACTGTTTTTACTTCATTTAAAGCCAAATCATTGGTTAAGCTGTTTATGTCTAATTTGTGTAACGTCACCACACAAACCTTTTATCGAACATTGAAATTTTCCCAAACATTACTTAGAGTACGAAACGTTTTACTACAAAACATTCAAAATTAAGGATGATTTACATGGATCCCATACTGGAAGTTAAGGGACTGTATAAGGTGTTTGGTGACGATCCTGATCGCGCATTCTCACTGATTGAGAAAGGCATCGATAAAGATCGTATTTTTGAACAAACAGGTTTAACGGTTGGCGTTAACGATGTCTCTCTTTCCATCAATGAAGGTGAGATTTTTGTCATTATGGGCCTATCTGGCTCAGGAAAATCCACACTCGTTCGTCTTCTCAATCGCTTAATTGAGCCAACCAAAGGCAGCGTTTACCTAAAAGGTAAAGACATTGCCCACATTTCTGAAGATGAACTTAGAGAAGTTCGCCGCAATAACATTTCCATGGTTTTTCAAAACTTCGCGCTCATGCCTCACATGACGGTGATTGAAAACGCTGCTTTTGGCCTTGAACTCGCCGGTGTGAACCTCAAAGACAGGCAAGAAAGTGCGTTGTCAGCCTTACAACGCGTTGGCCTTGATGCCTACTCAGAATCCTATCCGGATGAGTTGTCTGGCGGAATGAAGCAACGAGTTGGCCTCGCTCGAGCTCTCGCGTGTGACCCTGATATCCTCCTAATGGATGAAGCCTTTTCAGCGCTCGATCCACTTATCCGAACCGAAATGCAGGATGAACTTATTCGACTGCAAAATGACGATAAACGTACGATTGTCTTCATCTCTCACGATTTAGATGAAGCCATGCGAATCGGCGATCGTATTGCCATCATGCAGAATGGCGACGTGGTTCAAGTCGGTACACCAGATGAGATTCTTCATAACCCTGCCAATGATTATGTGGAAGCCTTTTTCCGAGGTGTTAACGTTGCAAACGTACTGACCGTGAAAGACATCGCTCGAAAAAAGCCAGCCGCTGTTTTCAAGAAGTCCGAACATGATGGTCCTGGGTCTGCAATGCAGATATTGATGGATCACGACCGCGATTACGGCATAGTCATTGATAAATCCAGCCATTATTCTGGCATTGTTTCTCTTGATTCGTTACGCGTTGCCCACAAAGAAAATCGCTCACTAGCCAGTGCACAATTGATCGACGAAATCACCCTCCAGCCAGACCAAGCAATCAACGACATTCTTGGTGTCGTCGCTGGTGTCCCTTATGCCGTCCCAGTTGTCGACGAGCAAGGCCACTATTATGGTGTCGTGACAAAATCACGTCTTCTGCAAACGTTGGATAAGGATTAGTCATCATGTCAACAGAACAAACCACTAACGATCCGTGGTCAACGACAGAAGCGGAACAAACCGACCCATGGGCAACAGCCACAACAGAACAAAGTGCCCCTTGGTCACAAGGCAGTGAAGCGACGTCAAGTATAGACTGGTTGAATTCCGAAACCGTTGAAGAAGCCCCTTTTGATATCATGAACCCCTTTCAAGATGCGGTCCTTCCTTTGGATACTTGGGTAGAATCTGGGTTAGATTGGCTTGTCGAACATGGACGTCCGGTCTTTCAAGCAATTCGCGTTCCCATTGATTTCATTCTCTCCTCATTTGAAACGGCGCTCGTCTCTACACCTGCCCCGTTCATGCTCATCATTCTCTTTTTATTAGCATGGCAATTTTCTAATTTGCGTTTGGGGATGTCGACATTCGCTTCATTAGTCTTCATTGGGCTGATAGGTGCTTGGTCCCAAGCAATGACGACCTTGGCATTAGTACTGACATCCGTATTCTTCTGTCTGATCATTGGATTACCACTTGGTATCTGGCTGGCAAGAAACAACACCGCCGCTAAGTTCATACGGCCCATACTCGATGCAATGCAAACCACCCCAGCTTTTGTCTACTTAGTACCTATCGTCATGTTGTTTGGCATCGGGAACGTACCTGGCGTGGTGGTCACCATTATTTTTGCATTGCCTCCCGTGGTTCGCTTGACCATTCTTGGTATTCAACAAGTCCCAGAAGAGCTGATTGAAGCCGGACACTCATTTGGAGCCAGCAAAAAGCAAATGCTGTACCGCATTCAACTTCCCCTTGCCCTACCGACTATTATGGCAGGCGTAAACCAAACCCTGATGCTCTCCCTTTCTATGGTGGTTATTGCCTCTATGATCGCAGTTGGTGGGTTGGGACAAATGGTATTACGTGGAATCGGACGTTTGGATATGGGGCTAGCAGCGGTGGGCGGTTTAGGTATCGTAATCCTTGCCATTCTACTCGACCGTATCACACAAGTTTTAGGCGCTAACGCGGGTAACACGAAGTTACGTTGGTACCACACCGGTCCAGTTTCTTACCTTTTAAAACTGACCAACAAATCGAACCAACCTGATCTCAAACTTAGGAGAAACATAAATGACTAATTCATGGAAGAAAGCGCTAACAGCTGGAACGTTAGCAACGATGGCGTTTTCGACTCAAGCTTTAGCGAATGACTTACCGGGTAAAGGCGTTTCAGTTCAACCAGTTCAATCAACGGTTGCGGAAGAAACGTTTCAAACTCTTATTGTTAACCGCGCGCTTGAAGCGTTGGGCTACGATGTTCAACCAACTAAGGAAGTCGATTACAACGTTGGCTACACTTCGATCGCAAAAGGCGATGCTACGTTCTTAGCTGTGGGTTGGTTCCCTTTGCACGCAGACAAATACACGATGTCAGGTGGTGATGATAAATTCTACCGCCAAGGCCAGTACGTTAGTGGTGCGGCTCAAGGCTACTTAATCGATAAAAAAACCGCAGAAAAATACAACATCACTAACATTGGTCAACTTAAAGATCCTGAGCTAGCAAAACTATTTGACGCCAATGGCGATGGCAAAGCAGACCTCACTGGTTGTAACCCTGGTTGGGGCTGCGAAATGGTAATTGAAGAGCAGCTTAACGCTTACCAACTTCGTGACACGGTCACACACAACCAAGGTAACTACGCAGCAATCATTGCGGATACTATTTCTCGTTATAAGAAAGGCGACCCGATCTTGTACTACACGTGGACACCTTATTGGGTAAGTGGCGTACTCGTTCCGGGCGAAGATGTGGTTTGGCTAGAAGTCCCATTCTCTGCCCTACCTGGTGAACGTAAAGATGTGGATACCACACTTAAGAATGGTAAAAACTATGGGTTTGAAATGAACTCAATGCGAATCGTGGCGAACAAAGATTTCACAGAAAAAAACCCTTCTGCCGCAAAACTGTTCGAAATCGTTAAGCTGAATATCAATGATGTCAGCGCACAAAACATGATGATGAGCCAAGGTAAAAATAGCGCGGCGGACATCGAGTCTCACGTTAATGGCTGGATCAAAGCCAACCAACAACTGTTTGATTCTTGGGTTGCCGAAGCTAAAAAAGCGTCAATGTAATTAACAATCGAATTCCTTCCTAAATAAGACCAAGCGCCAGCAGTCAAACCTGCTGGCGCTTTTTTATCCAAAATTCCTTTCGCAATCGTTTCTCTGTGATCTAAATTACATATTGAATGGCAGAACAAAAGTCCGTATATTGCGCCTGCCTACGCGGCACACCCTACAATGCACAACGCCATCCTGCTTCCACTGGTGCATTGATATTGGTGTTTAACTACATCCATGCAAAACACACCTTCCTCTTTTTCTCGTTTTTTTAAAGAATCGGGCGCATTGTTACACCTGTCGATCCCAATCATTTTGATGCAGCTCGCAACTCAGTCGATGGGCTTTATCGATACCACAATGGCAGGCCAAGTAAGTGCAGCCGACCTTGCTGCGATCGCGCTTGGCACCAGTTTATGGCTACCCGTTTCGCTATTGCTTCGCGGCATCATCATGGCATTAACGCCTGTCGTTGCTTACCACCGCGGCGCACAAAGTTTAGATAACATCCGTATCTCTTTCATTCAGATGCTGTGGCTATCCGCGTTTGTTAGTGCCATCTTGATTGTTTACTTGCTACTTGGTGAAACCATTCTCGTTGGCTTAGGCGTTGCTCCTGAGATCATTCCTATTGCCAGTGATTATGTTGTCGCATTAGCGTTTGGTGTTCCAGGTATTGCGCTCTTCTATACGCTGAATGGTTTCTGTGAAGGGATGAATAACACCCGCGCTCCGATGCTGATTTCTGTCATCGGATTGTTGGTGAACATCCCCGTTAACTACATCCTGATTTATGGCAAGTTCGGCATGCCTGCATTGGGCGCGGTTGGTTGTGGCTGGGCAACAAGCTTGGTTTACTGGCTGATGTCTGCCCTTCTGTTTAGCTATATTAAGAGCCATCACCACTACAAAAACATTCTGCACTTCGCTGAGCTAAAACCAGTATGGCAAGAAATCAAACAGCTGTTCAAACTCGGCATGCCGATTGGTTTGAACATTGCGGTTTGTGGCAGTATCTTCGCGGTGATTGCGCTATTGATTGGTCGTATCGGTGCAGAGAACGTTGCCGCGGCACAAATTGCACTGAACATCTCTAGCATGACGTACATGATTCCAATGAGTCTTTCCTTTGGTATCACGATTCGCGTTGGCCATGCATTGGGTGAACAAAAGCTTGAAACGGCCTCTCACCGTAGTTTGGTGGGTATTATTACTGCTGCGCTACTGTCGCTGATTTCAGTCGGCTTCTTCCTGCTTTTCCCAGAGTGGATCATTCGTTTGTACACCACAGATCCTGTAGTTTCAGCGACCGCTGCTACTCTGTTGATGTTTACTGCGATGTACCAGTTCAGTGACGCGCTACAGACCTCTGCAAACGGTGCACTGCGTGGCTACAAAGATACTAAAGTCCCTATGATTCTGGCGATTCTTGCCTACTGGGGCTTAGCGCTTCCACTGGGTATGTTATTGGGTATCACGGATGAAATCGTTCCAGCCATGGGCGAAGAAGGCTTCTGGATTGGTATCGTAACCGGCTTAACCACCGCAGCAATTGCAATGCTGATTCGATTGACGCTAGTGATTAAGAAGTACAATCAAACCGCAGAAGTGAATACGGCGTCGCAACCTGAGTTAGCGATTCAATAGCGACGAGAACGTTTATCGTTTCAATTAGAAAGGCTCATTATCGCAGTGAGCCTTTTTGTTTTCTGGCTTACTAGCCTTGTTTACTTACCGTTGAGCTATCACCAGCATCGTTGATTCTATAGCCGAGTTCGGTGACTTTCTGGCGGATTTCGTCAGCTTGTTGGTATTCCTTCTGCTTTTTCATTTGCAAACGCAACTCTACTAATTCCAAGATCTCACGAGGAATTTCTTCTTCGTCTACCTTATCAAGATCCAAACCAAACACACGATCAAAGTAGCGTGCCGTTGCCTTCTTATCTCCGTCATTTAATTCGCTTCCAAGCAACTCCCACATTAATGCCATCGCTTGTGGCATGGCTAAATCGTTGTTGATGAGTGACATAAAACGCTCAACATACGTTTGGTCGACTTTGCCACCTTCTGGTAATGCCGACACTTTCGCTTTCAGGCGCTTTAAAGCCGTTTGTGCCGCGTCCAAGCTCTCCCACGTAAAGCTCAAATGACTGCGATAATGACTGGTCAGCACCAAGTAACGGTAAGCTAACGGGTCATAGCCTTTCTCGATTAACACATCAAGACGAAGTGACGTGCCGGACTTAGAGATCTTCTCTTTGTTCAATTGGAGGAAGAAGCCATGCAGCCAGTAATTCGCTTGAACGTGGCCATTCTTTGCTTGGCATTGGGCAATTTCGTTGGTGTGGTGAACTGGGATATGGTCTTCCCCACCAACATGAATATCGAACACTTCCCCAAGGTATTTCTCTGCCATCGCAGAACATTCAATGTGCCATCCCGGAAAGCCAACTCCCCAAGGGCTTTCCCATTCCATTTGTCTTGGTGTGTCACCGCTAAACTTCCAGAGTGCGAAATCGGTTGGACTCTTTTTCTCCGACATTTCGACGCGAATGCCCGCTTCTAACCCCTCGCGGTCCAGTTTGGCAAGTTTTCCATAATCCGGAAGCTTCGCCGAATCAAAATAAACGCCATCGGAGGTTTGATAGGTAAAGCCCTTTTGTTCAAGCTCTCGGACGAACTCTATCTGCTCTTGTATGTGCTCGGTAGCGCGACAAATGATGGAAGGCTGAGTGATGTTGAGGCTAGTAAGATCATCTAAAAACGCATCTTCAAAATACTTTGCGATCTCCCAAGCAGACTTATTCTGTTTTCTCGCACCCTTCTCCATTTTATCTTCACCGGTATCCGCGTCTGACACCAAGTGCCCAACATCCGTGATGTTCATAACGTGGTTTACGTCGTAACCGTTGAGCTCAAGCGTGCGCCTTAACACATCAACAAAAAGGTAGGTTCTCAAGTTCCCTGCATGCGCGTAGTCATACACCGTTGGACCACATGCATATAAACCGACTTTACCTGATTTAATGGTGTTGAACGGCTCAAGGGTGCGCCCCAGTGTATTGAATAATTGTAATTTTGACTGACTCATATTGTTATTCCTTTAAATGCAAAAAGGCCGCGGATGAAAACATCGGCGGCCTTTAATATGTCTGTATGATCTTTTGCTAACTAATAGCTACACGAAAGCCGCCGCACATTTTTAGAAGTGCAACAACAACAGTTCGTTGAGATAGAAATCGCTAAATAGTTCATACAGATACCCTAAATAAGAAATCCATAGAAATCAAGCTTGTGGTTATCACGCACTTTACGACAACAGACTGAACTACGTACGCCGTATGGCATTACCCTCTCTTACAAAGCTATACCAATCATTACAATTAAATTTATAAATAAACCTTATATTTCACGCTTACTTCACGTTTTATTTGATAAAAGACACACCATAAAAATCAGTTACATCAGTAAATTAGGGAATATTTATGAAGAAGCCCACGTTTGGGCCTTTGCAGCCCATCGCTGTATTTGCGCTATTTTCGCTTGCTTTTCTTTCCGTTTCGCGGATTTTACTTGCCATTTGGCTTTCTGACCGAATCGAATCTTTTAACGACCTTATTTATATTCTTGGTCAGGGCCTACGCGTAGACTTTGCCACCATCTGTTGGTTATTCATCCTTCCAGGCTTACTTTCTTCGCTATTACCTGTACAAGGAAAGGTCGGCGCATGCTGGAAATGGGTATTACGTTGCTGGATGGTCGCAGGTTTATGGATCATTGTTTACATGGAATTGGCAACCGCACCCTTTATTCAAGAGTACGACCTACGCCCAAACCGCTTGTTTGTTGAATACCTGATTTATCCAAAAGAAGTGTTCAGCATGCTTTGGACTGGTTACAAACTAGAGCTCTTTATCGGTGCTGTAGGCACAGCAGTTACCCTTTTCCTTGGTTGGAAATGGAGCAAAAAGCTTACCGATAACGCACAACAAGTAAACTGGAAATGGCGACCTATCCTTGCCATTCTTGTCGTTTTGATTGGTGTCGCAGGTGCGCGTTCTTCTTTGGGTCATCGCCCTCTAAACCCTGCAATGGTGGCGTTTTCTAACGATCCGTTGATGAACGATCTCACACTAAATTCTTCTTACTCTCTCTTGTTTGCTGTCAACAACATGAAGTCAGAGAGAAGCGCAGAGCAGTTCTATGGAAAAATGGATAACCAGAAGATGCTAGAACTTGTGCGCTCCTCTTCCGCGAAATCAAACTTTGATCCTTCAGTTCTTCCTACAATGAACAGCAATGAAGCGACCTATCAAGGTAAACCAAAGAACTTAGTCATCTTGCTACAAGAAAGCTTAGGTGCTCAGTTTGTCGGAGAACTAGGAGGATTACCACTCACGCCCAATGTCGACAAGCTTATGGCTGAAGGTTGGAACTTTACACAGCTATACGCAACAGGAACTCGCTCTGTTCGTGGTATTGAAGCAGTAACGACAGGCTTCCCACCATCACCATCACGTGCGGTTGTAAAACTAAGCAAAAGCCAGACGAACTTCTTTACTATCGCAGACCTTTTGAAAGCCAACGGCTACCACACCGAGTTTATTTATGGTGGCGAAGCAAACTTTGACAACATGAAAACCTTCTTTTTCGGCAATGGTTTTGATCAAATCATTGAAGAGAAAGATTACGAAAATCCAGAGTTTGTTGGATCTTGGGGGGTGAGCGATGAAGACCTGTACACCAAAGCAGACCACGAATTTGAACGCCTGTCTAAGACCGACAAGCCCTTTTTCAGCTTAGTATTCAGTTCAAGTAACCACAGCCCATACGAATATCCAGAAGGTAAAATCGAGCCTTACGACTCTGAATACATGACACGCAATAACGCAGTGAAGTATTCGGATTACGCAATTGGTACGTTCTTTGATAAAGCCAAGAAATCGTCTTACTGGGATGACACGATATTCATTGTGATTGCCGATCACGATGCCCGTGTATCTGGTGCTAACTTAGTGCCTGTAAAACACTTCCACATCCCAGCATTGATTCTTGGTAAAGACATTAAGCCACGTAAAGACGACCGTATTGCTAATAACCTAGATATGCCACCTACGCTACTTTCTTTGATTGGTGTGGATGCGAAAACGCCGATGATTGGCCGTGATCTTACTAAGCCTCTCGCACGCAAAGACGAACGTGCCATGATGCAATACGACAAGAACTTTGGTTACTTAACCCGAGACAATCTCGTTGTATTCTCGCCGGGCGAAAAGGTATCGACCATGCAATACAACTTCGATAACCAAACGATGAAGCCTATTGAAGTGGACCCAGCTATCATTGAACGCGCTAAGGCCAACGCTTTGTTTGCCTCTAAGGCTTATCAAAACGACTGGTACTCTTCTAAAGCCATACAGTAACTACAAAAAGGAGCGCAACATGCGCTCCTTTTTGTATCATTGTTTTACTAATGCGGTGCTAGCCGTTTTTCTTTTGCTTGACGAAGGCATTAACGTTGTACTCAACAGTGCTATCCCCATCCCACCAGCGAGGATGAAATACATCAATACAAACTCTTGTGTATGAGCATAAGTCGCTGCGATAAGCCAATACGCGATAGGTCCAGTACTAAAGCTTAATGTGTACTTAACGGCGTAGATTCTCGAGCGCCATTTCACATCGGAATAACGGCCAATAAGCCAATCATTCACTGGTATTTGCGCGTATGTACACAACATCAAACCAACAAACACAAGAACCAATGACCATTCATGAGTAACCGTCGCTAATAGGAGGAATAACAGTTGCCCACCAGCAATGCAGGCGAGCAGCTTCTTGATATCAACGCGGTCAAGCAGCTCACCCACAACAAGCTGAATAAACGCGGCACAAACAAAAATCGATGTGGTTAACGTACTTGAAAGGCTCAATGATTGGCTAAATTGTGCGTCCATGATTTTCGGTAACGAGGTCGTCGTAGATTGAAAGACTAAACTGCCGAAGAAGACAACCACCGCAGCGCAAACGAACAGCACTTTGAGTTGTCGCAAAGACATCGTTACGTCGTCACGTCTACTTTTCGCATGTTCGATATCAGTAACACCTTTCGATGCATACCAGTACACAATACCAGTTAATAAACACACAAGGCCTGGAACATAAAATGCGGCTTCCCAAGAGAACCATTGGCACAACAAAGCGGTTCCCATTGCAGCAAACGCCAAACCCAAGTTACCTGCTAGTCCATTTACTGCGATAGCCCTGCCTGTTTTGTTTGCAGAGCTAAAGATAAGTGCAATACCGACGGGATGATAAATCGCCGCAAACAAGGCTATGGCACAAAGCCCCAACCCCATTTGCCATGGCGTTTGCGCAAGAGCAGTAAATAATGCAGAGGTGCCCATCCCAAAGTAGAAAACGGTCATCATGCCTTTTCGGCTCCAACGATCCGCCAGCCAACCAGCAGGCAGGGACATCACGCCATAAACCAACATGGCTACGCTCCCCACTTGGAGCAGCGCTGCGTAACTCATGTCCCATTCTTTATGAAGCGTTAGTACAGTAGAAGGAAAGATGAGCAAGAAGTAATGATTGAGCGCATGCCCCACATTGAGGACACCTGCGTGAAAGGAACGGTTCATCTCGACTCCAAACCAAATAAAGGAAAGCTAACTAATGACAAGCTCAGTTTATCTGGCTAGCATTTGGCGTATAGATTCTATCAAGACAGGTTATTGCTCAAATGAGCCAGAACATCAAAGCCATCAGTCTGGACGCCAGCATCAATCTCTTAGAAGCGGTGGTCATTCCCAAGCACTACCCCGATGGGCACGTCATTGATTGGCATTGCCATCAACACAACCAATTGGTTTACGCCAGCAGTGGTGTGATGGCGGTCGAGACAGAATCTCAGCTATGGGTGGTTCCGCCTCAAAGAGCGGTGTGGATCCCGGCGCATGAGAGCCACAAGGTGTATATGTATGGCGATGCGGCAATGAAAAACGTCTACTTGTTGCCGAGCATCGATACTGAGCTGCCAACTCAGAGTGATGTTCTCAACGTGTCACCAATGTTGCGCGAGATGATCATTCACCTTTCTGAGCAACCGGCCGATCAAGCCAGCACAGAGCCGTATTGGCGTATTGTTCAAGTTTTGTTGGATCAGTTGAAAGTCGCGCCGCAAGCGTCCATTCAAATCCCTCTTCCCAACAATGCCAAACTTGGGCAGGTTTGTAACTCACTGTTGGATGAGCCTGCGGATAATCGTTCATTAAAACAATGGGCAGAGGAAATTAACGTCAGCAGCCGCACTTTGAGCCGTTTGTTTCGCAATGAAGTTGGCATGTCTTTCATCGAGTATCGTCAACAAGCAAGGTTGTTCCTCTCTCTGACGTTGTTGGCGCAAAACCTCCCAGTTACCACCGTTGCACTGGAGTGTGGCTTTACCAGCGTGAGTGCTTTTAATCATCTATTCAAACATAGCTTTGGGGTGACGCCGGGTTGCTTCTTCATGAATTAATATTGAATATTGAGAACAGATAACACCCACATTTGATGCACTCAGAAAGCAATCGAACACTCAGAGTACCTGACTGACGTATCTTCTGAAGATTCTACCCAATACGCGATTTGCGTACTTACTCACTAGCAAGGCGTAAATAATCAGAAAAACGTTTAATAATGTGCTTTTTAGGCATTCCCATTCAGACTTCAATAAATTAGACTCAAGCCAATGCCTAAGAAGTTTGAATTATTGATAAAAAAGGAATGCCAATGAGCTCAAGTATGATCCTTAATGAGTCGCTAATTGTAAGTGGTCGAGATATTCCACTGAAAGAATTGTTGTATGCGAAGCGTGTGCTTGATAACTACATGGCCGTAGCAAAAGAAAGCAGCCCACTTGAACTGCTCACAGAGATGAAAACCGCGGCAAAACAAGTTGAATACTTCACAACGGAGAGTAACCCTTGTGAAGCACGCAACGTGATCAGCGCGATGATTGATAAGGTGGAGACCGCTGAATCCTTTGATTCATTTAAAGCGCTCGCGGGCGAACCTTCTCAAGCACTGAATGAATTGATTGAAGATCGTGCGAAGCTCATTAAGCACGAGCGTGAATTATTACTGGCGTCGGGTTACGACGCGTCTCGCATCTGATCGCTACCTTGGTAGCTGCGCATTAAAAAAGGAGCTCATTGAGCTCCTTTTTTAATTTCAAGATTCTCGATACGGTCTTACAATCCCATATCTTCGGTAATCTCTTTAATTTGCTTCAGATCCATTTTATGGACCTCGATCAGCTGGTCAATTTGGCTTAAGCGAGAATTTGCTTCGTCGTGCTTATCACAAGCATCAGATTTCACATCCCACGACTTACCTTCTAAGAAAACATCACACTCTTTCTTGAGCGTTTCAATCTTAGGGAGTAACGATTTACGCTCTTTCTCAAGGGCATCCAGATCTTGTGAAATCTGCATTTCTTTTTTGAATACTTCGCGCGAACGCTCGAACATCGTAGCTTGCATGTCAGCCTGACGGTTCAGCTTATCATTCTCCGTTTTGGTCGAGCTTAGCTTATCCATCTGCTGCTTTACTTGTGCTTCAAGAGACAGGTTCACTTTTTCAACTTCTGTCAGTTGTTCTTGCAGCGCATTTAGTTCAGCCTTGTGTGTTTCTTCTTTCTCAGCTAGAAGAGTAGCGACTTTAGCGTCGATTTCTTTATCTAAACCTGCTTCACGTGTTTTTACTTGAGACACCAAGTCAGACTTGTCATTCACAAGTGCTTGGTATTTCGCTTCTAATACTTGATAAGTCGATTCCCATTTATTTGCCGTTAGAACAGAACCGGCTAAACCACCAAAAGCGAGGCCTAGCACAGCGGCAATACCGATGTAAAAATGAGTACGCTTATCGCGCTCCTCAATGACGACTACTTCGTCTTGATCTTCAATGTTGTTTTGAGAAGTCACTGTATCTTACTCCGAGGACTCTACTTGATTCGCTAGCGAGTGAGTTCCGCTATCATGATTGATGCGGTATAAATTAAGAATGCACCGATCAATGTAATAACGGTCGCTTTTTGGACTTTTTCATTGGTACGGTAACGAAATAACACGAATGCTAACGCGACCAATACCGCAATGGCTAATAATCTGGTCATACTGCCTCCTTGTCCAATAATGAGAACCCATCTGATTCCATAGACAGTCTCGCAAAAATTCATTGTAACCTATTTCTACGAGGCATACGGTCAACATAGCGTAGATTTTAAAGTGATTGCTCCCGTTTTGATCAAATTAATCTCCTATCTTGAACAACTTATCATCACCTCACCAATACCACATTGAACAAACTGATAGGGGCTTAACCGGCCATTGACCACTTAAATGCCCTCGCTAGGAAACCATTTCGTTCAAGAATCGTCCGACTATGACTTTGATGCCATTCCAACCCGCATAATGTGTTGAAAATAAATCTGCAATTGGGTGTTGAAATGGTAAAAAAACATGATAGAGTTCACACGTTAATGATGACCAGCATCATTAACTAACCTTTACTCATTTTATTGAGTAAATGTTCCGATGAAGACTGCAGGAGAGTGGTTATTAACTAAATATTAACATTTAGTTAGCGTAACTCGCCGAAGAATTAACTATTTCAGGTGCTACTTAGGTAGCGGGGACTGTAGTTGGAGGAACCTCTGGAGAGAACCGTTAAATCGGTCGCCGAAGGAGCAAGTCTTACACATTTGTGTAGGGTGAAACTCTCAGGCAAAAGGACAGAGGAGTGGAAAGTAACAACCTGACTATTTGGCGTTCCCGCCTACTTTAAATAGCTTGGCTCTATTAGAGATCCTTGATCTCGTCCTTTCCCTCTTCTCCTTATTAGTTGTTTTATTAAGGGGAAATCATGAACGACCTACAATCTTTACTTCAAACCATTGATAACTTTGTCTGGGGTCCACCACTGCTACTATTGCTCGTGGGTACCGGTGTTTACTTCACTTTTAGCTTAGGTTTGATCCAATTTAAGCACCTACCAACTGCGTTAGCGATGGTATTTAGTAAAGATAAGTCATCTGATAAACAGGGTGACGTTTCTAGCTTTGCAGCGTTATGTACTGCGCTATCTGCAACAATCGGTACAGGTAACATCGTTGGTGTTGCAACCGCAATCAAACTCGGCGGTCCTGGTGCCCTATTCTGGATGTGGCTTGCCGCTTTATTCGGAATGGCTACCAAATACGCTGAGTGTCTTCTTGCCGTGAAATACCGTCGAGTTGACGACAAAGGCCAAATGATTGGTGGTCCTATGTACTACCTGCAATATGGTGTTGGCTCGAAAGCGCTAGCTATCATGTTCGCGGTATTTGCATTGGGCGTTGCCTGTTTTGGTATCGGTACCTTCCCACAAGTGAATGCCATTCTTGATGCAAGTGAGATTTCTCTCGGTGTAGACCGCGGGCTGTCAGCTTTCATCCTGACACTACTGGTGGCTTTCGTTACATTAGGTGGTATCAAGTCGATTGCGAGCGTAGCAGGTAAAGTGGTTCCTGCAATGGCGCTATTTTATGTGCTAGCGTGTTTGAGTGTGATCATCATGAACGCGGACCAATTGCTAAACGCAGTTGAGTTAGTTTTGGTGTCTGCATTCACTTCAACCGCAGCAACGGGTGGTTTCTTAGGTGCAAGCATTATGCTGGCAATCCAATCTGGTATCGCACGTGGTGTATTCTCAAACGAATCAGGTTTGGGTAGTGCGCCAATGGCAGCCGCAGCAGCGAAAACGGATTCTTGTGTTAAACAAGGTCTGATTTCAATGACGGGTACCTTCTTCGATACCATCATCATTTGTACCATGACAGGTCTTGCTTTGATCCTTACGGGTGCATGGCAAAGTGACCTTGCAGGTGCAGCGATGACAACACACGCATTTGCCGTTGGTTTGAACGCCGAAACATTAGGCCCAATGCTGGTGTCTATCGGTCTTATGTTCTTCGCATTTACCACCATTCTTGGTTGGAACTACTACGGTGAGCGTTGCGTTGTGTTCCTATTCGGTACCAAAGCTGTGCTTCCATACAAACTGATTTTCGTTGGTTTGGTGGCATCTGGTGCGTTCCTTCACCTTGATATGATTTGGCTACTGGCTGATATCGTAAACGGCCTGATGGCAATTCCTAACCTGATTGGTTTGATTGCTCTACGCCACGTGGTGTTGGAAGAGACGAAGCTGTTCTTCAAGCCATCTTCTCAAACAGATGATTTTGATGCTGTAAAAGCCTAAAAACGAGTTAGAAACTTTAAGCCCGCTGTTCACAGCGGGCTTTTTTATCCTCAAGTTTTATATTTAACCTCTCCGACGATCCTCTTTAGGATTTATTTACCATCATCTATTTTACTCTCCAATTGGCTAATAATCGCTTTCAAGTTATCAAATAATTAAATATATAATGATATATACGACAATATTTTATTAAAAACCATCAAGACTCATTATTTAGCAAACTTTAAACCATATTATTTGTGTGTAATTATATCCATCATCACTGAAGCTACATCACTAAATAGAATATTAATATGGCATAGAGTTGATGTTTTACTATGATTATGTTTTCTTCTATCAATAGACAGTTATTGCGATAGTAAATTTTAGTCACCAATTGGTAACCTTTATTCATATACTATGAGATGTGAAGATTCTTCTCACCTCTTGAACATTATAATAAAAAAATAACCGTATGATTTTATATAACCCTATAAAAAACACGCTTTCTAATGGTGATATTACGATAAAAATTGGGTATCGCGAGTCACAGATTCTCACGTTATTGCTCGACCAATCTCCCGAAGTCGTTAAGAAACAGGATATCGTACAATATGCGTGGGGAAACGAATATATCGGAGAAACGTCATTAGCAAAAAGTATCAGTGTTCTCAGACAAGGCTTTGTTAAAGTGGGAGTGAGAGAATCACCAATTGTTACTGTCCCGAAAATTGGGTATCGATTAGTCAAAGGTGTACTGCTCAACGAATGCTTAATCGCAGTCACTCCCTCCGTTAAAACAACTGAAGCTATACGGGAAGACACGCCAACGTTCACTCCCACTATCAAACATGAATCGAACTACAAAAGCCTAGCGTGTTACATCTTGTCTCTTGGCATTTTGTTTGCTGCGAGCTTGGTTGGGGCGAGTAAGTTTCACAGTAAGTACAATCATCCACAGCGTAACAACGCGCTGAAGGAGCATTCTGTCGGGATGCTCGAGGTCTACACCGATCCTAATACGCAGTTATCGGTTCGCCTTGGAAAATTGCTGACGAAACATCAGTGCGTTTGTGTCGTTTACATTGAAGAAAATGACCAGTTCTCTGAGATGTCTTGGTTAAACAAACAAACACGAAAATCGATCAATGTGTTCTATACCCAAACGCAGTTTGAGCAAGCTTCAGAGACAGTCGCTCAATTCATTGCAGAGGAAAACCGATGAAACCGTTTATCGCTATTGCCCTTTCATGTTTGGTCTTTCTTGGCGCTTGGAGTCTACCTTGCTATCACGATATGGAAGATAGACGCTATCACCATAGCGTGGTTGATATTCTCCCTCATGAGCATACCGTGCGGATTGATGGCTTAACGCGGTTAAACCATCGTGTCATCACTCATATTGTATCGCTGCAAGATGAATCGATGTCGAACCCAATCATTCTTAGCTTTAAAGGCAAATCAAGACCCTATTCCGATTCGAGTCTTTCTATCTCTGGTAAAATGAATCTACTCTCCGTACAAGAAATCCGCCCTGCTTTGAACGATTTATTTCTTTCACCCTATCTAGTATTAAACGATGATCCTATCTATTTTGATATAGAAGTTCTATTACAAAATGAGGTGTTCTCTCTTATTAGAGATAAACAGACTGGACGAACAAAGCTTCTCGCTAAGCGGTAATAGATAATTTAATAAGTACGCTTCATTGATAATATTTCGATACAAAGCACTCAACTATTGGCCTTTTAAATTCATTTTTCCTAATACAGTTTTTCTGAAATTACCATTTACTAATACTCTAATTGAACTTTCTACTGATTTCATTATTTAACCCCAACGCTTTAATTAGTCTTATCTGATATAAATCATAAACTCAATTACGTTAAAAACGTATAAATCAAAATTTAGTTGTCCTTTCGTTTATTTCACTTAATCATGAGTAATTATTCTAATTTCAAAATGGTTGGCGCAATCCATTTTCCATTTCATAAAAATATAAACGCAATCGATGTCATCGACTGAGAAATGACAAATGAAACAACATAACTAACTGATTGTATGGGTAATAATATTTCAACTATTTTCAGTACTATCAATCTTATCAGCATGGAACAGTAAGCCTGTCCGCTAAATCGCGGCTCATAACACAAATAAAAATACAGTCATAAGGGAACGTTCATGCGAAACATCAACATTAGCTTATTGTCCGCCGCTATCCTTTCTACCTTCGCAAGTGGTGCATATGCAAAGATCTACCCCGACCAAATCGTACTAGACCAGCTGGGTGAGGACGTATGTCGCAGCGGTTATCGTCCACTCGACCGATATGAAGCAGAAGAGCAAAAAAGTGCCTTGCTATCACGTATGGGTCAATGGCAAATTACCGGACTTAAAGGGGATTGGGTGATCATGGGCCCGGGTTACAGCGGAAGAATCAAACAAGATTTACCGAATGGCAAAACCTTCTGTTACCCAGATGAAGCGCAATCTGAAATCCCCAAATACGCGGCACGCGCCGTACCTGAAGGCGGTGAAATCGACGTTCAATACGATTTAGTGACCGACCGTAGCAACTTCGTTCGTCCCTTAAGTTACCTCGCTCATTACCTCGGCTATGCATGGGTTGGTGGCAATAACAGTCAGTTCGTGGGTGAAGACATGAAAGTCGACCGCGTTGGTGATAGCTGGGTCATCCAAGGTAATAACAATGGGTCTTGTAGTGGCTACCGCTGTGGAGAGAAGTCCAAAATCACGGTCAATAACTTTACTTACACACTGAATGACAAAGACTTTTGGCATGGAGAGGTCATTGAATCCGAACGAGAATTGGTGAAAACGATTTCTGCAACAGCTCGAAACTACAGCAACACGCCACAGCAGATCGTTGTCGACCTTAAATTAGATGAATCAACTAACTGGTCAAAAACCAATAGCTATGGGTTCGCTCAACAGGTTAAAACAGAAAATGAGTTTAAGTGGCCACTAGTTGGCAATACCAAACTGAGTATTACTTTTGAAGCGAATCAAAGCTTCTCAAATTCCAATGGCGCATCCACCAGCGAGCAAGTCACATTACAAGCTCGCCCAATGGTACCCGCGAATTCCGAATTACCAGTGCGTGTCGAGCTTTATCGTTCCACTATCTCCTACCCTTACCGATTCAATGCAGACATCAGCTACGACGTAAACTTTAACGGCTTTTTACGCTGGAGTGGTAACGCATGGCACTCTCATCCAGACAACCGCCCTTATCGTAGCCATACCTTTACGATGGGAGGCGGCAGCGACAAATCTTCGGATATCCGCTACCAATGGGATCATCGTTACATCCCAGGTGAAGTGAAATGGTGGGATTGGAGTTGGGCCATTCGTGAAGCCGGACTGAGTAGCATGCAGTATGCAACTGGAGCAAGTTTACGTCCGTTCTATTCTTACGTGTCTGGTGATTTTTACGCAGAGTCACAATACGCAGGAACAATCGAAATCGGTAAAGCAACACCGCTTGGCCTTCAAGCGCGTTCAGCAAATGATGTATCTCAAAATAACACCCAACGTGTTGGAGATATTGAAGTCACGAGCAACTTTGATTCTGATGAGCTAAGTGCTCTTGGGTTCAGCAGCGCCGAGATGACGATCCACGCGGCAGAATAACACACAAAAACAACAATAAAGATCGCTAACACTTTGCCCGCGACTCCCCATCGCGGGCTTTTTTAATCAAACGAGCACGAGAATAAGCATCGGCAGAGTATCGATTTATAGAATGCCAACCAATTTAACTAACCATTCAGACATAATGCCTAAGTTTTTCAAATTGGGGATAACCGTTTGCTGTCGCAAGTAAAACCACGCCAAACCAGTATTGCTTATTCAAAAGCTAAAAAAATCATTGTCTTAAATTTAAAGGGTGGTGTTGGTAAATCAACCTTTTCTGCCAGCTTGGCAAGCAAACTCATCCATAACGGACATACGGTAGAGCTGGTCGATTTTGACAAACAACAATCGACTAACAGTTGGGCGAATAGCATTGAGGCACTACCAAATCAAAGCTATAACCCTTCTCTGCGCAGCCTGTCTAACATCGCAGTGACGTTGAAAGTCAGCACCAACACTGATTACGTTGTGATAGATTCCCCTGCAAACTTTTCAGAAAGCGACTTAGTGCGCTATTTGCGTTACGTGGACTACATCGTGATTCCCATGCAACCATCGCCTATCGATTTGCATGCGTCATTGCCGTTCATCAATACACTTATCGAGAAACACATCTTTAAGTCTCGTCAGATTAAGATTGGCTTTGTCATCAATCGTTGTGTCCATCAAGATGAGCGGCTCGATCGTGTGATGCGGCTATTACGCTTTTTCCGTCAGTTTAAAACGCTCGGTATCATGAGTGAATCCCACGTCTATCAGCAACCTTTTATGGACAAACAACTCGTGGATGCCAAATGCGTTGACCCAAAACTGTGGGACAACGTCATTAAGTGGTTGAACTAGTGATTCGAACCTCCAAGCGCAAATGAAACTAACGTTGAGTAATCATAACGGATTGTTCAACACTAACTTAACCTCACACCTTTAAGCTTTTCTTTTAAAGCACTCAAAACCTCATAAGAATAATACTTTCATCACCTCAAGAGATTGATAAATAACAGAATTATTTTTCAACTATTTTCAGTGTTTTTTGACTTGTTTTATATGAAAGAGTACGCCCGCTTTTGGGCAATACGAGCCTAAAAGCTAACTAGAACTCAATCATTAAAATAAAGGACACTGTATTTATGCTGCACGTCAGTACGCCACTATCGATTACGCTTGCGCTTTCCTTCTTATCCACTTTTGCTCAAGCCAAAATCTATTCAGATCAGCTTGTTATCGACGAATTGGAAAATCATCAATGTAGATCCGACTATCGTCAGCTTACCTACCAAGAAGCACAAGAGCATAAAACAGCCATTCTATCGCGCATGCAAACCTGGGACATTGTGGGCCTCGAAAGCGGCTGGGCGATCATGGGCTCAGGCTACCATGGCCAGATCAAACCAGAACAATCGAGCCATAAAACTTGGTGTTACCCTATTCACCCAAATACAGAACTGCCCAAGCACCTTGGTATATCTATTGCGGAAGGGAGTAAGGCTGAAATTGAGTATGAACTCGTCTCCAATCAAGAGCTTTTTATTCGACCAGTGAGTTATTTGGCGCATACGCTTGGCTACGCATGGTTAAGTGGTAACGGGGGCAATTTTGTTGGCGAAGACATGGTTGTCAATCAAGTACATGATGGCTGGGAAATACAAGGAAACAACACGGGCTCATGCAACGGTGAACGATGCTCAGAAAAAACTAAAATCACCGCCAGCGACTTTGCTTACCAGCTCAACCCTCATTACTTTTCACATGGCAACATCACTGAATCTACGGAAGATTCAACACACACAATTACAGCCTATGCGATCAACACTCTCGACCAAGCCAAACAAATCCACATTCAGTTTGATGTAGAGCAAACCGCAACTTGGTCTAAAACCGATAACTCCGCTTTTGCACAATCTGTTCATATCAGCTCCCCATTTCAATGGCCTACCATTGGAACCACATCACCTTGGTTTATTGTCAAAGGGAATCAGGTATTCTCCGACTTAACCTCTGGCACCAGTACTCTCCCTGCTACCAGAGAGGCAAACCTCACTGTGCCTGCACGCTCAATTCTCCCGATTCGTATTGAGCTCTCACATTCTAGAATCTCTTATCCGTTTCGTTTTCGAGCTGACATCAGCTATCGAGTTAATTTCGATGGGTTCTTACGTTACAGTGGTAATGCTTGGCATGCTCATCCAAAAGATAGACCGACAATCTCGCATACTTTCACGCTTGGTCGCGCCAGTGAGCTCAAAGAAAACATCCGCTATCAATGGGATCATCGCTACATTCCGGGAGAAACGAAATGGTGGGACTGGAGTTGGGCGATTCACAATCACGGCTTACCCCTGATGCAGCATGCGGCTGGCGCAACACTTCAGCCATACTATTCTCATGTTTCCGGGCTCTTTGACGCCGAATCACAGCAGATAGGAATGATAGATGTAGGTCGTGGGTTGGCCGTAGATACGCCTTTAAATTGGGATAAAAACGCACACGTTCAACACCTTCAAATTGGTGATATCAGTGTTGTAACAGATTTTGATTCAAGCGTCTTAGACCGACTTGGCTTCCGCGCCGCTCGCTTGTTGGTTCAACCCATAAACTGACCTACAACTAAAAAAGAGACAAGCGGATGACTTGTCTCTTTTAGTATCAAACGTCAACTCTAAATGAATTAATCACGAAGCCATTGATGTTCCTGACTATCGCCCTGTTTATTGAAAAAAGTAGAATGCTGTTGCTTGAACTGGTCGGCTTTTATCTCTGAAATCGGCCATAGGCGGAAGTCTTCTCGAATGAAATGGTCATCAATCCCAAATTCTAGAGATTTCAACTTCGGACCGACAAATCGATAAATATAACCTTCACCCGACGCTTCACACAGCATAGGCACATGAGACATCGGTTGACCATTAACCGAAACAGACGCCCATTTGCTGGATTCAGGGTCGCAAGCGTCTTCATTCACAACATCGATTTCAAATTTGTTGTCTAACGTCGTCCCTACAAAAACAGCGGTCGCGTCTTGCAAGTAAACTCGCCTAAGCAATAACTGCTTTGTGTCTTGTGTGCGTGTGGTTTGAATTCCATTGGAAAATGGTAAGAAATACTCCCAATGCCAATCCCACTCCATTCCTTTCTCAACAAAGTGCAATTGGGGAATAGTTTTCCACGCCACGAACGCTCCGACAGCAAATAGGAAAACAACAAAACTAATAATCAGTCGAATCAATACGCGCATTATGCTGGTTTTTCTACAAGTAGCTTAATCCCAAGGGCAACTAATACAGCACCCGTTGCTCCTTCCATCCATTTCATAAAGCTGGCATTTTTTAATAAACTTTTCGCAGAATTGAGTGCACCTGCCAAACCACATTGCCAAACCATCGCGATCATAAAGTGAATAGAAGCCATGATCATAGATTGTAGTAATGGCGATCCTTCTGGATTTACAAATTGAGGAAGAAACGCAAGATAGAATACGGCGGTTTTCGGGTTTAACACGTTAGAAAGAAAACCTTCACGAAAAGAACGTTTACCACTGTAATCTTGGTGTGCTTGCTCAGAAACCGAGATTCCCTCATTCGATTTCATCAATGCGCGTAAACTGCTCAACCCCAGCCATATTAGATAAGCAGCGCCCACCATTTTAACCATCTGAAACAGCTCTGCCGACTGCGCCAAAACGGCAGAAATACCGACTGCAGAGAAAAATGCATGCACAAACAAACCAAAACAAATCCCCAAACTTGTCGTGCAACCGTCTTTAAGCCCTGCTCGAGTGGTATTGCGGATCACCAAAGCAGTATCCAATCCGGGTGTCAGCGTCAAAATCGTGATGGCAATCAGGAATGCCTCAAAATTCAAAATATCCATATTTTTTTAATAAGTGATTAAGTATCACACATCAATACCGTCAAACTGTTTAATGCGCAAGCAACTTTTGTGATCTAAGTCGTTGAAAGTCACAGAGTGTCGATATCAAGGTCCATTAAAATGCATTGCGTATCATTGCCAACAATTCACATCGTTAACCTTCTCTCGGTTATCTATACAAGTACCTGAATTTGTGCACAATAGACCTGCATTATTTGTTAATAAATAGTAAATTAGACACACTTCTCTATCGACATTACTTTGATGCTGCATTTTGCTCTGCATCGGTGTCGAGAGATACGAACATCACGTTCAAGGACCCCATTTGGGGCGTTTAAGGAAAGAACATAACAAAGAGTAGTCACATGAGCGCATTTCAAAAACTCGTCGAACATTCAAAAAAAGTCTCTAACTTTGGCCATTTATCTGCAATCGTAGGATGGGATCAGGCAGCCGTAATGCCATCAGGCGGTGCGGAAGCTCGCTCTAATGCGATGGCTGAACTAGAGGTTCATATTCACTCTCTTTTGACTCAACCTCATCTAGGTGATCTGTTTGCTCAAGCAGAAGAAGAGTCATTATCAGCACAAGACCAGTCGGTACTTCGCGAAATGAAACGCGATTGGCAGCAAGCGAACCTGCTACCTGAATCTTTGGTTCAAGCACAATCGCTAGCTGGCTCAAAATGTGAGCACGCTTGGCGTACCCAACGTGGCAATGACGACTGGGCTGGCTTCGAAAAGAACTGGGCTGAAGTGGTTAAGCTGTCGCAAGAAGAAGCACAAATTCGCGCCGAAGCTACTGGTACATCACCTTACGATGCGATGTTGGAATTGTACGAGCCAGGCACAACATCAGCATCTTTAGACGTGCTATTTGCAGACGTAAAAACATGGTTGCCATCAATGATTGATGAAGCCATCGAAAAGCAAAAAGCGAGCAACATTCTGCTTCCAAACGGTCACTACCCAACAGAGAAACAAAAAGCCTTGGGTCTGGAAGTCATGAAGCTGCTTCAATTCGACTTCGAACATGGCCGCCTTGATGAGAGTGTTCACCCGTTCTGCGGCGGTGTGCCAACAGATGTTCGCATTACCACCCGCTACGATGAAACAGAGTTCGTGCAATCTTTGATGGGTATTGTGCATGAAACAGGTCACGCGCGTTACGAACAAGGTTTACCTAAATCGCTAGCAGGCACCACGGCTGGTGAAGCTCGTTCAATGGGTATTCATGAATCTCAATCGCTGTTCTTCGAGATGCAAGTGGGTCGCAGTCAAGCGTTCGTAGAACACTTAGCACGTCTGGCCTCTAATCACTTTGAAGGCCCTGAGTTTGCACAAGATAACTTGTCAAAAATCTACACGCATGTAGAAAAAGGTTTCATCCGTGTCGATGCTGATGAACTGACATACCCTGCTCACGTTATCTTACGTTACGAGATTGAACGCGATCTAATGAACGGCGTGATCAAGCATACAGACGTTCCAGAACTGTGGAACGAGAAGATGAAAGAGTACTTGGGTTTATCGACTGAAGGTAACTTCAAGAATGGTTGTATGCAAGACATCCACTGGACAGATGGCGCCTTTGGTTACTTCCCATCATACACGCTTGGCGCGATGTACGCGGCGCAGTTTATGGCAGCGATGCAGCAAACCGTGGACGTGGATGGCGCGATTCGCTCTGGCGATCTGTCGCCAATCTTTACTTGGTTATCAGACAACATCTGGAGCAAAGGTAGCCTGTTCTCGACCGATGATTTGGTGACGCAAGCAACAGGTGAAGTGTTAAACGCGAAGCACTTCAAAGCACATCTAGAAAACCGATACTTGGGTAAATAACTTTTACCAAGTCATCACACGAAAAAAGGCTGGTTTAATACCAGCCTTTTTGTTTGCGCTAGAGTCTACTCAAAGCGCTCAGAAGCTTATCATTAAGCTAGATTACGTTTCACCGTACTCTTCATATTTTGCATGAAGTTTCTGAAGTGTGGCATGAAATCAGCGAATAACGGATGCTTGCGATCTTTCATCATCACAGGACCAAGCAGACGAAGTGCAACACCAACACGTGTCGCATCTGCAGGTTCTAATCCGCTGCCCTGACCGATCTTATCTACGATATTCAACATGTCTTCGCGATCTTGGACTTCAAAGCTCAAGCTTTTTGCTTCACGGCCTTCTTCTACGTTTACTTCTTCAATAGTAATGCGGTAGTGGTTATCTTTTCTCATCTCATTTCTCCAATCAATATTCACTCGCTTTTTAGAAAGCGTTCAATCTTTGGTTTGATGGTCATGGATGTAATGGTCATCAACACCATTGCTACAGGTAACGCAGCGAAAAGTCCTTTTAACCAAGCAGATCCAAATACGAATACGTCCTCAAACCCTATGTTGTTAGCAGCGGTGATAAACGCCATAACGGATTCCATAATCAGCGCCATAAAGACACCAACGACAAGGTTTTTCTGCTTTTCACTGGCTCGGCTAAATAACTTGCCAACCAGTTTGGTCATTAGCGTCATCATCACCATACCCGTTGGCACAAGGACGACAATCGCCATTAAGAATGAGTGCAGCCAATCGCTGAAGAAAGAATCGGAATAGCCTACGTTCATGTAAGTCATTACGCCTGTCAGTGTCCCTCCCATTAGTGTCATCATCCCTAATACAACAGCAATTTTATGAATCAGTGGCGTCTTCGCCGGTTGTGTCAGTTCATTCGACATGGTCAAGGATTCTGTCATTCAATTCTCGCTCTTGAAGTTACTCTCAATTAAGTTGATAATGTCAACCATAGTTATTTAGTTGACAATGTCAACCACTTTTGTTTGGAGTGTTACATGTCGAATCCAAAATCGCTGGATAATCTGTTCCATCTTGTGCACGTCTTAAAGCGTCAACTGCACGAGCAAATTGAGCAACTAGAACTCCCTATCGCGCCTATGCATGTGCGGGTGATAAAAATCATTAGCAAACAGTCACCATGTACTGCAATGGATGTGGTGAACTTCTTAAATCGAGATAAAGCACAAGTCACCCGCTTAATTAAGACATTGATTGAAAAAGGCTTTATTGAGAAGAGACCGAATCCAGAAGATAAACGTAGCCAGTGTTTGTTGACCACCGAGAAAGGCAATGAAGTGTTATCGAAGATCAAAGCCGTCGATGCTGAGATCTTTCAAAAGATGACGTTAAATGTGTCTGAGGAAGAGCTAGAAGCGTTCCAACTTGTCGCTGGGAAACTGGCTGAAAACCTGTCGAAAAAGCCAAGCTAAAAAATGGTAATCATTTAGAAATCAGTTCAGCTATTATGGATTATTGGCTGAACTGAGGTATAGAAAGCACTAGCAAACCACCTCTTCTAGCGCGTGATAAACGAGTTTTCCATTAACCGTTTTGCTTTCCATTAGAGCGATAGAATAAATGGGAAGTAGTAAAGGTGATATCTCGACAGCATCAAGTGGTGCTTGCTTATCGACATGGCGAGCAAGTGTGATGTGAGGAACATAGTCACGTGACTCCGTCACAAAGCCATACAGTTCTAATGCCTCTATGAGTTCGTTTTGCAGTGTTGTAATCGCTAAATTATCTTTAATCCCCAACCACGCCAGTTGCCTGCCACTTTGGCGAAATGAACCTAGGTGATCGACCGTAATCTGCTCACAACGGCAGCTAAGTTGATGAAGAATATCAATAAGACGCTGCGTTTCTTCTTCTGTCGATTCACCGATAAAGGCCAACGTGATATGAAAATTATCTTCGCAAGTATAGCGCCCTGCTATACCTTGTTGTTGAAGCCTATCTTGGATTTGCTTGAGCAGTGACTTACTGCGTTGATCAAACGTCAGTGCGAAAAATAATCTCATCTAAACGCTCCTACAACCACTCTAAATCTTCATAAGACTGATACTTTATGCTCTCTAATCGCGAGTGCAAATCACCACTGTGGATTTCTAATTTATGTCCATCTGGAGCTAAGAGATAAAGCGAATCCCCTTCACTCTTGTGTGTCATTATTGTTGCAAACAACCAAGCAGAAATGAATCGACAGATAAAAGAAGGCCCAGAGCGAACGTCTGGGCTATTGAACTACATTGCAGGAGCTAACTGAGGCTTATACAAACAGCACTCGCCGCTCGGTCTGGTTTTAAAGCGTCTGTGCAACCACATATATTGGCTTGGACTCGCTAAAATAGATTTCTCTACAATCTTGTTTACAAAGGCGGCAGCTTGGTCTGGATCGTTTTTCGGGAATCCTTCAACCGGAGCACTAATGGTTAACGTGTAGTGCCCGTTGTCACCTCGCACCATAGTAAATGGCACAATGGCACAGTCTGTTGCGTCAACCAACAAACTTGTACCCGTTGTGGTGCAAGCACGCTTAACCGCAAACAAAGGCGCAAACGTTGAACGACGCGTCCCGTAGTCATGATCCGGCGCATACCAAACACGTTCGCCAGTATTCAGCGCATTCAGCATAGCTTTCACATTTTTACGATCAATCAACGTTCGGTTGGAACGCGAACGGCCTTGATATTGAAAATAGTCAAAACAGGGATTGTTATTTGGACGGTAAACGCCCATACCTGATTTTTTAATACCAAACGCTCTTGCACCTAACTCTAGGTTCATAGAATGAACGGCAAGCATTAAAGCACCTTTGCCCTGTTTTTCTAGAGCTTCGATGTGTTCCATCCCCTTGATCGTCACGTGTTTGTTGACACGATTATCAGACCAAAACCAAGCCATTGCGGTTTCAAATAGCGCAATACCCGCGTTGTCGATATTGTCTTTTAAAATTGCTTCACGCTCTTGAGCACTCATGTCGGGAAAACACAGCTCTAAATTACGTTTGATCGTGACTTGACGCTTTTTCATCAGTCGCATAGCAATACGACCAATTCCGCTTCCTAGCGATAGCTGTACACGAAAGGGAAGAAGGCTAAGAAGATACATGATCCCTATGATGATCAATGTACCCCAATAGCGAGGAGCCAGAAATTCTGCCTTGAATTTTGGTGTATTTTGCTTATTCATGAATGTGTCATCAGACGAAACTCGCCTATAAAATCCTTAAAAACAACGATAAATGAAAGTAACTTTTATCATTGAGTGTGCTTATTATAGAAACTAAAGCGCGCGGATTTTATGGTTGTTCGACACAGGACACAATAAGAACTTTCTGATCTTGCGGTTGTCCGTAGCAAGTTAGACAAAAAAGAGGTGATTTCGCTCGAATCGCAACAAAAACACCACACATAATGCTTACAACGTGCGGCATATGGCTAACTGACTTTTAATACCGAAGCATCCAATATCCCCTTCTCAACCAAATCTGTAAGGATGACTTTAGTTTTTTCTCTGAACAGATCGCGTAGCAATCTCACTGTTGGCGTAATTGATTGACGGCTCGGGCAAATCAACCACAGTTCTGTCGGAGTGGGTTTATATGCACTCATGACATTGACGACATTTCCGGTAAGCAAATCTTGCGACATATCCAAACAAGACTTTATCGCTAAGCCCTTTCCAGAAACACACCAACGCCTAACGAGATCGCCATCATTGGAAGCGCGATTACCTTTGAGTTTAATTTTGTGCTCGTTATAACCATCATTAAATCCCCACACGTCCTGCAATGTATCGTGCAGTTGGTACAGCAAACCATTGTGTTCGATTAAGTCTCGCGGAGTCTTTGGTGCGCCGTGCTCTACAAGGTATTCAGGGGTTGCGCACAATAGCCTAGGCACATTGCAAATTTTAAAGCCGTACATGTTGGAGTCTGTTGGTGCTCCATAGCGCAGCGCCATGTCTACCGAGTCTCGGTAAAAGTCCACGTTACTGTCGCTGATGTTGCTTCTCAACGTGACCTTTGGATAGCTATCCATAAATTCATCGAGCCAAGGTGTGACTAAATTTCGCCCTAAATCGGAAGAGAGCGCGATTCGAACTTCTCCATCGATAATATCCAGATCTTCACGCATATTCTGTTTCGCGTGTTCTAACATTTCTAGCGCTTTTTCACACTGAGGAAGGTAACGCTCACCCGCACTGGATAACCGCAAATGACGTGTAGTTCGAACAAATAATTCTGCCCCTAAGGAGGCTTCAACTCTCTTCACCGCCGCGCTGGCAGTTGCCGTTCTCATGTCTAACGCCGTCGCGGCTCCTGTGATGCTACGAAACTCTGCAACTTTGAGCACGACTTGAAGATCTTCAAGCAACATATTATCTAATCCTATTTGATAATCTTCGAAAAACTATGCGGTTTGAGCTAGGTTATTATGCTGCATCCGAACAGGAAGGAAAGAGGAAAAATACAACCATATAAATTTACGCCAGCCAGCACACAATCACGATCGTTCTTCAAATCTGTGAAAAACACTGGCTTTCGTAATAAGCGCCATTTGTTTTTCCCTGCACGCAAGTGTACAGTCTCGCCTATCTTAGGTGATGCCAATCTTTTGCTTTAATTGGAATAATAATGAATCTCGACACCTTGCTCGCTTTTGGCGGTATTGTTTTCTTCCTTGCTGTCATTCCCGGTCCCAATGCTTTGCTGATTTTATTTACTGCACTCACGCAAAGCCGCCGTTTCGCGATCGCCAATATCCTCGGTGTTGCGCTTGGTTTTTTAATCCATGCGTTTGTTTCCGCAAAAGGATTGAGCTTGCTGCTCTCTCAGTCTGCACTTGCATTCAACATTCTAAAATGGATGGGCGTAGCGTATTTGATTTGGCTTGGTATCAATAACCTCAAAAATGGCTTTAAGCTCGCAGACAAAAAATTGAAATTCGACCGTAAGATTGAAAAGCACACCTTGAAGCAAGCATTCGTTAAAGGCCTTCTGACAAATTTACTCAACCCGAAAATCGTCCTTTTTTACTTGTCTATCTTTCCGCAATTTGTCAAACCAGAACATATTCTAGAGCAGAGCATGATGCTAGGTGCGTTACAGGCAAGCATTGTGGCAAGCTGGTTCTTGTTTGTGATTTTCTTCGCGACAAAAGTAAAGGCGACACTGACCTCTCCTAAAACCAGTAAATGGCTTAATTATGTCAGCGGCGGTTTGTTTATTTTCTTCGGAATTGGTTTGGCCAATACCCGCTTCTAGGTAATCTAATCAAACGCAACACTCGCTTTAGGGCGTGTTTGTGTTTGCTCGCTTCTAACCGAAGAACGCCGCTAACAGCAAGATAACCACAAACAACAAAGCCATTAACCCTAATAAATAGGACAGTTTTCCCGTGCCACCTTTCGGTGCTTGATTGCAACATCCCATCATATTCTCCTACTTCTGTTTCATTCGAGTCGCACTCAATCTAAACCTTCCCCTAAGGGCAGAGTCAAACAATGGTGTATTTTCATCAAATTTCTAGGTTTCTGGTAATAATTAAATCGCTATAAACACCTTTACTTATATGCATTTTTTGATTCAATTTTGCGTTTTTTAAACAACGCAATCGATTATATTGATTACGAATAAACCACTGAGATTTCGGTTCATTTTTGAGTAAATACATACCATTTTTGGCTATATACCCGCTGATTCTCACAGACCTACAATACGCTCGTCTTACTTGTAGCACGCGGGTTCTACGACCCAAACGCGTGGCTCAATCACTAAAGGTATCGAATGAGCAATATCGCCAAATCCGCCGTCAAACTCAGTGTCTTTTCTGTCATCATGATTACGGTTACGTCCGTCGACAGCATAAGGAACATTCCGGGTGCCGCCTTATTTGGTAGTCACGCAATTTCTTTCTTCTTGTTGGCTGGATTGTGCTTTTTCGTCCCGACTGCTTTAGTATGCGCAGAATTGAGCACCACTTATCCGCAGCAAGGTGGCGTATATTTATGGGGTAAGGAGACCATTGGGCCAAACTTCGGGTTTGCTACCGTGTGGTATCAATATGCAGAAAATATTGTTTATTACCCGCCACTGATTTCGTTCATTGTCGCCACAGGGGCATATCCATTCTTCCCTGAACTAGCACAAAACAACATTTTTATGCTGGTGATGATTAACGTTATTTTCTGGGCACTAACCTTGGTGAACATCTTTGGGTTACGTTTATCATCAATCATCACCAATGTTTTCGGTACTTTAGGACTTATCTTCCCTATTCTTCTGATCATCGGTCTTGGGGGCTATTGGGCCTACACAAACCCTAGTGAGTCGCATATTTCACTGCGTCACGCATCAGATTGGTTACCCGATTTTTCACAAGATGGCATTGGGGCTGGCTTTACTGCCGTGGTATTGTCATTAACCGGCTTGGAGATCACCACATCATACGCCAGTGAAGTCGACAATCCGCAAAAGACCTATCCAAAAGCATTGATTTTCTCTACTGCTCTCATCTTGGTGTCCTTAACAGCATGCTCACTGTCTATCTCTTCCGTTGTATCGAGTGATCATTCAAGCTTGAGTGAAGGTGTCATTCTGGCATTTAAGGCTTTCTTTGATGACTTGAACCTGTCCTTCATGCTGCCAGTTATCGCACTCGCCATTGTCTTCGGTAGCCTAGCAAGCT
Source organism: Vibrio sp. MOR3 (assembly GCF_001557775.1). Taxonomy (NCBI): domain Bacteria; kingdom Pseudomonadati; phylum Pseudomonadota; class Gammaproteobacteria; order Vibrionales; family Vibrionaceae; genus Vibrio; species Vibrio sp. MOR3. The sequence continues at coordinate 107,198 of NZ_LNRD01000008.1, read as the reverse complement.
TGAACAACTGGATCATCGCGCCGACAAAAAGTTTGCATGTGGCGGCAAAAGATCACTTCATGCCGATGGCGTTATCTAAGGAAAACAAAAACCAAGCGCCCGTTCCTCTGCTACTGCTGCAAGGTGCGATTGTCAGTGTTCTTTCACTGGTGTTCATCTTGGTGCCAAACGTCAATCAAGGCATGTGGTTGCTGAATATTCTGATGACACAACTTTACATGGTGATGTACATCTGTATTTTCGTCAGCTTTTTGGTTTCTCGTCGTAAGCACGCCGACATTGAACGTCCATTCCGAGTGCCTGGTGGGAAATTAGGGATGATGTTAGTCGCCACTTTAGGTTTGATTAGTTGCATGGTAACTATTTTTGTTTCTTTCGACGTGCCTGCTGGCATCAGTGAGAAGACTGGAGCCTACGCGCTTATCCTAGGCTTTATCGCATTCAGCTTACCTGCCTTGGCTGCTGTGATGTACCGAAATCGTAAACGCCGTCGACAAGTAGAGCTCATTGAGGCAATGGCAAATTAATGTGAATTAACCGCCTCAATCAATCAGAAGCAAGTAACAAAAAAGCCGCAGCACATAACGTGTTGCGGCTTTTTGCTGTTTCATTCTGCCGTTTTAATGCCCGGCAGTTTTAGAAAGTAAGTTAACAATCATCACACCGGTGAGAATAAAGCTGATCCCAACGATCGCCGCTAGGTCGAGTTTTTGCCCGTAAAGGAAATAACCTACAGCAGCAACCAAAACAATACCTGCTCCACTCCAAATCGCATATACGATACCAACAGGCATGCTTTTCACTGTTACAGACAGTAGGAAGAAAGCAATCCCGTAACCAATAATGACAATGGTGCTCGGCATCATTTTGGTGAACTGTTCAGTTTTAGGGATTGAAGAAGTAGCAATCACCTCACATACGATAGCGATAGACAAAGCAACCAGTGGAGGCATAGAAACAAGCATTTTGAACATAAGGCAATCAACGCTCAATAAAACCTGAACTCGATGACATATCGAGTCTCTGAGCGGCGCATTATAATCAAAATCCTTTGATTAGCTATAAAAAGTGATACAAATCACATTTACGTGGACGTAATAATCAAACCTAAAAGTCATTATCTTCTAAATTGATGACACAGCTAGAGCCACTACGAGCAACAAGTAAAGATTCTGGGTCCGCGTAAACAATGTTGTTCAGCCCCAACTTTTGCATATCATCGATATGGTACGTCCACGCAGCATCGTCAGTATCACAGCCGGCTTTTTGCAACTTTTCACGCTTGTTTATATGGCCATACATTGTGATTTTAGGGTTAACATCGACCAAAGCAAAAAATGCGTCTTCTTGTTGACGCCATAGACTGAGCGATTCGTGCCACTGCTCAAGTTCTTGCTTATCAAACCCGTCTTGCAACCATTCATTGCTCATCGCTCCGCCAAACCACAAAATCTCGGAACCCTTCATGACAAGTGTACTTGGTGCAGCGGTCAAAACGTAGTTTGCACAAGCCGACGCACAAACACCATTGACGATAAGGTGTATCTGATTGTTATACAACCAACGTCCAAGCTCCATGGCCGGACGATACTCACCGGAGTCACTGTCAATCATTAATGCAACAACACCATTTGGCTGAACATTGGCAAGATCAATCACTTGAGCGACTTTTTCTGCAGTGATTTCACCGTTAAAATACAAGGTTCGACCTTCGATATGTACCTCTTCAGACAAACTGCACCCAAACAAGCTCACGACCAACCCCGCTGCTAGACACTTATTCATGCATCCTCCATGATCCTAGTTCCAAAAATTGGTTAATCAACTAGAAATGAGTATTAGACACATTGCATATGCAGATCGTAAAAAGTGGCATAATTTTGACCGATGTCAACATATGCACACTAGCGCTTATTAATTTCAATCTTAACGATGAAGAAATAGAGTGATTGAGGTGCGTGGACGGATGACACTTAGCGGAGGGTCCCAGCAGATTCCCAAACCATTATTGTCGTCTCGACTCCGTTATGATTCGCTTTGTGTAAAGGACGAAAACCATGCCTAACATATAAGGCTTGGTTATGTGCTTCACATTGTAAGAAAAGCTTTGCGATACCAAGTTGAAGGACATGGTTTTGAGCGTGAGTGACAAGCGCTGCTGCATAACCTTTTCCTCTTGATGAGAACTCCACATACACGCCACCTAACCAATGTTCATACACTGGAAAATGAACATTTTCACGAATTTTTAACTCCGCCACAGCAGCAAGCTTGTTGTGCTCATCATGAAGAACAAAGGCCAAAGGAAATTCACGTCGACTGTTGGCTTTGAGTAAAACCTTTTCTTGAACTTGTGAAGGCGTAACACCCGGAACTGTGTACGCCCACTCATCAAAATACCACTGAGCAATAATGCTAGTTTCATCAGGGAAATCAGCAAGAAAATGGATGTTAAAATTCGGCCCTGACACTAGTGGCTGCCACCCACACTGCTCTCGACAACCTTTGCTTCATTGCCGACATCAACTTGGTTTGTATTAAACTCAGGTTGCTGAGCAAGTTCAAAGTATATGTGCATATCGATAGGCTCGGGTGTGTTGAGCAGCATCTTGCCGACTTCTCGCTGAAAATGACCATAATTACCAAGCTCTTCCGTTAAACCCAGTCGTTCATAACTGACTAAGTTCGCAAACATGCCATAAGCGTATTGATACCTCGTAGCATCCGCATGCTTCTCATGACCGAGTTGATTTAACGCTTGGTCAATTTCTTCTGGCGAGTAAGCTTCCTTATCGCCAAACTCTTTCAGCAAGAGAGTTGGTACCTGATGCGCAATACTCTGAATCGTCTCTTTCTTTTTAAACATACCGAACATGATGTCCTCCACTGACGATGATGACCCAAACAACGCACTTAAAGCACGCGTCGGTTAGCTGATTAAGGTATTTATTAGTATCACAGCTCAAGAATCATACTAACTTGATATCATAATAACCTACAAATGCTAGCCGACACGTTGCAGTAAGATGTAATCAGAAATCTTGCCGCAATCACAATTGGTCGTTCACTTAATCGGATATTCAATACGCTTTCGTTAAGCGTTATCGTCATCCGATTCCCATTATCAATAGAATCTAAAAAGTGTTTTGCAATCCTTCTTGCTTATCACAATCGCTTTATCTCATTACACTAAAATTCATTGGTCAGAGCACAAATAAGGAGCAAACCGTGACCTATTATTCTGTACTAGATGTAACCCCTACCAGCCAAGACTGGGTACCCGCTTATGTAAACGTTTCAAACGATTTAGTTGAGAAACACGGTGGCAACTACATTGCACGTACTAATGTTCATGAACGGTTGGAAGGAACGGGAGACTCACCAGCCCTTCGAATCATTATCGAATGGCCATCTCGGCAGGCTGCGCTCAATTTTATGAATGACCCAGATTATATTCCGCATCTTAAAGCTCGTACCGAAGGCTCGGTCAGTAATCATTATCTAATTGAAGGTAATGACCAACTTGCTTAGCTATTACGCCCAGTTAACCACTGGGCATTTTGTTTTATTGGGCAAAAGAAATCTTGTGCAAAGTCACATTTCGTATCGACATCCGTAAGCAATTGCGTTAGCTTTAGATGTATAGACGTCTAAAAAGTGAAGCTTAGGGAGAGAAAGCCGTGCCAATTAGAATTCCAGATCAGTTACCCGCTAGCGATGTATTAAGGACAGAGAACATCTTTGTGATGAGCGAGAGTCGAGCGGCAAGTCAGGAAATCCGTCCATTGCGAGTGCTTATCCTCAATTTAATGCCAAAAAAAATTGAGACCGAAACTCAGTTTCTTCGCCTACTTTCAAACAGCCCTCTGCAAGTAAATGTCGAGCTACTGCGTATCGATAATCGTCCAAGTAAGAACACACCAACTGAGCATCTTGATACCTTCTACCGTCAATTTGAAATGGTAAAAGGTAAAAATTTCGATGGCATGATCATTACTGGGGCGCCACTCGGTTTGGTCCAATTTGAAGATGTCATTTATTGGGACCACTTAAAAACCATCATGGAATGGGCAAAAGACCACGTGACCTCCACACTGTATGTGTGTTGGGCAGCACAAGCAGGTTTAAAACTGCTTTACGATTTACCCAAAAAAACCCGCAAAGAAAAATTATCTGGGGTTTATCATCATAAAATTCACAACCCTTACCACCCAGTTCTGCGTGGTTTTGACGATACTTTCTTGGCGCCACATTCTCGTTATGCAGATTTCTCACGAGAGTTCTTAGAAGAACATACCGATCTCGATATTCTCGCCACGTCTGATGTTGCGGGTGTTTACCTTGCAACAACCAAAGACAAACGTAACGTCTTTGTCACTGGTCATCCTGAATACGACTCTCATACGTTACATAATGAGTACATTCGTGATTTAGGTGAAGGCATGGAGCCCGCTATTCCTGTTAATTATTACCCGAACAACAATCCGGATAACGGCCCTGTCGCAAGTTGGCGTAGCCATGGTCACCTGCTTTTCTCAAACTGGCTAAACTACTGCGTTTATCAACAAACGCCTTACGACCTGGACCATTTCAGCGAAGCCGCCTTTACCAAAGACGATTAATTCACTCGTAGAGATTGTGAACCAAGCCGCCAACTGGCGGCTTTTTCATACGAGTTTGCAAACCTGATCGCATTGTGTTTTTTCCTCATTAGGCTTTTGCACTGTAATTCATATCATGCTGAAAGAATTAGGGATGTGGGAAAGACAAATGAAGATCATAAAACTCAGCGCTCTTATACTGGCGACTCAGTTTGGCCTGCTCGGTTGTGTGACCGTGAATGAAGATGGTAATAGTCCAGTTGTAAAAGCCGACCCGGTCGCCATGGCTGAGTCTCGTATCGCACTTGGTTTGGGATACCTAGACGGTGGCAACATGATCCGAGCACATGATAACTTCCAACAAGCCCTCACCCACGCTCCAAGCTACTACCGTGCTCAGCTTTCTATGGCTCATTATTACGAAACGGTTGGTGAAGACAAAAAAGCAGAAGAGATGTACAAACGTTCTCTGCGACAACATTCCAAAAACGGTAACGTACTTAATAACTACGGCACATTCTTATGTAAGCAAGGAAGTTTTGAGAAAGCGGATAAAATGTTCAACCGCGCCATTGAACAGCCTTATTACTTCCTTATCCCTGCTAGTTATGAGAATGCAGGCTTTTGCGCACTCAAATCCGACAATACAGAAAGAGCAAAATACTATTTCACGCGCGCTATTGATCATGACCCTCACCGTCCAAAATCCATTCTCCAGTTAGCAAAGTTAGAAATAGAAAGCGGCAACTACACAGATGCACGCATTCGTCTTATGCGCTTTAATCAAATGTATGGGGTCAAAAAACCTTCGCTTCGTTTAATGGTTGAACTTGAAGGCGCAGCAGGTAATGAAGCACTTAAAAAGAAATACCAAACACAGCTCAATCGAATGTCTTAACTGTTGAACTTCAGCACGCCACTTGGTATTCAGAAACAAAGAATACCAAGTGTTCCTTACTCCGTTTTATTCTTCGTTCATTTCTGCTCAGGGTAATGTAAGCTATTATTTAAAAAAGATTTTTTAGTTAAGGCTAATTTAGCACACCCCTATATCTGACGTTTTATATGATGCCAATCACACTTGATTGCATATTTGTTGCACAATCAGACTCAAAATTTATACATTCAAGTAGCTTATATAAGGATTAATAAAAACAAATAGAACCATATACCCTAGTAACCTCAAAATGCTTGGCTCAGCGAGATTGGCTCGGGTATATATCACAGATGTAAGGACACGTTATGTTGAAGTATAAACAAGCAGCGTTATTAACCGCCCTCCCTATTGCACTGCTAGGTTGCGGTGGCGGCGGAGGTGACAGCACAAGTTCCGCGACGAGCAATGGTCTTTCTTGGTCTGCAGGTGATTTCTCGCAGACAGCAGCCAGCTTAGCCAATAAATGCAGCGTAGCAAGAACGGGCACCGATCCGTATACCGGAAAAAATTACCCAGATAAAGCAGGCTCAACCGTGTATGAAAAGATGTTCCTTCGAGCATTTAGTAACGATACCTACCTTTGGTATGACGAAATCCCAGACAATAATCCAAACAATTATCCGTCTGTCGTCAACTACTTTGATTCACTCGTCACATCATCGACCACAGCAAGCGGCCAAAAGAAAGATCGTTTTCATTTCACACGTTCATACGACGAGGTGATGAAATCTCAACAAGCTGGTCTTGTTGCTGGTTTCGGTTTCAACTGGAAATTCGTTAATAGTTACGCGCCTCGAGAGGTGCTTATTTCTTACACAGAAGATGGTTCACCAGCATCACTCAATGGCGTTGAGCGTGGAGACAAGCTATTAAAAATTAACAGCGTGGATGTCGTTAATACCTCTTCCCAAGCAGAAGTGGATCTCATTAACCAAGCATTGTTCAACCCAGAGTTAGGACGTAATTACACGTTTACCTTTGAAGCGGTTAATGGCGGTATGAAGATCATTACACTCACCTCTTCTGATGTGGCAACAAGCCCTGTACGTAATGTAAAAGTTATCGACAACAACGGAACAAAAGTCGGCTACATGCAATACAACGCATTTGAAGTCACGGCACAGCAACCGCTTATCAATGCATTCAACCAGCTTTCAGCCCAAAATGTGGACGAAATCGTCATGGACTTGCGCTACAATGGCGGTGGCTTGATTTGGCAATCAGCGCAAGTCGGTTACATGCTGGCGGGTTCTCATCCAAACGCGACGTTTGGCGAGTTAATCTATAACGACAAGATCATGAACTCTGGCCAAGTACGAGATAACGTTTACAATTTCGTCGATAAAGAAATCAACTGGGCAACAGGAACGCTCACTAACAACCCTCTACCGACGCTTAGTGCAAAGCGCGTATATGTCTTAACGACGGATAACACTGCGTCTTCAAGCGAACTGCTAATCAACGGCTTGCGTGGTATCGACGTTGACGTTATTCAAATTGGCACAACGACAACAGGTAAACCTTACGGCTTCTCACCTCAGCAGAACTGCGGTAACGTGTATTACACCATTCAATTTAAATCTTCGAATGACAAAGGCTTTGGTGACTTTGCAGATGGATTTACCCCTACGGCAAAAAATCTTGTATCGTCTAACATTGGTATAGATGACAAAGTGGAAGGTTGTGTAGTGGCAGATGACTTAACCAAACCATTGGGTGATCCATCCGAAGGTATGCTGTCTGCAGCGCTAAACTACATGACAACGGGGGGAACTTGTCCTCCAGCACCTGTAATGGCTCGCTCATATCAAGCAATGCCGAGACTAGGTGGCACTCCACTTACTCAAGAAATTGACCCACTTCGACAAGAGGCGATTCATGTCAAAATTAACTAAAACAATGACCTTACTCACTGGAGCTGGACTTAGCCTTGTACTGATGGGGTGTTCAACATCAAGCAACAGTGATGCAGTTAATGCGTTAAGTATTAAAACCTCCGCAGATACCGTGAGCGAAATCCAAAGTGCAATTAAAACGATTCAAGGAACACAAGCACCGACGAAGATCGCATCGAATACCTTTGAGACGAACTCACACTTATTGATCGTGTCGGGGCAATTAATGGAAAAGCACAACATGCCATTAAACGGAGCAGAAACTGAGTTGCCCGATCAATATACCCTACAGTTACGCGGAGAAGATTGCGGGGTTTACTACGAGAAGGACGATAAATTTGTCTCTCTCACGAATATTCAATGTAGACCGAATCCAATTCAGGATTAATGAAAAAGCGCGCCGTCACTTTATCCAAAAGAACGGCGCGCTTCTTTTATTATCTATTGATTGCTCAATTTATTTCTATAAGAAGTGGAACGTCAAGTTACCCGTGATGCTGCTTACTGTATCACTGTCTCCATCAATATCCACCCCAAAGGCTTGATAACTGGCACCGACAGAAATGTTGTCTAACAAGAAGTATTCCGCGCCAACACCATACATGTAAGAGACACCATCGTCTTTGTCCAAGTTGCTAAGGTTACCATTGTATTCGACGTTAAATGCGTTGATACCACCCTTCGCGTAAACGTGCAGAGGACCAAAATCAATACTTGGTTTAGCTGCTAGATAAAATGACGAGAAGTCCACATCACCTCGATTACCGCCTAAATTCAAGTCAACTTGGCCGTGATTAAAGTAACCTACTTCAATGCCGATCAGTGGCAAGATCCCCGTCCCTACATGAATGCCGTAGGTCGTGTCGTTTTCACTGTCTATGTCTGATTGACCAATTTGACCACCAGCATAAAGCCAAGAATCAGCCATCGCAGACGTTGAGCAAAGCGCTAAAACCAATAACGAGAGTTTTGTTTTCATAGTTATACCTTTCCTGTTCGATTCCTGAACGGAACATCACGCGAACTGCATCGCGTTCCTTATGTAGCTAGCTAAATACTATATGCGAAAGTTTGATGGTTTTAAGACCGAGAAATGAATAATTTATGCTCAATATTGATTTGTGTGATTTACAGACAAAAAAACACCGGCGCGTTGCCGGTGTTTATCAAATAAATCTTCGAAATGTTCGACGATTATAGGAAGTGCAATGTCGCGTTTAGAGAGAACGTACCGATGTCGTCTTTACCCGCTGTGTAGTTCATGTAGCTTGCGCCAACAGACATTGGACCGAAAATGAAGTATTCAGCGCCTACACCGTACATTAGATCCACATCATCATCGTCTTTACCGCCAGACACTTTCTTATCCCACTGGTGGATACCACCTTTCGCGTAAACGTGCAGTGGACCGAAGTCGATGCTTGGCTTAAGCGCTGCGTAGTAAGAAGTCAGCTTAGTTTCATGACCTGCGATCTTGAATTCACCGTGCTGAGTAACACCCGCTTCGATACCGATGATAGGCAGAATACCTGTACCTACGTGTACAGAGTATGAAGTGTCAGTCTCGCCTTTGAAGTCAGACTGACCTACAGAAGCACCACCATAAATCCATGAATCTGCCATTGCTGCAGAAGAAGCACTTAGAAGTGCCACTGCCAATAGAGTTTTCTTCATCATCAACCTTTACTCTTTATAATTACCCACTTCTGCACCGTCGCAGAGGTTGGTACTGCAAACACAAGGGAGGCGAATCATTGCCTCCCTTGTGACTTAAAATAACTTGTGAACAATTCTTAGCAAATACTATACCAACAGCGACCTAAACTGGACAAACCATTGATAAGTCGATAAACCTCACAAGAAAAACTGTCGCTATTGTACTTAGCGTTTAGCAAGCATCAATCGCATTTTTGACTCGTTTATCAGAAACCGGATACGGAGTGCCTAATTGTTGAGCAAAAAGGCTTACTCGAAGCTCTTCGATCATCCAACGCACTTCTTTCACGTTTTCTGGAATCACCATGCCTTTCGGAATCTTATTAAGCAGTTCTTTGTAATCACTGCCCACTGACTCGATTCTCAACATGTGTAAACGGTCTTTGTTTGGATCGATCGGTAGCTTCTCCATACGACGCTCAATCGCACGCATGTAACGCAGAATATCTGGCAGGCGTTTCCAGCCACATTCTGTCGCGAAGCCCTTGAAGATCAACCCTTCGACTTGCGCTTTAATGTCAGATAACGCAAATGCCATGGTGAAATCCACTTTGCCTTTCAACTTTTTGTTGATATTGAAAGCCGTCGTCAGAATGGTTTCGACTTGTTGTGCAATATCCACAACTGTGTCACCCAGCTCTGCACGAACGTGTTCTTTCAACGCATCAAACTTCTCTGGCTCCCAAACCAAACCGCCCTGCTCTTCGATAAGCTTATCGACACCACACGCGATGCAGTCATCAATCAGATCCAGCACTTTCCCGTAAGGGTTAAAGTACAGACCCAACTTCGACTTGTTCGGTAAGTTAGAGTGCAAGTATTTGATTGGCGACGGCACGTTTAACAAGATCAGACGACGCTGACCCGCTTGCATAGCCGTCACCTGTTCGTATTCAGTTTCGTACAGTTTGATTTCTACACTGTCTTTGGAATCCACAATCGCCGGGTACGCTTTAACGTCGTAACCACCGCGTTTTTGTTGATATACCTTAGGCAGTTCACCAAAGCTCCAAGTATGTAAGCCTTGCTGCTCAATGTCATCATCGGCGACTTTAGACAGCGTTTCTTGAACTTTGTCTTTCAAGCTCTCTTTCAACGCATGAAGGTCGCTATTTTCCTTCAACTTGCGATTTCTATGGTCAACCGCGCGGAAAGTCACCTTCAAGTGCTCAGGAATTTGATCCATATTCCAATCTTCGCGCAGAACTTCCACACCAGTCATTCGACGAAGCTCTTTTTCAAGCGAATCTAATAAAGGTGCTTCCATTGGCGTCGAGCGAGCTAAGAAAGCATCAGCATAGTTTGGTGCAGGAACAAAGTTTTTACGAATCGTCTTCGGCAGCGATTTAATCAAGCTCACCACAAGCTCATGGCGCAGACCAGGGATCTGCCAGTCAAAGCCCGCTGGCTCAACTTGGTTAAGGATCGGCAGCGGTAAGTGTACCGTCACACCATCGCTGTCTTCGCCCGGTTCAAACTGGTAGCTCAGCTTAAGTTTTAGGTTGTTTTGGTGCCAGAAGTTCGGGTAATCCAAATCGGTTACGTGGCTAGCATCGCCTTTGAACAGCATCTCTTTCTCGAAGTTCAGCAGCTCTTTGTTCTCTTTCGATGCCTTCTTCCACCATGTATCGAAGTGCTTACCAGAAACGACTTCCGTACCCACACGTTGGTCATAGAAATCAAACAACTCATCATCGTCCACCAAAATATCGCGGCGACGAGATTTATGCTCAAGCTCTTCCACCTCTTGCAGAAGTTTGCGGTTTTGCTTAAAGAACGCGTGTTTGGTATCCCATTCGCCTTCTACCAACGCGCTACGGATAAAGATCTCACGGCTCACCGTTGGATCGATACTTCCGTAGTTCACCAAACGGTTAGGAACAATCGGTACCCCGTAAAGCATCACTTTTTCGTGTGCCAAGACTGCTGCGCGTTTCTTCGACCAATGCGGCTCGCTGTAGCTGCGCTTAATTAGGTGCTTCGCTAACGGTTCAATCCACTCAGGCTGAATCTTAGCGATGATGCGCCCCCAAAGTTTTGAGGTTTCCACCAGTTCAGCAGACATGATCCACTTAGGCTGTTTCTTGAATAGACCTGATGCAGGGAAGATATGGAAACGAGCGTTACGCGCACCTTGATATTCATTCTTCTCTTGGTCTTTCATACCGATGTGCGATAACAAACCGACAAGGATTGAGCTGTGTACGCCATGGTAAGACGCAGGCTCATCGTTGAGTTTGAACTCCATTTCACGCATGGATTGGTGAATTTGGAAGTACACATCTTGCCACTCACGAACGCGCAAGTAGTTCAAGTAATCTTGCTTACACTGTTTGCGGAATTGGTTGCCCGTCAGCGCTTTTTGTTGCTTCTGGATGTAGTCCCACAAGTTCACCAACGTCAGGAAGTCTGATTCTTCATGGAAGAAGCGTTTGTGTTTGTCATCTGATGATTGCTGCTTGTCACTTGGACGCTCACGCGGGTCCTGAATCGACAATGCCGCTGCGATAACCATGACTTCTTTCAGCGCGCCTTGTTTTGGAGCTTCCAATACCATACGCGCTAAACGTGGATCGATTGGAAGGCGGGCAAGCTGACGGCCAATACTGGTCAGGCGTTTCTTGTTACCTTGAGAATCGGACGGTTTCGCTTCTGCGTTAATCGCACCAAGCTCTTCCAGCAAACGAACACCGTCTTGGATGTTACGTTTGTCTGGCGCTTCTACAAATGGGAAGGCTTGAATATCGCCCAAACCAAGTGCCGTCATCTGCAAGATAACCGACGCTAGGTTGGTACGCAGGATCTCAGGATCGGTAAACTCCGGGCGTGACTCAAAATCTTCCTCTGAGTACAGACGGATACAGATACCCTCTTCCACACGACCACAACGACCTTTACGCTGGTTCGCACTCGCCTGAGAAACTGGCTCGATTGGAAGGCGCTGAACCTTAGTACGGTAACTGTATCGGCTAATACGCGCCGTACCTGGGTCGATAACGTACTTGATGCCCGGAACCGTCAACGAGGTTTCTGCTACGTTGGTTGCCAGTACAATGCGACGACCAGCATGAGGTTGGAAAATCTTGTTTTGCTCACCCGCCGACAAACGCGCGTAAAGCGGCACAATTTCCGTGCTCTTCAGGTTACGTTTAGACAATGCATCAGCGGTATCACGGATTTCACGCTCACCGTTCATGAAGATCAGAATGTCACCTAAACCTTCATCGCACAGTTCGTCTACCGCTTCGAAGATACCTTCAAGTTGGTCACGATCATTATCGTCATCACCGCTTAGTGGGCGGTAACGCGTTTCTACTGGGTAAGTACGACCTGACACCTCAATGATTGGTGCGTTGTTGAAGTGTTTTGAAAAACGCTCTGGGTCAATGGTTGCCGACGTGATGATCACTTTCAAATCAGGACGACGTGGTAGCAACTCTTTCAAGTAACCCAAGATGAAATCGATGTTAAGGCTGCGCTCGTGCGCTTCATCGATAATGATGGTGTCGTATTGATTCAAGAAACGGTCATGCTGAATTTCAGCCAGCAAGATACCGTCCGTCATCAATTTGATTTGGGTATTTTCAGAGATCTGATCGTTGAATCGAACCTTGTAGCCAACAAACTCACCAAGCTTGGTTTCCATCTCTTCGGCAATACGGTTCGCAACCGAACGTGCCGCAAGGCGACGAGGCTGAGTATGACCAATCAAACCGAATTTACCGCGACCAAGCTCAGCACAGATTTTTGGCAGCTGAGTGGTTTTACCTGAACCGGTCTCACCCGCAACGATAACCACTTGGTTTTCTTCGATCGCTTTCGCAATGTCGTCGCGTTTTTGGCTGACTGGCAGGATTTCAGGGTATTCAATCGTTGGTTTGTAGCTACTGCGTTGCTCCACAACCATCATGGATTTGGCGATGTCTAATGCGATTTCATCAAACACAGCGTTACGCGCTGCGTCTTTTTTGATTTTGCTTGCACCAGAGATTCGTTTACTCAAGCGGAAGCGGTCACGCATCATGCACTGGTTAAGTGCCTTGCGTAGTGACGCCGCGTTATTTACTTGAGCCTGAGGCGTAGCATTCTGAGAAGCTTGTGCTTGAGATGCATTAGCCTGTTTCGCTTTGGCATTTTGCGCACCATTTGACGGTGTCGCTTGCTCTTCAGCGGGATTCTTTTTTGGGGGCTGTGACGAAGTCAAAGCGTTTCCTATTCTTTTCATTACATAAAACTGCGCGGATTGTAGCACATATGGGCTAGAACAAGATAACGGAAAGCAGCATCCAGTAATCATTCAATTTTTTCGAACAACTTAAGCAAATCCATCGGGTTTTGAGTCGCTGAGCATTACCTATAATGCACCACATAGCCGAAAGCACTTATTAAAGGAAATCCATATGTCTCGTGTACTAGCTCTTAAATCAAGCATCCTTGGCGATTACTCTCAATCAAACAAACTGGTTGAAGACTTCATCAAAAATGTAGACCAAGATAAGCTAACTGTTCGTGACTTAGCTGCAAACCCACTGCCAGTTTTAGACTTTTCAGTTGCGACAGCACTACGTGCAACAGAAGATCTTTCGCAAGAGCAACAAGCGGTGGTTGACCTATCTGATACCTTAATTGAAGAAATCAAAGCAGCAGATACTTTGGTTATCGCAGCACCAATGTACAACTTTACGATTCCAACTCAGCTGAAAAACTGGATTGATTTGATTGCTCGTGCAGGCGTGACATTCAAATACACAGAAAACGGCGTTCAAGGTCTGATTGAAGATAAGAAGGCAATCGTCGTCACGACTCGTGGCGGTCTTCATAAAGACTCACCAACCGACAGCATGACACCATACCTACGCACAGTATTGGGCTTTGTTGGTATCACGGATGTGGAGTTTGTTTACGCAGAAGCGCTAAACATGGGTGATGACGCAGCAGCGAAAGGCATTTCAGACGCGCAAAGCCAATTGGCAACCTTGGCGTAAGATTAAATAGAATTGAATACAAACAAAAAGGGATTGGTACGCGCCAATCCCTTTTTTATCGTTTTAAGTCAAAGCTGATCATGCTGTTGTAGCAGCTTTGCGCGCATTGTCCGCAACCTTTGCATTTGGCAGCGTCAATTTTAGGTTTGACATCATCTTGCCATTGCAAAGCATCATAAGGGCAACTGTCCTCGCAACTACCGCAATAACCGTATAAGTTTTCGCAGCTGTTCGAGATAGTTGCTATCAAGCCTGTAGACTCTGTTTGGTTAGAAAGTGCCAATGTAGGGCATGCCGACTTGCACGCACCGCATAAATCACATGCCGAGTAACTGATGTCTAACGCGGCAACGCCATCAACCATTTCAATGATTTGGCTTGGACATGCAGAAGCGCACTTACCACATCCATCACATAGCCTTGTGAACATCGACTCTTCCACCGCATACGGCGGTCTCGCTTGAACACGAGGCTCTTGAGCTTGTTCCACTGGCGCGCGACGGAACGAAAACAGACGTCGCTTGCTTAGATCAACCGATTCAGACTGGCGCATCCGAGTAATCTCTCTTTACTGACACAACGACTTGGTATTGCTCACTCAAAGATTGAAGTAGTTCTTCAGTAAGGTTCGACAGTTTTGAGTAAGGCGCAAGAGTCACCGCTTTTTTGAAGCGCTTGTTGAAAAAACCAAACCACGTCATCAAGTGCTCGCGCAACATTTCAGCCGCCAGTTTTTGTTGATCAGTTTCAATCAACATGCCTAACACCATCAGCATCAAGCCGATCTGGTCTTCTGGCTCACGTTGGTCAGATTCCAAAGCAAAACCACAACGCTGCAAGAAGTAACGATATTCAATGGTTGATTCGCCAAACAACACTGCTTCTTTATCTAGATAAGCCGAACCCCAAGGTGGCGCTGGCATCTCACCAATACCGGCAAACATACGGTCGTGCTCCATTTGCAATGCCTCTTCACTCTCGCTTTGAAAGCTGCGCAGCATGTCATTAAGCGCTTCGATTGGCGTATCAGTATTGCTCAACAACGTATCGAGATTTGCCGCTGGGTAATCTTTTGGTTGGTAGTAAAACAGTGCACCAAACAGCTTAAGAACGATGCTGGTATCTTGTGGTTCAAGTTGAGAAATTTGCATGAAGTACCTTTGATGACTGGTGTTTTTATTCTTCGATTAAGTAAAACGGAAAAGAGATGGGACGAACACTCGCCCCACTCCATTAATGGTTATCAGCACAAATAACGGTTATTAGTACAAACCAGATGTAAAGTGCATGCCGTAGAACACATTGCGACCTAGAATCTCTGCAACGAACAAGGCAACGAATGCCACGATAACTAGCAAGTTCTTCTGACGACCTTCTGCGGTAAACAACTCAGCGAATACCCAAAGAGCAGCAGCAACCACAAGCAACAACACATGACCAGCAACATAGCCAGATAGCATTGTGATTTGATCCAAGCCACTGTGAATCGCCGTTGAGATACCTGCGAAATAAATCGTCTGCATTACTGAGAACGCTAGGTTCAGCGCAATCAGACTTACGCCAGCCCACATTAGGCGACGATTGGTTTTCTCAGCCGTCACGTCCAATACGTTGATAAGCGTGTAACCGAACATCAGACCCGAAGTCACGACCGTGAACCAAAACGCAACCGTGGTCATTGGTGAGTACCATGCTGGTACCGTTTCTATTTGGTAAACATTTGCCATCGCGAACATGAAAATCACGCCAACCGCGATAGACAACCAGTTCACAATTTTACGCACGCCTTCGCTGCCGATTTTTAGAATCGTTAGCAACCAGTACAAACCCGCTAGAGACAGAAAGCTTGCACCCGTTAAGATCTCGTTAGATAGCGCCGCACTACCAACACGGTTTAATGCGTTGAAGGCACGAAGTGGGCTACCTAAGTGTGTGGTTGAGAACAAGAAACCCAACCCCATCACAACCAAAATAGCAAAACGAGCGATGTTCATACGAGGTTCTGTCACGCGTGGTGGCTTACCGAATTTCTCGAACGCGTTAACCGTTAAGTGCGCGCCAACCGCTGTTTGAGCAAGAACCGTAAAGGCAACTAATGGTGCTTCGTATAACATTATTTCACCTCTCTTGGATTCTGTAGGAAACCAGTGCGGTCATTGGTTGGACGACCATTTGGATTTAGCTTCACGATCAGGTTCGGGCTCGTAATGCGAGAATCTGGCAGTGGTGCCACATCCGCGTTTGAACCGTATTTCGCGCGTAGCTCATCAATTGGACCAAACTCAATCGCACGCAATGGACAGCTATCAACACACACTGGCATTAAGCCTTCTGCGACACGTTCGTAACAGCCATCACACTTAGTCATGTGACCTTTTTCTTCGCTGTATTGAGGTGCGCCGTATGGGCATGCCATGTGACAAGATTTACAGCCGATACACACGCTTTCATCGACAACAACAAAGCCGTCTTCTTCACGCTTGTGCATTGCACCTGATGGACAAACCTTGGTACACGCTGGGTTAGTACAGTGGTTACAAGAGATCGATAGATAGTACGCGAACACGTTTTGACGGAACGCGCCGTTTTCTTCCGTCCAGTTGCCGCCTACGTATTCGTAAACACGACGGAAGTTGCGGTCGATACCCAGGTCTTTGTTGTCTTTACAAGAGAGCTGACATGTTTTGCAGCCAGTACATTTGCTTGAATCAATGTAAAAGCCATACTGCTTCGCTGTGCTCATTATTTAGCCCCCATTTTCTTAATTAGCGTCACTTCAACGAGGTTGGTATGGCTCGGGTTTGATTTTGCCAACGGGCTTGGACGTTGTGTCGTCAGTACGTTGATTGAACCCGCTTGGTCAACACCTTTACCATTTGGTGAGTACCATGCGCCCTCACCCAAACCAACGATGTGTGGCATGATGCGTGGGGTTACTTTTACGCGAACGTTCATTTCACCGAACTTGCTGCGCACGCTAACCAAGTCACCGTTGTCGATGTTGCGTGACGCTGCATCAATTGGGTTGATCCAAAGTTCCTGTGGTGCGGCTGCTTTTAGGATGTCGACGTTGCCGTACGTAGAGTGCGCACGAGCTTTGTAGTGGAAACCCGTTAACTGAAGTGGGTACTCTTTACGATCAGGAGAATCCCAGCCATTAAACGTCGAAACGTATTCTGGTAATGGCTTGATGGATTCATCTTCGTCCAGTTCCCATTCTTCGTTGATCTTCGCTAACGTCTCTGAGTAGATTTCAATCTTGCCCGATGGCGATGGTAATGGGTTCGCTTCTGGGTCACGACGGAAGTCTTCGTAGGCCACGTGTGGACGGTCGAATTGCTTCTTATAGATACCCTGCTTTCTCATCTCATCGTAAGAAGGCAGGTTTGGATCGTTGTTTTGTTTAACGGTCTGAGCGTACATCCATTGCAGCCACTCTTCTTGAGTGCGACCTTCAGTAAACTCATCAAACACGCCCATGCGCTTCGCCACACCAGACATAATGTCGTAGATAGGTTTGCATTCGAAACGAGGTTTAATCGCTTGGCTTGCAAAGATGAAGTAAGGCATTGATGCAGCTGCACCATCCATACAGAAATCCGATTGCTCTGACGTTGTGCAGTCTGGCAATACGATATCGGCATACTTCGCCGAAGACGTCATGTGGTTGTCGATCACCACAATCATTTCACACGCTTTTTCATCTTGAAGAATTTCGTGTGTGCGGTTGATGTCTGAGTGTTGGTTAATCAGACAGTTACCTGCGTAGTTCCAGATAAACTTGATGTTGTTTTGTAGCTTCTGAACGCCTTTAATGCCGTCGGTCAGATCTGTCATTTCCGTACCGCGGTAAATCGCGTCTGTCCAAAGGAACATAGGAATTGAAGCACTGATCGGGTTTGGCACTTTCGGGAAGCGTTGGAATGGGTATGAGTGGTTACCCTCACGAGCACCAGTACCACCACCTTGTAAGCCAACTTGACCACGTAACAATGACAACATCATTACCGCTTTACACGCTTGCTCACCATTTGCTGAGCGTTGTAAGCCCCAACCTTGGGTAATGTAAATGCGTTTAGCATCGCCAACTTCACGTGCAAGTTTCAAAATCACATCCGCTGGAATGCCCGTGATAAGCTGTGCCCACTCTGGGGTTTTCTCGATACCATCTGGGCCAGTACCCATGATGTAATCTTTGTAGCTGCCGTTTTCTGGTGCTGACGCAGGAAGCGTTTTACGGTCGTAACCCACACAGTAGAGATCAAGGAAGTCTTGATCGACTTTGTCTTCCGTAATCAATACATGGGCGATGGCTGCAATTAAAGCTGCATCTGTACCGTGCTTGATAGGAATCCATTGGTCTTCACGGCCTGCAGCAGTGTCAGTGTAACGAGGGTCGATACAAATCGTGCGAGTGTGACTGATGTTTTTCGCATCCACATAATTGTGAACCTGACCACCACCCGACATACGGGTTTCTGCTGGGTTGTTACCAAACATCAGACATAGATCTGCATTTTGAACATCGTCAATCGAGTTGTTATCAACGAACGAACCGTAGAAGTACTCCGACATACATTCGATGTTTGCTGCAGAGTAGTCACCGTAGTGATTTAGGTAACCTCCACAAAGGTTCATCATACGAGCAACCAATGTCGCGCTCGGATCCCAACTCTTAGTTACTGTGCCACCAAGCGTACCTGTACCATAGTTTAGGTACACCGCATCGTTACCGTGGTCTTTAATAATGCGTTTTAGGTTATCACCAATGAGGTCAAAGGCTTCATCCCAAGTGATGCGTTTGAACTTACCTTCACCACGCTTACCAACGCGAAGAAGTGGGTATTTCAAACGGTCTGGCGAGTAAACACGGCGACGCATAGAACGACCACGCAAACAAGCACGAACTTGGTGATTGTGGTTGTAAACATCATCACCCGTGTTGTCGGTTTCTACCCATTTGATTTCACCGTCGACCACGTGCATACGAAGCGGACAACGAGAACCACAGTTTACGGTACATGCCGACCAGACAATTTTTTCGTTTGGTTTTGCTGGTGTTTCTTTGGCAACCGCTTTAGTTGCAAACGGGAGAGAAAGCGCGTTTCCTGCTAACGCCAAAGCGCCAAGTGCAGAACCGCCCTTTAAAGCATCACGCCGAGTAATATTAAACTTACCATTTTGACTCATGGTTTTTTCCTAAATTACGTTTTTGAATTTGGTCGTGGCGCTTAATTAATGGCTTTAAGTGGGGAAAGAACACTCGTTAGAAATAAAAGACATAGAGATTGTATTTTCAAAATAGGCATTCATTGAAAACATCTAATTTCGCTTTAATTAATACACAAGGAAAATCAAAGCAACATTTCTACAAAACCATCAATTAAGCTAGACAGCACAAGCCTTGAGCAACTAAGGCATGGCCACCTGCCACTATTAATATCCTTGTAGATTTAAGGGGTGATAATCTTGACCACAGTCAATTATTAAAAAATACTAAATGCAATCTTATATTTCATTTCAACGTTTTATATGAATGAAATATTAACAGGTCAGAGAGGTGTCAATTCAATTAAATATCAGAATGGTTTTTAAATTGAATGGATAACAAATAAGAATACAGAAGAATAAAAATAAGAATAATTACCAATTAACAGAAAATAAATAAGCCTCATGTCAAGATGAGGCTTATTCGTATTTGTTTTCAGCTGAGCTTAAAAATCGTACTGGAAGTAGATCGTATTGTAGTTACTACCGCCTTTGATGCGGCCAAACTGAGAAGCACTCTCGAAGATAGCACTACGGTGATGTAATGAGTAACCAACCCACATGTTTTCCCAATCTTTCTGGCTAAACAGATCACCTACATTTACATCAAATGAGAAGTCTAGATAGTTCAGCAAATTACTTGCGGTGTAACCTTTCTCTTCCATCTCAGTACCTTCGATGTAAGTGATGTTATCGATGTAAGACATACCCTCTGCGACACCGAAACGCCATTTGGTCGGCAAATTAAAGGTGTAATACGCCTTAATCGCCATCACATACTCAGTACTGGACGATTGAACCTCCGATGACCAATGGTGGACCAGACCTGGTGTTAGATAGATATCAATTGGGAAACCGAAGATTTCATCCGTCAATGGGTGTCCGTAGAATAATGAGGTGAGCTGGTTGTTGTACTCGTCCTTCTCGGCATTAAATTTGAAAATATCGCCAATATTGGACGGCGTTGCCCAACCGTGTGCAACACGCAGATACGGACGGTTGCTCAACTCTGATTTACGAGCCTTCCCTTTGTCATTGAAGAAACCAAAGCCAACGAATACTTCACCCTGATAGCGGTCTTCAACAATTTGGCTGTTGTACGCTTCGCTGTCTAGACGAGTAATGCTCGTTTCACCGAGTAGGTACAAATTAGAAATGACGTGGTACCGGGCTTTAATGCCTAAGTTCGCATCAATACCTGCACCAATTTTCTCGCCCGTTACTTCATCAAACGAGTAATAAGTACTGTTGAAATCGGCATCTTTATAACGAATGGTAAAAGAAGGTTCCAACTCCCAGTCGCCTAACTCATAGTTAGCCGCGATACGGTAGTTGGAATGAAATTGGAATTCGTCATCCGTCATCACTTCGAATTCGGCGCGCCAGTTCTCGTCAAAGTTGTAACGAATTTGGCCACCGAAGTCGACACGATCGCCCTCAAAAGCGTTTTGAACCGATTTAGGTATGTCAACAAAGCGCAAGCGCATGATCGCACTCGCACGCCAATCTGAGTCATCCTCATCATATAAGAACACACCACCTTCAAGGCCATCAATATAAAGGTGCTCATTCTCAAAGAACATCATTGGCACAAACGTGCTTACCGTCGAGTCATCGTCAGCAGTATAAAAAGGAATCGCAGCAGTGCGGTACATCGCAGCAATGCCCCACTCTTGTTCAGCATGCTTCGACTCAGCAAATGCGGCTCCGTTTAGCAATAAGCCTGAGCAGGCTAGCGATGTTCCTAGTAGGTGTTTCATAACTCTCCTATGTCGCTGTAATTAGAGACAGTATTCAATCACAAAGAGTATATCTGACTTTATTCGTCTATCGGTTAAAAATTCCTACAGGACTACTTAACCTCGTTATAACCGCCCACATTTTAGGCGATTTATAAATTTGTTTTGAATTAACCTCAAATATTCAACCAATTGCACTTACGCATTTCTGGATTTTATCTTTAATCTGCAATCGCATTTTTGCTATGAATACATACACATAAGAAAATACACAATCATAATCAAAGGTTAATTATGCGAAACGTCACTTTATTATCGCTTGTCCCTTTTGCGTTTGCCTCGCAGGCAGCACAAATTGTGGAACACTCTCAAACTGACCTCTCTGAAGCACTCAATATTGCTGGTGAATCATCCTATATGCCAGCAAGTACCGAACTGAGTTATCAAAACATCAACCGAGTAGAAATAGGTCAACAAACGTTAGTTCGTAAGCAACAATTGCATTACGGCGTACCTGTATATGGTCACTCTGTCGTCGCAGATCTTTCCGCAAAAGGCTTTGCTCAATCGATTGACGGTAATGTGGTGGTTGGAATCGACAACGACTTAGACTCGACGCTGCCAATGATCAGCGCAAACCAAGCGATTGAAATCGCAACGGGCACTCATCAGCACGGTTTTGCATCTAACGAGTCTCCAGAGAATGATGCTCGTGCGGAACTAATGGTTTGGCTAGACGAACAAAATACCGCGCACCTTATCTACAAAGTCGATGCGGTGAAAATTGTCAATCTACGTCCCTCTCGTCCTATCACGCTGGTCGATGCAAAATCAGGAGAGATCATGGACCAATGGGAAGGTCTTGCATTTCTTGAAGCAGAAGGCCCAGGCGGCAACCAAAAAAGTGGCCGTTATTACTTTGGCCCAAATACAAAGTTTGGTGGATTCCAAGTTGACCAATACTGTCAGATGAACAGTGATAATGTCGAAACGATCAACATGAACAACCAACAATGGGGTGGTCAAGTTCATCGCTTCAACTGCAACGTGAATAACTACCGAGAAATCAATGGAGCGTACGCGCCAATGAACGACGCACACTACTTCGGCCAACGTGTGTTTGACATGTACCGTGAGTGGCTTGGCGCACGTCCTATTCAACAAAAACTCACCATGCGCGTTCACTACGGCTCAAACTATGGCAACGCGTTTTGGGATGGCCGTCAGATGACCTTTGGTGATGGCAACAGCTCTATGTACCCTCTTGCGACTTGGGATGTTATCGCACATGAAGTCAGCCACGGCTTCACCGAGCAAAACTCAGGGTTGGAATATCGCGGCATGTCTGGCGGAATGAACGAATCATTTTCTGACGTCGCTGCTGCTGCACTTAGCCAATACGTGCATGGTAGCTTCAACTGGAAGATGGGTGAACACGTGATGAAATACTCGCCGGCAATGCGTTACTTCATCAACCCAAGTCACGACGGAGCTTCGATTGGTCACGTGAACCAGTACTACCGTGGCATCGATGTTCACCACAGCTCTGGTATTTTCAACAAAGCCTTTTACCACCTAGCGACAAGCTCAGGCTGGAGCATCAAAAAAGCATTCATGGCTTACGCAACGGCGAACCAGTTGTACTGGACGCCAAACTCAACCTTCCAGCAAGGTGCAGAAGGCGTATGTAAGGCAGCGCAAAAGCTGGGATATGAAAGCTCCGCGGTCACGTCTGCGTTCTCTCAAGTGGGTGTTCAGGTGATGAACTGTGAAAGCGGTCAACCTAATCCAAACCCGAACCCAAACCCTGGACCGGATACTGGCATGACCGAGCTTTCGCTCAACATGCCTGTCGCGATCCAAAGAAACACGGCAGAAGAGCAACAGTTCGTTCTGCGTCGAACCTCTAGCGATGATGTTTGGGTACAAACTTACAATGGCTTTGGTAATGTGGAACTTTATGTAGCGATTGATCGCCCAGCAACACCTTCAGATTACGACTGCTCATCGACCAATATGGGTAATGAAGAAGCGTGTGGTTTTGGTGGTATTCAAGGTTCAGACATTTATGTCACTGTAACAAATACGCAGAGCGCTTCTGACGCCTATCTTGCCGTCAGTGAGGCATACGGAACGCCACAGCCAAACCCAGAACCACAAGACCAGTGCGCATCTCTGCAAGAGTGGTCACCTTACAATTACTACCCTGCCGGTTCTTCAGTGAAGTATTGGGGCAACCGCTTTGTTGCGACACAAGATAACTGGGGAGCAGACCCTTATCAGAACTACTGGTTCTGGACATTTGAAGGCAGCTGTAACGACTATTAAGCAATGATAAAGAGAGCCTGCTACGATAGCGGGCTCTGTATTTATCTCAACTATTCCAAATACCACTCACTGCCTTGTACATCGGCTTCAACTAGCCAAGTGCGGTCATTCCACTTCAACGAATTATCAAGGCGGTTCTTTATCTGCCCGTTTTCCCATCGCCATTGTTGGGTAGGAACATCCCCACACTCCTCAAGAGTAATCTCGATACCTTTCTGATCGAGGCACAATTCTGAGTTACTTCGACTCATAAGCTTCCCTGCAGAAGTTAACTTCCACTCTTGGTTATCCCCATTATGACAACGCCAACCAAATACTCTTGAGCCCTCACCTGATGCGCGGTATTCCACATCAAGACACTGCGAGCCACTCTCCGTGTTGGTTTTAATTTTTTTCCATCCACCTTGGTCATCTTGCTTACCTGACGAAGCGGCAAACAGAGCTTCGACAACTGCCGTCATTGGCTGCGTGTAACGAGAAGCGCGTGGGGCTTGGTACTGCCAGTTCTGGGGAATCGGCAATGACATATCCCACTCGCCGTAGCCATCGTAGTATGATTTTGCCACCGCCATTGGTGTTGGTGTCCAGAGGAAGTCTGGGTGACGATTTTGATACCACTCCCCTCCAATCACTTGTCCATTTGCATCGATTTCAAGGTCGTAGTAATACGTCACTCGTGATACGCCATCATAACGAGGCATGTCAGTCGAACGATGCGTAGGGTTAGTTTCAACCATGTATTCAACTTGCATTTGAACACCAACAATGGAAGCTGCGCGACGTGAGCGATATGTAGAGAAACGATCTTTGTCATAAGATTCTAAGCTGATCATGACATCTGCAGGGTCGGAGGCCGAGCGGTACGTTTGCGGATTAAAATATTGCAAGTTGTAGCCTAAAACAGGTTGGTTCCAAACTTGATAATCGTAAGTAGCATCCATGATCAAGCTACGGCCAGATAACCCCAACTGGTTTAACACCGCTAAGTGCCAACTAGCTGGGTTAGTATCATTACAGTCCGGTTCAATCACTCGCCCATTTTCATCTTTTGCTGGGTTCTTTATGTTGCATCTCCCCCCAATAAAACGAGTTTCAAACGGCGCTTCTGCCCACAATAATGTCCCAAGTGCTTTGATATCTGAAGGGTAAAATTTTAAAGGCTCCCCGTTAGCATCTGGCACAGTGACAGATTGCGTCGGCCTAGGAAGCATATACGCAGCCGCAGCCCAGCCATGGCACAGTCCCATCCAGCGTTCTACACTGCCATTCGATTCGTAGTACCCTTTGCCAGAGTCCCACGAACGTTTTGATAGCGTAAATTGAGTATCCCCCACCAGCAAATCGTATTTTTCTGCCGGAGATAAATCCTCTCGATCCTGTCCTTGAACCGAGACTACCGGTTTTTGAATGTGCGAAAAGTCAAAATACTCTTGCCAATTGCTCGCACTGAGTTCCCTGTCGCCATAACGCCAAGCAGCAGCACCAGAATACAGAGGCCAGTAGGTGTCGGACCAAGGTTGTACTTCAAGTCGCTTTGAATTCGGTATTTGACGGTGAAGCTCATCGAGATTGCGAATCAAGCCAGTACCCACATCCACCAAACGCGCCGGGTTGTCATTATTAAGATTTGCAGAAAATGAGTGATGAGATTCTGATGTCGCTCTCTCCATAATGACATCACGCACGGATGCTCGAATGGATTCCGATTCTTCAACAATGATGGGAGACGTGTCGCCTTCTTTCTGGGGTAACTCGTTCATTACTTTTGAAGGATTCTCATGAAAAGCATTCATGAAAGATTCAATCTTGTTATCAGCAGCACTCACACCAAATACAGGCGCTAAGCAAAGTAAGGTCATTATTCGTTTCATTTCAAAACTCTATTTATACGTCAGTCAAATTAATTATCGATAATCATTCTCATTACCGATTGGTGACGTAGAGTGCTGAGATTTGTTGATGAAATCAATCTACTCATCGGACCAATAATTGAATTCGTGATTTCACCTTTGAAGATTGATTAGTTATATCTCCTAATTTATTTAAAGTGAAAGTTATCGATATTTGGCGGTCTACTTACAACAACAAAATGATGACAATGCAAGCAATTAAAACGTTTCGATGATGAAAGGGCTTAGTTTTTTCCGGTTTGGTCGATACAATAGAAAACCAATGACCAAAGCCGCAGTTTATCGTGAAAGCATCTGAACTCATCTCCCTTATCAACAATTTGCCTGATGGTAGCGATCCCGATATCGTAATGGGTGAAGAATGGCTACCAGAGCGTTTAGAGAGCACCACGCTTGATGGTGATATGCTGTTTATGCATTTCGATAATGCACCAGAAGATGGCCAAGGCGAAGAAGAAGGCCGTGGTTTTGTTGAGCATGAAATTGACTTGATTCGTACTCGCCTACAACAAATCCTTGATGAAGATAGCGACAGTGCGTCAAAAGCCGACGCCATGTTAGGTTTGTTTCTGATGGGACATGAACTTAGCAGCTCACAAGTTATCGAAATACTCGAAGAAGATTCAGAACACTGATTCAAAATACTAAGGAACCACTTTGCCAACATCGCTCAACACCAATGAACTTTCCTCTCTTCCCCTGATTGTTGCCGGCCCGATTTTAAGAAAGGTCACCGCGAAGGAAGTGAATATTTGGTTGGTGACCACGCAACCTCTCGAAGGCTTGGTTGAAATCAGCGATGCTGGCACGGGTGAACAATACTATTCTCAGCCTGTTTCAAAAGAGCATCTATTACAAGTCGGTAAACGTGCTTGGGTTTGCATGCTGACGCTGCAAGGCGAATTTCCTACCCACCGTGCACTGCGTTATCAGCTCCATACTCAATCCGGTTTGTTAACCGAGTTGATACCCCATCTTATCTATGGCGAAGATAAGCAAACAGAGCAAGGTGTAAAATTCTTGATCAGCGAGAAAGCTGATTATGTATTGCACGGTTCTTGTCGTAACCCACATCATTTTAGTAAGGACACACTCGTCCAAGCAGACGCTAAAGTTGCTAGTCAGCAGATAGAAGACCGCCCAGATATGCTGATCATGAGCGGCGATCAAATCTATGCCGATCATGTGGCGGGGCCAATGCTGGACGCCATCGAACAGTTGGTCGAGTTATTGGGCTTACCTGATGAAGAGTTCGCTCAAGCACCAATAAGAAACACGCAAGAACTGTATCAAAGCCCAGATTGCTTTTATGGTCGAGATAACATTCTGCCCCACTACGTGGACGACGGAAGCTTACTTAGCAAGTTCTTCCCCCATCGTGGCACCCCTATTTTCAGTTCACGTGAATGTGAAAATCATCTCATCAGTTTTGCCGAACTGTTTGCGATGTACCTGCTCGTTTGGTCTCCAGTACCATGGACGCTAGTCAATCGTGAACGTTTATTGGAAAGAGAATTTACAACGGGCGGAAAAGCGTTAGAGCCGAAATGGCAGCAGCATTGGCGTGATGAGAAAGTCCACATCGATGCGTTTGTCGAAGGCTTAGATAAAGTCCAACGTTTGCTTGCTCACGTTCCTACTTACATGATCTTTGATGATCATGACGTGACCGACGATTGGAACCTAACGGTTGGATGGGAAAAAGCAGCCAATGAGAACCTCTTCTCACATCGCATCATCGGTAACAGCCTGATCGCTTACTGGTTATGCCAAGGTTGGGGAAACGCGCCAGAAAAATTCAACGCCTCGTTTGTGGAGCATGCGC
This sequence comes from Vibrio sp. MOR3, assembly GCF_001557775.1. Taxonomy (NCBI): domain Bacteria; kingdom Pseudomonadati; phylum Pseudomonadota; class Gammaproteobacteria; order Vibrionales; family Vibrionaceae; genus Vibrio; species Vibrio sp. MOR3. Next base: position 79,994 of record NZ_LNRD01000008.1, on the reverse strand, counting down.
GCCGCTACTTTGAAGACCTGACTTCAGAATCCCAAGACGAGTTCATAAAGTACCTCTATCGTTTTGAAGATTGGCACTATACGATTCACACCTCACCAAAAGTGGTAGTGTTGGATACGCGTACTCGTCGCTGGCGTTCAGAGTCTCGTATGAACAAACCATCAGGCTTGATGGATTGGGAAGCCTTGATTGAATTCCAACAAGAGTTGATGCATCAAGACAAAGTGATCATCGTCTCTGCCGCGCCCATGTTTGGTGTGAAGTTTATTGAAACGCTGCAACGCATCATGACGGGCTTTGGTCAGCCACTACTGATTGACGCAGAAAACTGGATGGCGCATCCGGGCAGTGCGAATACCTTGATCAGTATTTTCACTCACACCAAGACACCAACTAACTTCGTGATTCTCTCTGGTGATGTGCACTACTCTTTCGCTTATGACATCAAGTTGCGCTTCCGCCGCAATAGTCCAAACATCTATCAGATCACTTGCAGTGGGATTAAGAACCAGTTTCCTGCACAACTGCTGAGCGCATGTGATGCAATGGATCGTCTGCTGTATAGCCCTCGTTCACCATTGAACTTGTTCACAAAGCGCAAGCGTTTGAAGATTTTTAAACGCGCCCCAAGCCATCACAATTTCTATCGATTAGTGAACCAAAGTGCGATTGGGGAGCTGAGACTAGATGAAGATGGAAAGCCAAGTAATATCAGTATATTAACAGGCGAAGGTAACTCAATATATTTCCCCCCAACACAAGTTGAGGAATAAATCAGCGCTTTTGCGGTCAAACAGAGTATTGAGCAAAATCACCTTCTCAATCGTATGAGTTCTTGATCGAATTGCTTCAAGACCTTGAGATTTGCTCGAACCATTACCATCTTAAATAAATAGATAACAGCTTGGTGTTCAACATGTTTAATTCGCTTACTTCATTATTCAAACAACTTATTGAAGGCTCAGACCTTAGCCAATCCAACACACTGTCACCCAATATGGCGATAGCATGCTTGCTTTGTGAAGTGGCGGGTGCAGACCATCAAATCGATGAAAGAGAGCAAGCAACCAAACGTTCTCTGATAATGAAATTGCTCTCATTGACGGAAGAAGAGACCAACACCCTCCTAGCTCAGGCTCAAAGCAAATCGAGTGAGTCGACTTCCCTTTATGACTTTACATCTCAGCTGCGTGAGCTTTCTCAAGAAACCCGCTATGAGCTCATCAAGAGTATGTGGGAAGTAGCGTACGCTGATGGAGAAGTTGATCCGTTAGAAGATGCCGTCATCCGTAAAACGGCCGAACTGCTCTATGTTGACCACAGTGACTTTATTCGTGCGAAATTGCAGTCTCAGTGAAGCACAGTCTCCATAAACAGTAAGAACCAATAAAAAACGCGCTACATGAGCGCGTTTTTTGTGTCTCTAGTCTGGATTAAGCCGAATCAAACATCGTCATCTCCGCAAGAGGCTAGCCAACATTGTTGTTATTTACTAACAACCAAAGTAAAGCCGGCTTATGACGAGAAGACTGAAATCCGATGAAAGATTTATGAAAACAGAAGCTTATAGCATGGTCAGTGCAAGTTTCGCCAAGTTGTATGCATCCACATAACCGGAATGCTGGCGACCTTCCCATTCGATGCCTTTGGCCTCTTGTGCGGCTTTGTGACCAATGCGTTTTTCTTTCAAGCGGTTTTGTATGCGATACAAGGTCGCTAGATTAATGAACTCACTAAACGGGGCATCAATGCCTTTTTGTTGGCACTCTTCAAGCAAGATGAGGTCATCACGTCCCCAAGAGGCATAGATCTTATTACGACCGCCAAAGTTCTTCAGCATCGACTTCAGCACTTCCTCTAATGGTCTGCCCTGCTTTTCAATTTTACGTGGTGTGATACCAGTTAATTCTGCACAAAACAATGAGACTTCATCATGTTCAGGCTTTACGTAGTATTGAGCGCGCTTAACGATTTCACCTTTCGACAAATCTATTTCAGCCAAACCAACTTCAATGATTTCACCCGTGCGACCTACGCCGTTTTCACTCCAGCAGCACATTTCTAAATCGAAGCAGACGATACGGTTATGGTTCATAGTTTGTCTTGATTCCTAACGTAAATTTGAAAGCGTGAGATTCTACCGTAACCAATCTCAAAACTCGAATTTGCTCGCTGAATTAATCACCGATCGATACTGAGTTTCGGCCATTTTCCTTACTTTGGTAGAGCTGCACGTCCATTTTGTGGAACAAACTCTCAGGATCTTCATCTTTATGCACTGCTGCACCAATGCTCAAAGAACAGATAATAGGAGTTGCCCCGTATTCAAAAGGAGAGCTGGCGACAATACCACGCAGTTTCTCTAAATAAGCAGCCAACTCTTCTTTATTGGTTAAACGAGAGAGTATGCAGAATTCATCACCGCCAGCTCGGTAGAAGCGATCGCCTTCAAGTAAATTCGCATTGACCAATCGAGTAACATGGAGCAAAGCTTCATCACCAGCTAAGTGACCGTGCTTATCATTGATGCGTTTAAAGTGGTCGATATCAAAGCCAACCAAACTAAAGGCAACGCCAGTATTAATATAATGCAGTAAGTTGTCGTTAAATACGCGGCGATTGAGTAACTGAGTCAACGGGTCTAACTCTGCCATGCGTTTTAGTTCTACCGTTTTATTATCCAGCATGACCGCTAAACGCTCTTTTTCCCGTGACTGTAGATTCACTATATAACTGATCAAAAGTGCAATAACCAAGCCCGCAATCCCCGTCCCGTAAAGCACGGAGCGCTCCCAAGCAGAAACGGATTCCGTTAGCTTGAATTCTACCTTCCATTCTCTATTGGGTAGTTGAATCTTGCGGCTAATAGTTTTCCCTTTCAGGTCACTCCAATTATCGCTCTGAAACAGCAATGGGTCGTCGTATGCATCAAAGCCTAAATCCTCCACCTTAATCGACATATCGAGCTCTGTCGCTGTCTTAGTGATCAACTCGTCGAAGTAGACAGTGCTGCGAACAACACCGACGACAACGCCCAGAAGCTCGTGGTTGTCGTAGCTAAACACTGGGTGATAGACCAACAATCCAGTTTTATCGAGGGATTGATCGTATCCATCTTGAAGCAAGCGCACTTTATCGGAAATGTTGGCTCTACCCTGAGTAAGAATGTCATCTAGAATCAGTTCAAAACGCAAACGCGAAGAATAGAAGCCAAGCAGAGAAAGGTTCTGCGGCGTTCTTGGGTAAATGTCGGTTGCAATAAACGCCGGAGCGCCATCTTTTAAGATGTAGCCATTGGTTTTAGGCCCATCTTTTGGCACGGTAAAGATATGAAAATCAGGGAACGTTTTACGCGTTTTTTCCAAGAAGCGATCGAGATCTTGTGGGTCAACACGCTCCATCCATTGCAGACCAACTAGGCTTTTGGAACCATTAACGACTTGTTTGGCATACAAGGGAAATTGTGACCAGTATGAGTCATCGACAGAGTGAAAAAAATTCGCTCCTGCCCCGATAAACTCAAGGTCATTTTCTACTGCAGATTTTAAAGATTCAGCTTGGCGATCCGCCAAGGTATCGAAGATGGTCATCGTATAGCGCTGCTGGATTTTATAAGCAACACCAACCATAGCCGCTGTCACGATAAGCACCGCAATGAAAGCGACAATAGAAGCAGAATACCGTTTGAGAATGCTCTGTTGAGCCGTGCTGTATGTCATTTAGTGTTCCACGTTAATTACGTGCAAAGCTTCGATAATGATGGAAATACTGCGCCACATGTGGATAAACATCAAGCAACAACGTTTGCATCCCTATCTAATCGTTGATTTTTCATGCTAATCATGCGGTATATTCACGAATTATTACAGTCTTAAGCCTTGAATATGCTACCATCCACCATCATTTTAATGTCTAAACTTGGTGCAGGTCGCAAAGCCGATCCTTTTAGTAAACACACATGAGCCAATACTGAGCACCAGTAAATCAATAGAAAGAGAAAAATGTCATGAACATTGATTTGAACCTAATTCCTCAAACGTTCGATATGTTTCACGCAGGCCTTGCGGCTTCGAGTGTTTTACTTCTTCTAATCGCGGTATCTCGCAAATCTAAAGTGATCGAGAAAGTGGTAGAAAAACCAGTCGAGAAAATCGTCGAGGTTGAGAAGCCAGTCGAGAAGATCGTAGAAGTAGAAAAAGTCGTGGAAGTAGAAAAAGTCGTCGAGCGTGTTGTAGAAGTTGAATCTAAGCTTGCTACTGCATCTACAGACTCTGCAATGCAGCTGCTTTCTATCATGCAGCAAGAAGCTCGTCTGATTGACTTCCTAAAAGAAGACCTAACGTCATTCTCTGATGAGGAAGTTGGCGCAGCCGCTCGCGTAATCCACACTGGTGGTCAAAAAGTATTAAGCGACTACGTGACGCTAGCACACGTTCGTAACGAAGACGAAGAAACTCGCATTACGGTTGAAGAAGGCTTCAACCCACAAGAAATCCGCCTAATTGGCAACGTAACAGGCAGCGCGCCATTCAATGGCACGCTAGTTCACAAAGGTTGGAAAGCAACATCAATGACGTTGCCTAAACTGGCTGAGAACTACGATGCATCTGTGATCGCTCCAGCTGAGGTTGAGCTGTAATGGAACACATGAACCAAGAAAACCATTCTCAAGAAGCGTCTGTTGAAACTCAACAGACGCCTAAATTCAGTGTTGGTATCGACTTAGGTACAACACACTGTGTCATGTCTTTTGTTGATACACACAACGAAGACGCTCGCGTTGAAGTGATGCCTATCCCGCAACTTACTGCGCCGGGCACGGTAGAGACTCGTAGCCAATTAGGCTCTTTCCTTTACCAACCACACGAGCACGAAATGAACCCGCAATCACGCGTTCTTCCGTGGTCGAGTGAGCCAAAAGCTCTGGTTGGTGCAGTTGCACGTAACCTAGGTTCGAAAACGCCAATTCGCCTTGTTGCAAGTGCGAAATCTTGGCTTTGCCACGCAGGTGTGAACCGTCGTGATGCTTTCCTGCCAGCAGGTAGCCCAGAAGAAGTGGAAAAAGTATCCCCTCTTCGCGCGACAGAGCTTTACCTAGAGCACCTAAAAGACGCTTGGAATCACACGAATCCAAATCACAACCTTGCCGATCAAGACGTGACTATCACGGTACCAGCTTCTTTTGATCCTGCTGCCCGCGATCTAACTGCAGAAGCAGCACGCAACGTTGGCTTTGTGCACCTAACGCTTCTAGAAGAGCCCCAAGCTGCACTTTACAACTGGATCGATAACAGCAACGACAAATGGCGCGACGAAGTTGAAGTTGGTGACATCGTGCTTGTGGTCGATATCGGTGGTGGTACAACCGACCTTTCTTTGGTTGAAGTAACTGAAGACGACGGCAACCTAACTCTGAACCGCATCGCGGTAGGTGAACACATCCTACTTGGCGGTGACAACATGGACCTTGCACTTGCGTACCGCTTGAAGATGAAGCTAGCGCAAGAAGGCAAAGAGCTACAGCCATGGCAAGTTCAGGCAATGACACACGCATGTCGCGACGCGAAAGAAGCGCTCTTGAACGACAGCGAACTTCAGTCAGTGCCAATCGTAGTACCAAGCCGTGGTTCTAAACTGCTTGGCGCAACGCTGAAAACAGAACTGACTCAAGAAGAAGTACAACAAACACTGGTTGACGGCTTCTTCCCTCAAGTTGCGATTACGGACCACCCTGTTCAACGTAACCGTGGTGCACTAACGCAAATGGGTCTGCCTTACGCACAAGATGCAGGCATTACTCGTCACATTGCTGCGTTCTTGTCTAAACAAGCCAATGCTCTTTCTACTTCAGGAAATGGCGCAGAAGCAGCAGCTCAAGATTTCAACCCATTCGCGAACATGCCTGGTATGCCAGGTGCGGATGTAGCGCAATCAGCTGACTTCATCAAGCCAACCGCAATCCTATTCAACGGTGGTGTTCTGAAATCGAAACTTCTAGCAACTCGTCTAGAAGACACGATCAACGAATGGCTAATTGAAGCAGATACTGAAATGGCAAAACGCCTAACAGGTGTGGATCTAGACCTTGCAGTTGCTAGCGGTGCAGCTTACTACGGCTCTGTACGTCGTGGTCAAGGCGTTCGTATTCGTGGTGGTATTGCTTCGGCTTACTACGTGGGTATCGAAAGTGCAATGCCTGCGATTCCTGGCATGGCGCCTCCAATGGAAGCACTGTGTGTAGCACCATTTGGTATGGAAGAAGGTTCAAGCGTTGACGTACCAAGCCAAGAGTTTGGTTTGATCATCGGTCAGCCAGTTAACTTCCAGTTCTTTGGCTCAACCGTTCGTCGTGATGACCTAGCAGGTACTCACCTAGACTACTGGGCACCAGAAGAGCTTGAAGAGCTTCCAGAAATCCAAGTAACACTGCCTGTATCTGAAGGTCGTCGTGAAGGTGAAGTGGTTCCGGTAACCCTAGCCTCTCGCGTCACAGAGCTTGGTACGCTTTACTTAGAAGCCATTGCCGCTGATAACGGTCAAAAATGGCATGTTGAGTTCGATGTGCGCGAAGACGCGAAAAGCAACTCAAACGAAGAAGAATAAATAGAAATCAAACGGCATCCAATCGGGTGCCGTTTTTAAATACACGAAGGTTTGTATGGCATCTCCTCGTTTTCTTGTTGGTATTGACCTTGGCACCACAAACACTGTGGTGGCGTATTGTGAAATCACCGACAACCTTGAACAATCCGAAGTATCCCTATTCGACATCGACCAATTGATTGGCCCGGGTGAAGTGGTTCGTAAGCCACTGCTGCCCTCTTTCCGCTACCATCCTGCGGTTGGTCAAATATCCCCTTCTGACCTGACACTTCCTTGGGAAAACGAACCAGTATCTGGCGACATTAGTAATGTGATCGTGGGTGAATGGGCTCGTGAATTAGGCGCTAAGGTGGAAGGACGTCAGGTATCCAGTGCTAAAAGCTGGCTATCGCACCAAGCAGTAGATCGTAGTTCAGACATTCTTCCTTGGGCTGGTGCGCAAGACGTAGATAAAGTCTCACCCGTTATTGCCAGCGCAAGCTACCTCAACCACATTCGTCAAGCATGGAACTACCGTCACCCTAGCAATAAGCTAGAAGACCAAGATGTGGTTGTGACCGTTCCAGCGTCGTTCGATGAAACCGCTCGTAAGCTCACGCTTGAAGCTGCACAACTGGCAGGTTTGAAAAAAATCGTCCTGCTCGAGGAACCACAAGCCGTATGTTACGACTGGTACGCGCGCCACCAGCAAACCGCAGCCGATGAACTCAAAGAGTTGCCACTGATCCTAGTGTGCGATGTGGGTGGTGGTACCACCGACTTGAGCTTGATTGAAGCAAGTTTCTCTTCTCAAGATGAACTAGCCCTTGATCGTATTGGTGTTGGCGAGCACTTGATGCTTGGTGGTGATAACCTCGACTTAGCATTAGCACATCTTGCAGAGAGCCGCTTCAACCAAAGTAAGAAGCTCACTGCAGCAAGCCTGACTAAGCTGATTCAGCAAACTCGCAAGGCGAAAGAAAACCTACTTTCAGCGAGTGCACCTGAAGAAGTAAAAATCACCATGCTAGGCAGCGGCTCAAAACTTCTTGGCGGAACAAAGAGTATTGGGTTGAGCAAACAAGAAGTGCACCAAATCGCTTTGGATGGCTTCTTCCCGCTTTCTGATTTCAGCGAAGTACCAGATAAACGCCGCAGCGCGGTTGTCGAGTTTGGTCTTCCATACGTTGCTGACCCAGCGGTAAGCAAGCACGTTGCCGAGTTCTTAACTCAGCACCAACAAGTTGCTCGTGCCGCTCTTGGCATTGAAGACGACAAACAAAATGCCATTCCAGTCGGTTTACTACTCAACGGTGGTGTATTCAACAGTGAACTTGTGACCGAGCGTGTCACTACCCTCCTTTCCGATTGGCGCGGCGCACCCGTTACGGTACTAGACAACCCACATCCAGATTGGTCTGTTGCGTTGGGTGCCGTTGCATTTGGTAAAGCACGTCGTGGCGCACAACTTAAAATTGGTGGTGGCGCAGCGCGTTCTTACTTCTTGCATCTTCAAGAAAAGAACAAGATGGGCAAAGCGCTCTGTTTGCTTGCAAAAGGTACAGAAGAAGGACACGAGATCCGCTTAAGTGGTCGTCGTTTCTCGCTTACCCTAGGTGAACCCGTTCGCTTTAACCTGCTGACTTCTACCCACGACACCTTAACCAATAACACTGCCATTCAAAACGGCGTGATGGTTGACGTTGATCCGGACTTATTTGTTCCTCTGCCGCCTTATATCACCACCCTTGAAGGTGAAGGCGCTGAACTGCAAGCCAACCAGAAAGAGCGTGTAGAAGTGCAACTGGCGTGTCAGTTGACCGAAGTCGGCACGCTTAAGATGGAATGTGTCAGCGCAGAAGATGACAGCAAACGTTGGGAGCTGGAGTTCGAAGTTCGTAACAAGCAAACCGACGACAGTGAGCAAGTTAAGCTTCACCCTAAACTGAACGAATGTAAGGAGCTGATCGCTCGCCTATACAGCGGTAATAAGAAAAGCGCAGAAAGCAAAGAGATCAAAACCTTAGCCAAAGATCTTGAGAAGAGACTTGGCAAACGTGACGAGTGGGATTTCACTACCCTACGTCAACTTTTTGATACCTTTGCACAAGGTCGTAAGCGTCGCCGCCGCTCTGAACAACACGAGAAAAACTGGCTTCGTTTGGCTGGCTTTGCGTTGCGTCCGGGCTTTGGCGATCCAACCGACTCATGGCGCATTGAGCAAGTTTGGGGGCTCTACCAGCAAAACATTCAGTTTAAGAACCATCAAGGTTGGACTGACTGGTGGGTATTCTGGCGTCGTATTGCCGGTGGTTTAAGCCAAGAGCAGCAAGAGACTATCTTGGCGGACATTGCGAAATATCTACACCCTGGCGCGATGAAAAACCCACAATCCGCTAAAGCGGCACAAGATATGGGTTACGAGTCGATGGTTCGCTTGTCTGCCTCTCTAGAGCATTTAGAAGTCGAAGACAAGGTTCTATTGGCTACGTGGTTCTTGAGCAAAGCAATCAACCATAACCAGTTCGAACAAGCACACTGGTGGGCAATGGGTCGCTTGGCATCACGTACGCCTTTGTATGGCAGTCAGCATAACGTCGTTCCTCGTGAACAAGCGGAACAGTGGTTGCCTAAGCTGTTGGAGCAGAACTGGCAGAAAGAGCCAATGATCGCTTTCGCAGCCGTAATGATTTGTCGTAAGACGGGCGACCGCCTATTCGATATCTCAGACGACTACCGTGAACAGGTACTGGCTAAGTTGAAGCAAAGCAAGGTACCTGAGTCTTGGGTATCACTGGTTGAAGAAGTCAAAGAGCTATCTGAGAGCGAATCGAAGCGTATCTTCGGTGATGCACTGCCAAGCGGTCTAACGCTGGTAAATAACTAAGCTCCCATGCTTATAAGCGCAACAAAGCCCTTCGAGTGAAGGGCTTTGTTTTATCTGATTCTAATAGCTGACGAAAGACGACTCATAAGGGTCTGTTGATCTTTTGCGGTTAAATTTTGTTCGAGATAAAAGCGTTTTAATCGCGGCGAGAGGTTTGTAGCCTAGTTATTCTAAGCAAAATCCTCTCAACAAAGAGTAAAACGCTTTTAGCCGAACCCGTCGGGCAGCGTTTGTGGCTCCTTTCTACTGCGTTATCGGCTTATCAGGTAGGGCAACTACATTTCAAAGCCTCTGCCTTGTATAAAGAACCCACAAACTGCTGCAAAAATCAGCTCAAAAGGTCAACAGACCCTAATTCATTTCCGTATTGATCACCACATCACGCGTTTCATTATCCATATCACTGATGCCGACCACTGAGATTTCACGGTCAGATAAATTCTCAATCATGCTGTCTTCTAACCCACCAACGGTCATCCACGCATAGAATTTTTCCGCAATACGATCCGAACCTTCCCCGACAAACGTTAATGTGACCTTCTTCATTTGTGACACTCCATCAATTTACGATTCAGCCACTTAAGCGTAGTATGTTTCGCAAATATCGACATAAACTAGGACTAACTTCTTTTATGAGTATCGAAAAATTTGACGCGATTTATCAGCGCGCTGCTGAGCGTAAAGGTGGTGAAGATCAACTTGAAGCACTTTTGTCTCATCCACTAAGCAAAGAAGAATTGGCAGCGATTCCCGACGACCGTTGGCTGGCCGCTTTTTCGATGAAAGTATTCCAAAGTGGGATTTCGTGGAGCGTAGTTCGCAACAAGTGGCCGAACTTCGAAGAAGTGTTCTTCGGATTTAAGATTGAGCCGCTGTTGATGCTGTCAGATGAGCAATGGGAAACCAAAGCAACCGACAAACGCATCATTCGCCACCTCACTAAAGTCATGTCGATTCCTGCCAACGCTCGCATGATCCACGAAGCAAAAATCGAATACGGCTCGTTTGGCAAAATGGTTGCCGATTGGCCGCAAGAGAAAATCACCGACCTATGGGCATATTTGAAGAAACGCGGTAATCGCCTAGGTGGAAATACTGGTCCTTACACACTTCGCCAGATGGGCGTCGACACTTTTATCCTGTCTAGCGATGTTGAAGCTTACCTGCGTAATTGCAAGATCATCGAGGGTGGCAAAGATACTAAAAAGTCGCTCGAGGCCACCAACAAAGCCTTTGTTCAATGGCAGCAAGAAAGTGGTAGAAGCCTGTCTGAGATCAGCCAAATTATTGCGTTCAGCACCGGCGATAACCGTATTTAATCCAGACTCAACACAAAACAATAACGGCACACTAATCATTATATTTAGTGCGCCGTTTTTATGTTCATTGGTTCAAGTACACATTTACTTTGAAGCCAGTGATTCCCACTCCGTCAGTAGCTGCATAATACGGTGAGAGTCTTCCCATGTTGCACAAGGGTTTTCTAACGATGTACGCCCGGCTTCAACCGCTTGGCGAATATTGCGCACTTGATAGAAGAAAGCATCCCCTGCCGCCGGTACAAACACTTCACGCTTTGACGTCTCGTAAATTTCCACACTAAACTGGTTTTCTTGCGTTGGTAGCCATGGGTTTGAATCTAACGTAATACAGCCTTTGCTACCCAGAATGGTGAATTGGTGTTTCAATCCGTGATCTTCGGCAGTGTGTACGCTCGCCGTTTGTTGCTCACCAAATTGCATCATAAAGTTCGACTCGCAGATGTTCCCATCATTACCTGATCGGCCAATCGCCGTCATAGAGCGGCTCTCAAAGGTTTGTTCACCCAACATGGTTTTCACCACCAAATGCACCAATGACATTGGGTAACAACCTAAGTTATACAAAGCACCTTTGCTGTCTGGATTAACAAACTGTGCAATCGACGCGATATAAGACGTATGGATGGAGCGAAGTTCACCAATCTCTCCCGATTTAAGCACCGAAACCAACTCGCTGATCAACGGGTGATGTAAATACATTAAGCCTTCAGCAAAGAACACCTTGTGCGCTTCTACGGCTTGAAGCGCCAGCTCGGTTTTTTCCATATCTACCGAAAGTGACTTTTCACACAGAATCGCTTTTCCTAGCTCTGCCGCTTTGACGATAAAGTCATGATGAAGGTGATTTGGCAATGCGATGTAAATAATGTCGACTTGCTCATCGGCAATCAATGTATCGTAATCGTTGAACGTGTTCTCGATGCCATATTGCTCAGCGAATGCCTTTAAGTTCTGTTCCGAACGCCCAGCAACCGCGTACAGTTCACTCTTGTCATCGCCTTGGATTGCCTCAGCCATAACACCTGAAATAAAGCTTGTGCCTAAAATACCCCATTTCATGTTCGCCTCTCCTATTGAGCTTGGGTTTCGAATGCTTGAACTAACTCTGCCATTTCAGCCGCAATAAACGCTTGTGTATGCGGCATAGCAAAATGCGCTTCAATCGCGGCGCGGTTTTCATATCGCTCCCAAAGAATCACACGTTGTGGATCTTTAGAATCGTAGGTCGCATTCGCTTGCAAGCACCCCGCTTCGCTTTGCATATCAAGGCAAAATTGTTCAATGGCTTCAACCACTTGTTGTCTTGGCTTATCGGCATTCATTTTCAGTTCGGCGGTAACAAAAATCGTCTCGCTCATGATGGATCTCTTTCTCCATTCTTAATCATACGCCCACTGTAATTAACCTCATTTGATTGATAAACTCTGCTTTAGTTATTTCTTTATCAACTCTGAGTGTGCAATGGATAAATTAACAAGCATGAAAGTTTTCGCTTACGTGGTCGAACACGGCAGCTTTCGTAATGCAGCACACCACTTTGATATTTCACCGACCATGGTTGGCAAGCACGTGAGCTTTCTTGAGCAAAGCTTAGGTACACAGCTGATTCATCGGACCACGCGCAAACAGTCCTTGACCGAAGCCGGTAGACTCTACTACCAAGAGTGCCGCCGCATTATTGAAGACATCACCAACGCAGAGAACCTGATCCAGACGCTGATTAACCGTCCAACCGGAACAGTAAAAGTTAACTGCCCTGTCACGTATGGCAAAAAGGTCATTGCTCCTATCGTGGCTGACTTCTTAGCTGAATTTCCCGATTTGAACGTTGAGCTGATGTTGGATAACAATTTGATTGACCCATATCGAAGCGAAGCTGACGTGATTATTCGAATCGGTGAATTGGTCGATTCGTCGTTAGTCGCGAGAAAATTGGGTGAATACCACATGACTTACTGCGCCTCACGCTCTTACCTTGAGCAACATGCCCCTATCCAATCGCTTGATGACCTTGAACATCATCATTGTTTGGGGTTTCAGTATCACCAAGGAGAAAGCCAACAAGTGGTGAACATGCCATCTAATACCTTTGGAAACAGCAACACCCGATTAACGTCAAATAATGGCGATGTACTTAAGTTTGCCGCGTTAAAAGGCTCTGGTGTTCTTCTGCAACCAAAGATCTTAGTTGAACAGGAAATCCAATCTGGTGCCTTGGTAGAAATTCTCCAGCAACATGCTCCCAAGCCAAAACCGATCCACCTGCTTTACCGTTCAAAACAGCTTTCCCTTAAAAATCGCACGTTTGTCGATTTTGTTCTTTCTGACACTAACTAATCCACCTCTCGTCGCCAAAAGCCGATTTCATTTACCATGACAAACTTCGCTGGTACATCAGTGATAAAAATGTCAAATTCATCAGAGGGTGTGCACGATTGAGGACATCATCTTCAACACCTTATTCCAACGTGTGTTTCACCTCTTCTTGTTGAGAGAAAACTTACTTTTTGTGTGAGAATGAATGAATTTCTTCTGTAATTTTAAGCGACTTGTTTAATAAACAAGAACCATGTTATTCATCCAAAAACTTCATTCTTTTTCAATCCTCTCCCAGCCATAATTTTGCTCCAGAATAGCAGACGATAAAAATGCAAATTTGGAGGTTGGCTGTGCGTAATACAAAAGGTTTTACACTGATAGAATTAGTGATTTGCATCGTCATTCTTGGCGTATTGAGTGTCGTCGCATTTCCCAAGTTTCTGGACATTCAAAAGGATGCGAGAGTCGCCGTGCTTTATGGGGCACGTGAAGCTTTAATGACAGCAAATAGTCAGGTGTACGCTAAAGCCGTTATTCAATCTCAAGAGCAAGTCGATTCAGGTGATCTTAAAAACATCGACTTGGATAATGATGGTGTGAACGATTTGATTGGTTATTACGGTTATATCAAGAATGTGATTCCCGCTCATGATTTAGCAGGATTTGATCCGCAATTAACGATCAATCGATGGTATGGGGTTGAAGACGAAAATGAACCCTATTTCCTCATCGGTTTTGCTAACAAGCCTGTAGACATCTTTCACCTTTGCTATGTTGAGGTATACTACCCACATACAGCCGGTGGTCAAATAAAGTACGAAATTAAAACTGACGACTGCTAAAACGCCTTAAAATGGGCTTCAAGAGACTTACTTTTGAAGCCTTCCCTCTTTTACACGACAGAAACCCGCAAAACAAAACATTAACATAAATTTCACAATATTTTGTTACATCCGGTCCTTACAGAGATAGATAAAGCTCTAAATCAATGGACCATGACAAAATCGACACATTGTATTGTTTTTTATTTCGCTCAAAAATTATGCTTGTAAACTCATCATTTCGCTCAATAATGGTTCCATAATAAATTCAATCATTTAAGCAGGAGGCGAAATGCGAATATTCTGGCAATTGCGTTGGTATTTTCGACAAAAGTGGAAACATTATGTAGGTTCAATCCTATTATTTGCTGTCATTTCCGCCCTGCAATTAATTCCTCCCAAAGCGGTTGGTATTATCGTTGACGGTGTCGTCGATAACACGCTAGAAACCCGTACATTAGTCATGTGGTTATTGAGTCTTATCGTGTTGTTTTTTGCGATATATGCCTGTCGAATACTCTGGCGTATATGGCTGTTTGGCGCGAGTTGGGAATTAGGGACCATTTTGCGTAATCGCCTGTATCGTCACTTGTCGACTCAACCTCCTCGTTTCTTTGAGCGTTTTAAAACTGGTGACCTCATGGCCCGAGGCACTAATGACGTGCGTAATATCGTGATGACCGCTGGAGAAGGTGTACTAACGGCAGCTGACTCACTGATTACTGGCATTGCAGTACTGATTGTGATGGTCACTCAAGTCAGTTGGAAGCTCACTGTCATGGCGTTGTTACCAATGCCATTCTTGGCGGTAATTATCTTCTTCATTGTTCGTATTCTTCATAAACGCTTTAAAATTGCTCAAGAAGCCTTCTCTTCAATGTCAGATATGACGCAAGAATCTCTCAATGGCGTTCGCATGTTGCGTGCTTTTGGATTAGAAAACCAAGAGCAACAACGCTTCGAAGACGTCGTTGATGATACAGGTGCAAAGAACATTGCAGTTGCAAGAGTGGATGCTCGTTTTGATCCTGCCATCCAGATTACCATTGGTATGTCATTCTTCCTAAGTGTGGCTTCTGGCGCTTACTTGGTAGATAAAGGCGACATCACTTTGGGGGACTTAACCGCATTTACCATGTATCTCGGCTTAATGATTTGGCCAATGCTGGCCTTTGCATTTTTGTTTAATATTCTTGAGCGTGGCTCTGCCGCTTGGAATCGCCTACAAGAAATCTTCGATGAACAACCTGAAATCATCAGTGGTGAGAAATCGTTAGGTAAACAGCCATTACCATTGAACATCAAAATTGATGAATTCTATTGGTCTAAGAATTTACCCGCCGCACTAACCGATTTATACGTCACATTAGAACCTGGAAAGATGTTGGGTATTGCGGGACCGGTTGGTAGTGGCAAATCAACGCTGCTGACTCTCTTGCTCCGTCAACATGATATGGATAATGGCACGATTCAGTTCGGTGACATCAACATTAAAGATGCCGTATTACCTGAGTGGCGAAATCGTTTTGCCGTCGTTAACCAAAGTCCTTTCCTATTCTCTAAATCGATCTTCGACAACATCGCTTTGGGTAATCCAGATGCGTCGAAAGACGAAGTCTACCGCGCAGCAAAATTGGCGTGCATTCATGACGATATCGAAAAGTTTCCTGAAGGTTACCAAACCGAAGTGGGCGAAAAAGGCATTACCCTTTCTGGCGGTCAAAAACAACGTATCGCGATCGCTCGTGCGATGTTATTAAATGCTCAGGTTCTCGTGTTGGATGACGCACTGTCTGCCGTAGATGGCCGCACAGAACATCAAATACTTAAGAACTTAGAAACTTATTATCGTGACCAATCGCTGATTGTCATTGCCCATCGTCTAACGGCTCTAGAGGCGGCTGAAGAAATCATCGTACTAAACCACGGTCACATTGGAGAGCGCGGACAGCACAAAGCGTTGCTTGAACGTCAAGGCTGGTACGCTGAAATGTATCAGTACCAAAAACTTGAACAGGCAATGGAGGACTAATCATGAAGCAATCAACAACATTTAAGCGGTTAATGTCTTACCCATTGTCGCAACCAAAGCCAATGATTAAAGGGCTTTCTCTGCTGTTTATTGCGGCGTTAGCCAGTGCCGGTGGGCCTTGGTTGATCCAATACTTTATCGATGAACATATTGCCAAAGGCGACTACTCGCGCGATATTTTGATTTCGCTTGCGGCTGGTTACATCGCTTTGCAAATCATCTCCGCGACCTTCCAATACTTTCAGTCGCTACAATTCAGTATTGTTGCGACCGATACGATAAAAACCATTCGTAAACAAGTTTTCTCTGGTGTCATCAAACAACCGCTATCAGCATTCGATTACACACCTGCAGGGAAGCTGGTTTCTCGCATCACTAACGATACGGAATCGCTTCAGCAGTTTTATGAACTGCTTATCGCGACGGTGGTGAAAAATGTTGTCATGATCTTAGTCATGCTTGGCGTAATGACTTACATGAGTTGGAAGTTAACACTGGTTGTGTTGGTACTACTGCCTATCGTCGTTGGCTTTATGTACCTATTCAAACAGCTGAGTACCGCGAACTACCGCAACATGCGCGATTTGCTCACCGATATCAATGCGAATTTAAGCGAATCAATCCAAGGGATGAGTGTTGTTCAGCTCATGCAACAAGAAGCGCGTTTTAACAAACAGTTTAATGACCTAACCGAGCAGCACTTGGTTGCTTCTAAAAAGGTGATTCGTTTGAATGGCTACTTATTGCGCCCGTTAATGGACTTGTTAGCGGGCCTCGCCCTACTCTCTTTGGTAGCTATCTTTGGTTTCAATGGTATCGAACTGATTGGTGTGGGTGTGCTTTATGCGTTCATCAGTTATCTTGCTCGCGTTACCGAACCTTTAATTGAGATGACTCAACAATTGGCATTACTTCAGCAAGCGCTCGTATCAAGTGAACGTGTGTTCGAATTGATCGATGCGAAAGAGCAAACTTACGGTGATGACCATCAGCCATTAAGAACTGGATCAATTGAGCTTAACCACCTGACTTTCAGTTACGACGGAAAACAAAACGTATTGAAGGACATTTCTTTAAAGACCAACCACCAAGACTTTATTGCGCTTGTTGGTCATACCGGAAGCGGCAAAAGTACCCTAGCGTCCCTGCTAATGGGTTTCTACCCAGCAGAGATCGGTGAACTGCTCATTGATGGGCGTCCATTAAAGTCGTTAGGTAAAGATGTCCTTCGTAAAGATGTGGCCATGGTTCAACAAGATCCGCACATTCTCCCAGCAAGCGTGCGAGAAAATATCTCTCTGGGTAGACCAATGGAAGACGCTCAGATTTGGGATGCTCTTGAAAAAGTCGGATTAGCTGAACAGATTCGTCGTTATCCGAATGGCTTGGATACGCAACTTGGCCAAGGTGAAACCAATCTTTCGGCAGGCCAAAAACAATTGCTTGCACTCGCGCGCGTATTAGTAGCGAAGCCAAAGATTCTTATTTTGGATGAAGCGACTGCGAACATCGACTCGGGGACCGAAGCGTTGATTCAGAAGAGTCTAGAAGTACTTCGCCAAGACATGACGCTTGTTGTAATAGCGCACCGTTTATCGACCATTTTGGATGCCGATAAGATCATCGTCTTACACCATGGTGATTTGGTAGAAAGCGGAACCCATAAAGCACTATTGAAGCAAAATGGGCGTTACGCGCAAATGTACCAACTTCAACAAGCAAACCGCCATATTCAGCAAATTGAAGAAGAGGATGATAAGCAGTTCGAGGAAGCTGTTTAAACAGCCTATACGACAAGCCAATACTGACTTTAAAGCCCGTTAGCTATGCTACGGGCTTTATATTTTAAGGTATATGAGAAACTAAAGAAACGCCGTAATAAAACATTAAAGCAATACCATTTATATCGCCAAATAGGCTGCCCACCATAACCCACCAGCTGTAACATAAGCTCTCATCACCCAATCGAATGCCTCATTAACTGATACCAAACTGATACGGATACTTTTATCTCCCTCTTATAACTTTTCTTAGTCACCAAAAAGTTTGGCGCTAGCACGTCACCCAACCCACTGGCGGCATAACAATAAAACTGTTGGCTAAAAAAGGAAAAATCATGAATATCTCAATAACCCCGTCTGTCGGCGTTGCTCGATTAGGCAACTCTGAACGTGAAGATTTTATACTCAATCCTACAAAGATAGGCGGTTTACCCTATGAGTGTTGTTTAGATGGCAACGGATGGCAAGTCGAAACAACACATCCGACTCAAGGAGTCGTCACTTTTTCAAGCGAATATATCGTTGATGCGTCTGGACGAAACACGAATCTTGGAAAAAAGCTCGGCATACAAAGAGCCCAGTATGATCAGCTCGTCGCCATTGGCGCATTCATCCAAAGACCCAATCGTCAGTTTGAACAAAGGCAGTTCATCGAAAGTTGCGAATCTGGTTGGTGGTATTGCGCTGGTCTTTCGAAAGATCTTGCCGTCGTCACCTATTTTACAGAGATGAAACTGGTGAAGTCTAACAGACTTAATAGAGTAGATAATTGGTCCACCCAATTGAAACACACTCATAAAATATCTTCACTTGTCCAAGGCTCTCAAAGCATGCACTCCAAACTGTGGATCAAACAAGCTAGTAGTGAAATCACAAGCTCTTCCTACCCTAACAACTACATTGCAATTGGTGACGTTGCTGCCTCCTATGATCCGATATCATCCATGGGGCTAGGATTTGCTTTGAGCAGTGCATGTCATGGCGCTCAAGCGTTAATGGAAGGAACCCGAGAAGTTCACAAAAAATACCAAGCGAGTTCTCGTGTCTTGTTTAATCAGTACCTTCAGATCAGAGCAGATATTTATCGAAGAGAACATCGCTGGTTAAATTCCCCATTCTGGAAGGAAAGGCAACGAATGGTACTCTGTGATTGATAACGGTTTAATGAACAGTTAACAGATTACCATCACACAGTCCCCAAATTGGGCATGCACAACCTTATTCAGAAGCCAACCTTTAATCACTGGCTTCTGAACTTTTCTAGACAAGTCATTTCATTACGAATCAGCGACTTTAAACCGAAATAAGCAAACAGGTATAGAGACCAATCAAAAAGTATTGATAGAGGAGCGTTTCTACAATTTGATTTATATGCATACTGACTCATAATGTTACTTCCAAAAGTAGAATTAATTTCATTGATGGAGTACACGGATGACTAACAGGGATGGTAGGGTTCCTCTCGATATTTCTCTTCTCAAGCAACTACGTAGAGCAAAGGGATTAAGCCAAGAAAAGTTGGCGGAGTTATGTTTCGAACGTGGATTAGTCGTTTCAATTTCATCGATTAAACGTGCCGAATCAGGGGCAAATGTGTTACATCGAACGGCAGCCAATCTAGCCGAATTTTTCGAAGTTCAAGTAGAACACTTACTTGCTAGACAATCGCGTAAAATCGATTTAGTGCAGCCTTCTACTATCAATGACAAAACGCTAGCCCTTATTGTCGACATCAGGCCACCTCTAACTGCTACTCAGCTTGAGCGCAAACTACAAGATGAAAGTTTAGAGATACTAACCCAAGGCCAACGTAGCGTAATAAGATGGCCAATGCACGAGTGTGATGAGTTTATTTTTGTTCATATTACTCAACTTGCTCGCCAGTTACAGAGACAGTTCAATAACGCCATCCGGATAATTCTTACCAGTGATAATGATCCCTACTTTCATTGGCTTAAAACCAAGCCTTTTGACTTTAGCCAAGCCAATGGTTTCTTCAATCACTTAGCATGGGGCGAGGCCGCGGCTTGTTCTTGCTTTGTCTCGTCTAATTGCCTCTCCCCCAAGCAACGTTTACATGTAAATGATCAGACTGGTCACTGGTATTTAGTGTCATTAAGCCAAACTAACAATGGGCACTTTATTGGACGCCAAAAAGAGTTAAAGGCGGTCAGCGCCGGAATCAAATACTGGTTGAAGCATCAAACAGGTCAAGCTTTTTGCCTAACTGGTATGGCGGGAATAGGAAAAACCCGTTTACTAAACCAAACCATTGAAACCTTTGAGAGCTACTGTGATTCCATCACTCAAATCCAGAACTTAAATCATGGCCAAGCTGAACCCCAGTCACCAACCAACGTTCTAGTTCGTGCAATATGTGGCTTTTTACGAACAGATAGCGACGAACATATCAGGCGAGATATTATTGAATCTAGGATTCCATCATCTTGTCATTTGTGTCTCTATTGGTTAATGGGCATATCGCTTAACGAAACGGAAAAACGCCTCCTTGATCTGATGGAGTTTCACTCTTTACAAGAGACGATCGAACAATCAGTACCATATTGGCTCAACCATAGCCGGAGTTTGCCACCTCAGCTAATTATCATTGAGGATGTTCATTGGGCTGACGACATAATGTTTACCATATTAGCTAACCTACTCCCCCACATTACGAACTCTAACGTTTTTCTCATCTTAACCTTTAGGCAACAGCAACAACTCTCACTGCCCCAACCTTGGTTCAAATATGTCTCCTTGATTGAGCTAAACCAACTATCAGAAGAAGAAGCGTATCAATTGGCTAACTCAATGGTTCCTGATCAACACGAGTTAATCGAAAACTGTCTAAAGCTTGCCAACGGTCATCCACTGTTTCTAAGACAGACCCTACTATGCGCTAAGCTTTCTACAGGCGTCCCGGAATCGCTAGAACATGTTGTCTCGACCCAGCTTGCTCAATTGCCAATGGATGATTACCTAGCTCTACAAACTGCATCGGTGTTAGGTCAATATTTTCAACTCGATCAGCTACGCGAAATAGCCACTTTACCGAACTATGTCCCTGACACTCTGCTAGAAATGGGACTGGTGAAACTTCAAGGACTTCAATATGTTTTCCATCATGACTTGATTTGCAGTGCGATACGCAACCAAATCGAGCGATCAGAACGAGAAAAAATACACCTACGGTGTGCGACGTGGTATCAAGATAAAGACCTTTATCTATACGCCATACATACTCAATGCTCTGGTACAGACAACGCTTTTGAGATACTCGATCAAACCGCACATCACTACCTGAACAACTTTCAATTTGAAAAAGCACTTTCACTAATTGATAGGGCCACAAAAATCGCCCCCACTCATAAGTTCGCCTACGCATTAAACATGAAAGGTAACTGCCTTTACTCAATGGGGAAAGTACCTGAGAGCATCGAAGCACTCGAGCTAGCTGTAGAGAATGCAATCAACGACTTAGATAAAACACAGTTTCACCTCGATTTAATCAATCCATATCGCCTAACTGACCGCTTTGAACAAGCTATGAATATATTAGATTTAGCTCAACGGTATTCTGAACAACAAGGGCGATATAAACAACTGTGTGAGATCCATTCAATGCGAGGCAATATGCTTTTTCCCACAGGTCAACTTAACGCTTGCGAACATGAACATGTCATTGCCTTGAATTACAGCCAGCAAGCAAATTGCGTGCAAGCTAGAGCAAAATCCCTCGGAGGACTCGGCGATTGCGCTTACGCACAGGGAAAAATGGTTAACTCATATGATTACTTAACTCAGTGCCTTGAATTGTGCGAGCAGCATAATCTATTAAGTACCGAAACAACGAACCGCTATATGCTCGCCACGGTCATGATTTATCAACTTCAGTCCTCTGAAGCCCTTAAGCACGCACAGCACGCTTCCAACCTAGCTTATCTCACAGCAAACAGGCGTGCCGAAATTGTCGCTCGATTAACCGCAAGTTGGATCTTTCTTGACAGGAATGATTTAGCGCAAGCAGAACACGAAATTGAAACGGCACTGCAGCTCTCAAGGCAGTTAGAAGCACATCGATTTGTCGCTTTCTTGTTAGAATCACGGGCGAGGCTAAATTGGTATCGAGGACACAAAGAAAATGCAAACAAAGATATAGAGGCGGGACTCAAGCTAGTCGAACGTTACAAACTGCATAATTTTATTGGGCCTTGGTTAGCCTCAACCCAAGCACTAGTTTGCGAGGAGCATAATAGCGCTTTCGCATATTTAGAGCTGGGGGAATTTTGGTTAGAATCAACTTGTGTCGGGCATAATTATTTACGGTTTTACCAACAAGCTATTCAGGTTGCATGGGAATATAAAACACCTTCACTTTTAAAGCGCTACAGAGACAAGTTAGCTACCTTTACTGCTGATGATTGCAACCCGTGGAGTGAATTCTATATAGAGCAAGCTGACATTATGCTCGCCTTACTTAATCAATCAAGCTCTGTTTCTGATCTACTGCACTTTAATCAAGCAGCACAGTTACATCACCTCGAACAGGCAAAAATCAGTGTCGATGAGTTCAATCAATGGCTATATGCGCCTGAAACCTAATTACTAAAAACTATATAACCCAACACGCTGATTTCAAATCAATACGCCGATAACTAAGCAGTCCTAGATATCGGCGCACCATCAAGAGGTTTACAGTTTAAGCCTCACTTAACTCTTTATGTGTCGCTGTAAGCTTTTCAAGGTTTTCAACTTGGTCGTTAGACTCCAAAGTTACAGGTTGGTTTTCAACGTCAACCCAGTTTCCATCGGAGTCTTTGTAGCTGTAAAAAGCAACACCTGATTTCCAGTCATCGTTAAGTAAAATTCGTAATGTTACGTTGTGCAGATCGACACCAACTGGTGGGATTCCAGGATAAGCTTGGTAACCTTGCAAATTAATCATGATATGACAGTCACGCATAGTCGCTTGATAATGATAGTTACCCGTCAACTCAGTATGAACATGAAGCGGTGGACTCACCGCTTGGGTAATATTCCCCTTACCAGTGATCGACTGCCCTGGTCCGCCAACCAACAGTTTAACGTCAAAGCGGATACCACCAGCCAACTTATTACCAATGATATAACTCGCTAAGAAGACATCGTGCGATTGATTAGTTTGATTTTTCATTTTGTATTTTCTCCAACTGAACATGTCGTTAATGACATCTTAAAGCTAGAGAAAGGCGAGATGATTATCCGTATCACTTTAGGTTCACATCACGAT
Organism: Vibrio sp. MOR3; assembly: GCF_001557775.1. Taxonomy (NCBI): domain Bacteria; kingdom Pseudomonadati; phylum Pseudomonadota; class Gammaproteobacteria; order Vibrionales; family Vibrionaceae; genus Vibrio; species Vibrio sp. MOR3. The sequence continues at coordinate 56,981 of NZ_LNRD01000008.1, read as the reverse complement.
TGTCAATTTAATCATCAACTTAACTACTCTGTCTAATTGGAGGATAGTAAAAGTGGCACGAACTGTATTCTTAGCAGCGCAAATCATCTCTACTCATATCGTGCTTACGCATAGCAGAAAGAAAAAGTATCTCACTAAAGGTTCAGATCTTTTATTTATCAGAAAGATGGAGCAACTGATACCAAACTGATACTAGGACCATTCTCCCTCTTGATTAAGCTCTTAGTAGGCTTACAACAACAATGGAAGAAACCATGAAACCATGTGACAAACATGAACTTATTCTAGAAGCGTCAACTAAAGCTCCTGATCCACATACTCAACGCTTAGCAGTCCTCTCAACCTTTGCAATCTTCACAAATAATGCCAAGCGTTTTGTCCAAAAAATGGAACAAGATGGATTTGATAAACACAGACTACTGACCGCTGAAGATAAGTCTCTCTCGGAAGTACCTGGGCTGACTCCCTTTCAAGTTGAGCGAATGGTGTTTAATACCCGATATCAATATCAACCCTTTGTGATCGTGATGTGTCAAAGCACTCAAGAGGTTCAACAAGCCTACCTGACCGCAATAGAATTGCAGCTTCCGATTAGGGTACGCTCAGGAGGGCATGACCATGCCGGGGAATGCAGCGGTGATAATGTGGTATTAATTGATGTCACCGGAATAAAAACATTCAAGCTCGATGAGGATGGCGTAATTGCGACTATTGGCGCTGGGTTTAGGTTTTATGAACTGACGCCATTACTGGCGGAACATAACCGAATGATCGCGCATGGAACTTGTGCAACTGTAGGGTTAACCGGTTTCATTCAAGGTGGAGGCTGGGGGCCATGGACACGAAAGTATGGTATGTGTTGTGAATACCTACGTAGTGCAACTCTTGTGCTCGGTGATGGTAGTATTATTCGCGCTTCGAAAGACTGTTATTCCGAACTTTTTTGGGCGTTACGTGGTGGAGGTGGCATGAGTTACGGCATCATCACTGAAATGGAGATCGAAACTTTTGCTTTACCCAACGAAATTATTCGCTTTGAGCTAGAGTGGAATCCTTATCATAAAGAGGAACAAAAATGTCCACAACAACTAGAATACTCGAAACCACAACCTTGCCAAAGCACATTACATATACTTAAAGCATGGGAGCAAGTAGTCAACGAAACTCCCCAGACAGATTCCTGCCAATTACTGGGAACCAATTTAAAAATTGATGCTTTCCCCGCCATTGACGACTTTCCAACCCAAGAAGACTTAAACAATATCGGTTTACTCAGCCATCACTGCTTAATGTATGGGTATTGGGAAGGAACGCCAGACTCGCTGACAGAATTCCTAAATTCTCGATTTAAGACATGCATGCCAAACGAGGTGACCATTCATACACCTCACGGTGCTAACTATCCTAACAACTTATACGATCATAGTCTCATGAGCTCTTGGGGTCGATACTCTTTGGGACAAAATGGCACTCCATTCCCTCCAGATTATGATGCGCCAGCTCCCCACAAGATCACCTCTCGTTTGGTCAAGGAAGATGGGTTGTCTGATGAGGGTTATAGAGAACTATTGTTAAGTCTGATCTCTCCTCTTATCAAACCTGAAAATCGTGAATTAGGTCTGTTTAGCTATGTGACGCTGGGCGCTATCGCAGGCGATTTCTACTCGATAACTCAACCAAATGACTTAGAGGATATTGCTTTCCCTTATCGTAATTGCCAGTACACGATTCAATATCAGACTTGGTGGAACGAAGAGATAAAGCAAAAGTTCGAATTTCAAAATAACCCTGTTTTGGTTGATATAAACCGCGCTATGGACTGGATTGGCAAAGCCCGTGAACAAAAGATAGAAGGGACAGGCGGCGCATTTATCAGCTTCAAAGATCCTTCAATACCAACCGAAATCTATTTTGGGGAACACTATGAAAGATTGGTGAAGGCTAAAAAAGTGTATGCTAAAGATCCGTTCAATCATTTACGAACTAATAAAACCATCTTTTAAACGGTGAACTAATCGAGTCATCGTAGATTTACTCATCGCTAGCCGGAGTACCGATCCGGCTTCTGTCCTCCTCGTTTCTTACGCTTGTTGTAATTAGAATACTTAATAAAAATCACAACATATGCGTTCCAGCGCATACAAAATACATTCAGCCAATAAATATGCAACAACGCAAATATCAATGTACTAGTGTTGTAGTTAATAGAGTCGACCATCTATTTAAGGTCACCAATCACATAACGATTGATTAGGAAGACAGGGCATGGAATATAATTTAGAAGATGTATTGCTACTACATATGTCTCACCAAGATAAACAACGAAATTCAAAACAAGAACAATTCGCATGCCTACGTACAGATCTAGACACCCTGTTACAACACACAATTCGAGAGCAACTCCAAAGACTCACAATACAACACTTTTCAGAGGCAGAGCGATGCCGAAGACTGCGAGAGAGTTTCGCGATTGCAATAGAGTGCGCATTATCAAACCAGGCTATTAATCATCAACAATTGGAGCCCCTTTTTGAAGAGATGTATTCGTGTTCAGTACAGTCTATGGCATTTTCAGGAATCACAGAGGAACAATTAACACTTCAGTACATCTGTCCAACCGGTCTACTCATGTCAGTACACAACAGTAAGCACACCATCAAAGATATATATCGAATTCGTAGTTATGCTCGCGGTTTACATCAGGTAATCGAGCATAAATTAAAGCACCAAAATGACGTTTCTATTCTCTACCCTGCTTGCGGCCCATTTGCTCCATTAGTATTGCCCTTGTTTGCCTATTATAAGAATCACAGGCTCTATGAAAATAAGCTCTTTCACATCACATTAATAGACGCGCAACGAGGCGCTGTTCTCGTACTGAACCAACTCATTAAAGACTTAAAACTCGATGTCACCATAAACCTTATTGAGCAAGACGCCTGCACATATGAAACGAAACGTGAATATGATGTTCTGCTTTTAGAAGCCTTACAGCATGGGTTTACTCAAGAGGGGCACCTCAGCATAGCTAAACATCTGATAAAATTTTTAAAAGTAGATGGAACTATGCTACCTGAGAAAATACAGGTCAAAGGCATTCTAGTACATGGAGAAACTGAATTTAATCAACAATGGAAATCCGCGGAATATGCACACTCAAACCATCAATCTATATCCGCCCAAAAAGACCGAGTAGAAATCGGTACGTTGATGGAAATAAGTAAGTCGTCTTTGCTCAAAATGAAAGAAATCGTTCTGAATAATGGTGTCAAAGTTATTCCTGCCCATTCAATTCTTCTCCCAAAAAACGTTTCTGATATTTCACAGCGGATACTGGCTATTTATGCACAGATCGATACTTACAATAAGGAACGGATCAATGCGTATGACTCAGGTATTACACATCCCAAGCCAGATATGGATTTCTATGTAGATTCAAAACCTTTGGCAATTGACAGTGCTCACTTCATTGCTCGAAGTGGCGAGCAAATCAATTTCTACTACCGCTTATCAGGTTTACCTGGTTTTGTTGCAACGAAATAAGGCGGGACAAAAAATGACTGAAAGATACGTTGTGTTTAGTGGTAGTTGTTACTGTTTGAGCCTAGTCGACTTTCTGTATCAGCATAATAAGCTTGCTGCTGTTGTTTTACCAACCCAAGAGGTCGCAGAAAACTCAGACTTAGCTCAGTTGAGAAAAACCTTGTCACAACATCAAATCCCCACGATCCAATATGACAATACCAATGTGAGTAAATGCGTATCTCAGCTTGATGAACTTAGAGTGACATCAGGTCTAATTTATCTTTTCAGACACCTCATCCCCCAACCTCTATTATCTTATTTTTCACACGAATTATTGAATATACATCCTGGTTATTTACCTACTTATCGAGGCTCGACGCCGATATTTTGGCAGATTGCTAGAGGTGAAAAGTCAGCAATGCTCTCTTTACATCGCGCCACAGAAAAGGTGGACTCCGGTGAATTAGCGTTGCAACTGGAAGTTCCCATCCACCCTTTTGACACTTCTCAATGTTTATTCTCGAAAATGTCACAGGCTTTACCCATGCTATTTGAACGTTATCAACAATTGAAAATGAGTGGTGAACTCCATTTTTCACCCCAGACTGAAACCGCAGTAATTTCCAAAGTTCGGGAGCGCGACTTATTCATAGACTGGCAAAAACAGAGCAGTTTAGAAATCGTTAATTTTTCTAGAGCATCTAATCCCGAATTTTGTGGATCACGAGTCCTTATTCGAGGCGAAGCAATTAATCTACTTCAGGCTACAGCTACAGCCACCAGGATCAAAGGTATCGCTACTGGAACCATCTTGGCCTCTAGCCAAAATAACGGGTTGATCATCAAGACCATCGATAGTGCGATACGGTTGGATATTCTCGCTACTCAGCAGGGAGTATTTGATGGCTATCGGTTCGCTACATTGTTTGGATTAGATGCAGGGATGAACCTCAACCAATTGGTGTAACTAGAACCACGGTTAGTGCGAGTTCACCTAAATCCAATGCCCCTTAGTGAAATTCAAATCATAGGAGTGATTATGGCTACTGAACCTCTTCTAGGAACAATGACTGCCTTTGCCGGAAATTTTTCCATCAGAGGCTTTGCCTTATGTAAAGGACAAACCGTTTCTATTGCTGACAATCAGGCTTTGTTTTCCTTGTTAGGAACTACTTATGGAGGAGACGGGCGTTCGACCTTTAAACTCCCTGATCTACAAGGACGAAGTCTCGTTGGCATCGGCCAAAGGCCCGGCGGACTCAATTATATTCGAGGAAAACAAATCGGGGATGAAAAAGTAATCATTGCTATCGGGAACATGCCCGAGCATTCTCATTCGGCTATTTTTTCTCCGCTAGGTAGCGCAACTTCAGCCTCTCTGAAAGTCGCCACCAATAAAGCCAATACAAAAGTTCCTGATACGGATTCCTATCTTGCCCAAAATACCTCCGAAAGCTTTTTCAAGCCTGGGTTCGAAACTGAGACTCTCACTGACATTAAAGGGATGACTCTTTCTGGAGGAATAACTGGGGGTACGGTTTCGGTCGGAGGTACTGGAGGCTCTCAACCATTGAATATTCTTAATCCCGCGTTGCCAATCAGCTGGCAGATTTCCATGAAAGGGGCTTATCCCTCCCGTAACGACTAAGCAGCGACACCATATGTAGCGAACTGTTAATTTCGTTCACATTTACGTTAGTTCCACATAACCCACAAGACTAAGAACGACATTCAAAACATTAACCAACTGAATGTTTTATTGATCAAGTCGCAATCATAAACGGAGATCTGAATATGAGATTGAGTAAGTTTGCACAAACTTTTTCTTTGGCATTCATATCCGCTGCCTTTTTCTCAGGAAGTACTTGGGCAGCGCAGAAGACGGTAGATTATTCTTATGGCTCAGGTGACAATTTAAGCCACATACAAGACGGAGCTAATGGTGTATCTGATATCAGCCTAGACAATACAGGTGATGTAACGATGGTACTGGATGCTGGGGGGAATAGTGATGGAATACCATTCACAGGCCTAAACGATTTTTCTTTCGCAATTCAGTCCACTTTTTCCAGTACTATGATTAGTGACGATAATACAGACAGAGGGTTTCGATTCTATGAAAGCTCAGGCACTAACTTTAGCTTTGATAGTATTACGTTTATACAAGGCTCGGACAGATCAAACGATACAACTTACACTATTACCTTAACTGGATATTCTGACGGGCAACAAACGGTTACTGAGTCTGTAGAGTTACCTAAGGGAGGAGAGGCAAACTCTAACCTTTTTGATGCGTTTTCAATCTCTAGAGATACGGACTATATTGATGAAGCTTGGAAAGATGTAGATACGGTGACAATGGCTTTCTTCTGTACAGCCGCCCAAGATTGTAACGAATCACGCTATGCAGTTCGAGACATCACAATAGATGATGCAACGACAACAGATTCCGCAGCCCCACTCTATATCAGAACAAACTCCACTCCTATTGATGATAGCGCCAATGTATCCATTAACAATGATATCGTTGTCGCTTTTGACGAAAACATCATTTTGGGCATTGGTAATATCGCAATATATAACGTTACCGATGATAATGACTTTGAAACCTTCGATGTAACGCTTAAAAGCGATGGCTATTCAACCTCCCCTGCCGCCGGTAGAGTAAGCATCAGTGGTAACAAGCTTTATATAAATCCAACCAACGACTTATTAGGTAACCGAACTTTTGCAATTCATATCGATGCTAACGTGATCCAAGATAATAACGGCAATTCCTTTTCAGGAATCAATGACAACACCACCTTTAACTTTATTACACTAAATACTGCACCCAACGTGGACTTAAACTCCGAAATAAGTGGGAGCGATAATGAAGTAAACTTCATTGAAGGTGGCGGAGCCGTCAACATTACAACTTCATCCTTGGTTACTGAGTCCGATAACGACACAATCAAAACTATAACCATAACTTTGACAAACGATTACCATGGTACAGCTGAAGGATTAAGTGTCACAGCATCAGCCCAAAATAGCCTGACAGGCGTATCGGACGCATCCGATATTGTATTACAAGACACCATTTCAATGTCGAATATGATGGCATCGGCTTCTGAAATCTCTGCATTTCTAGACGCTCTCACTTACAACAACACATTCATCACACCAGACGAAACATCTCGTATTGTTACTGTTGTTATCAACGACGGAAGTGCAGATAGCACCTCTCGCTCTACAACTATTAATGTAGAAGCCCTGAATCGAGCACCATCAAACATTACATTGTCACTTGCATCAATTAATCAATCCTCTACTGGCGACAACATCACTGTTGGTGCATTGAGCACTGAAGATGCCGATTTAAGTGACAGCCACACCTATTCTCTTGTGGCAGCAAACACAAGCGAAAACGGTACTTGTACTTCAGGGAGCGGTAATAGTAGCTTCGTCATCAATGGTGACAATTTGCAAACACGAAGCGCTTTGATTCCCGGAACTTATGTCGCTTGCGTACAAACTGACGATACGACGACCACCTTTCAAAAAAGCGTTACGATTACGGTTTTAGACGATGTAGCCCCTATTTCGCTGTCAATCACCACACCTATTGAAGGTGATGGCGTGATAAATTCCACAGAGGTCAATAGCGTATTGATTTCTGGTAGCGACGCAGAAGCCAGCAACAGTATTACTGTCACTGTATCGGATAGCATCAACCCTACCGTGACGCGCAACGTCATCGCGGACAATGGTGGGAATTGGACTCTAAGTGGCAGTGAATTGGACTTAAGCAGCCTAAATGATGGCTCACTCACTGTATCAGCGACCCAGAAGGATGCTTCAGGCAATACTTCAACACCGTCTTCACAAAGCATCGTATTGGATACAAGTAAACCAACGGTTACCACATTCACAACATCAGAAAACGCTTTAAAAGCAGGCCAAAACTCAACAATTGACATCACTTTAAGCGAACCAAGCTCTAACTTTTCACTAATTGATGTTACAGCAAGTAATGGCCAACTTTCGGATTTTACTGGTAGTGGTACCACTTATGTTGCTCTTCTCACCCCAACCGAAAACGCTGAAGGTAATGTGACACTAGAGATAAAAGCTGGTGTATTTTCTGATCAAGCCGGTAACGTAAATATTGCCGCAACACCACTCTCCCTCAGTTTCGATACTCTTCCCCCAAATGGACACCGTATTGAAATCGATCAAGCCTCCATTGATGCAACCAATGAATCTGCCATGAGTTTTACATTGTATGATGCAGAGGTAGGATCATACTTTACTTATGAGATCACTGATGGCGTTGCAACAATAGCAAGTCCGGGGTCAACGCTCATTACTTCAACGGTTCAACAAATCACGGGGTTAGATGTCACGACATTATTAGAAACAGATTTGATGTTATCCGTCGTACTCACTGACACTTCAGAAAACGTCTCAGAAGCGGTCACAGATACAGTTGCAAAACAATATGACGCGGCACCTGTGGCAATGGACGATAGTTTCTCTACTAATGAAGATACAAGCGTACAGTTCGATATATTAGCGAATGACAGTGATATTAATGATGATCTCGTCGCTTCATCAGCAATTGTTCAATCGCAACCAGTGAAGGGGCGAATCAGCATTACCAACGGTATTGTTACCTATACACCCAATGCCAATGTGTCAGGAGCAGACAGTTTCGTTTACACAGTTAAAGACGCAAAGTTACAAGAATCGAACACCGCTATCGCCACAATTACCATTAATGCGATTAACGACGCGCCTATAGCAACGGATCTTGTAATCAATACAGATGAAGATACCGCGAGTAACGCATTAAATGTACGTAATAGCTCTACTGATTTGGAGGATAATATCCCGACCGGTGAGCTTCAAATTGTATCCGCACCACGAATTGGCGAGGTCATCCTAGATCAGGAAGCTGGCACGATAGTTTATACACCAAGTCCGAATGCATTTGGCAGTGATAACTTTACATACACAGTAAGTGATAGCGAAGGTTTGGTTTCGAATACTGCAACGGTTAGTGTCAACATTGGAGCAATCAATGATGCACCAATAGCTAATGCAGATAGCTTGATATTCGATGAAGATACCACATCCACATTGGATGTACTTGGCAATGATACCGATATTGAAGAATCAGCTTTTGTGCAAAGCAATATCACTCTTCAAGATCTGGGGCAAGGGAGTGGTATCTATCCCTTTGCTACCGTAAGTATCAATCAGGATGGCACTTTGAAAATAGCCCCAACACAGGATATCACTGGGGTACACAGCTTTACTTATACGCTGACAGACAGTGGACAAGCGGTATCGCATAGTGCAGTGGTGACTTTAAGCATTACCGCAATCAATGATGCTCCAATCGCAATTGATAACAAAGCACAACTATTCGAAGAAGGTCAATTTGAAGTTAATGTTTTGGGTAACGATACTGATGTTGACTCAGGAGATGCCCTCAACACAAACAGCGTTAGCGTTAGCCTAAAACCTAACAACGGCATTGTTCAGGTGACTTCCACAGGCACAATCATCTACACGGCAAAAACGGACTTTTATGGCGAAGACAGCTTTACCTATACAGTAGAAGATACGGCTGGAGCACTCTCCAACGAAGCCACTGTAACCATGACAGTGACTCCAGTTAACGATGCCCCAACAGCAACATCGCAATCACTAACATTAAGCGAAGATGAAAACCTTGATATCACGCTAATCGGCCGTGATATTGAGAGCGATAGCCTTACCTATACCATCACAACCCAACCACTTAACGGCACACTGCTCCAACTTTCTTATAACATGTGGAGATACATACCCTCCGCTGATTACCATGGTTCTGATAGTTTCGAATTCATTGCAAATGATGGTGAACTAGGCTCAGAACCCGCGACTATCACACTCAGCGTACTCGCCACTAACGATGCTCCTTCCGCCCAGCATATGGCCATTAAAGGCCGAGAAGAACAAGCTTTAACTATCACGTTAGAAGGAGAAGATGTTGAAGGTTCCCCCCTAACCTATCGCATCATCAACCAACCGCAACACGGTAGTATCACGCTTAATGGTACTAAAGTGACCTATCACGGAAACGACCACTACTTTGGTGAAGACAGTTTTACCTATGTCGTAAACGATGGCGAATTAGATTCTGATGCAGCAATAGTCAGCTTAACCTTGTCTAACGTACATGATGCTCCAATCATTGTTGGCACCCCGAGTACGTTGCTCAATCAAGGAGAGACTTATACCTTTACGCCGGTCGTAACCGATGTCGATAGTAGTAAATTTACCTTCAGTGCAAAAAACTTACCAGACTGGTTAATCCTTGATCCATTGACCGGGACACTGACTGGCACACCATCAAATGACGACGTAGGCTCTGTGTCTAACGTTCTATTAACCGTTAGTGATGGAAAGACTAGTACTTCATTACCACATTTCAATCTAACGGTTAATAATGTGAACGATGAACCTCAAGCAATTAACGACATTTATATATTTACCCAAGAAGATGAAGGCACCTATCTATTAGATGTTTTAAGTAATGATAGCGACGAAGATGGAGACAATCTCAAGTTAGTATGGATAAGTAGTTCAGCTGGAAGTGTTGAGGTAATGGGCAGTCAGCTAAAATTTACCTATGACAAGGTAGGCACGACAACACTCCAATATGGCGTTAGTGATGGTAATGGTGGTAAAGCTAATGCAACCGTTGAAGTCAGCATAGAAAGTTCTGTACTTAACGCACCGAGCATTACTGCACCAGCGGACATCGAAGCTAATGCAACAGGTTTATATACTAAGGTGCCACTTGGTGTAGCAATGGCCAAAGACAGCATTGGCAACGATCTGCCGGTCAGTCTGGTCGATGGGCGAACTCTTTTTGCTCCAGGCATTACTACGGTATTCTGGAGCACTCAAGATTCTGAAGGAAATATCGCGCAAGATGTACAACTCGTCACAGTACATCCGTTAGTTAGTATCGAAAAAGATGGGCAAACCACTGAAGGAACAAGTCATTCGGTTAACGTTATACTAAACGGCAGTTCCCCGTCCTACCCTGTAACAATACCTTACACAGTATCTGGCACTGCAAGTAGCTCTGACCATTCTTTACGAGATGGTCAAGTAGTGATTGAGTCTGGCACCACTGGAACAATTGACTTTGATGTTCTTACTGATGATGTTTCCGAGAGCATAGAAACCATTATTATTGACCTTGATGCTCAACTGAACCTAGGCAGCAAGTATCAATATGTATTGACCATCAGTGAGCACAATGTGGCACCTACTGTAGAGATTACCATCTATCAATCTGGAGAAAAGCGCAGCCGCATTGAAAAAACAAATGATATCGTCACAGTTACTGCTGCACTGACGGATGCCAACACCAGTGACAGGCATATACTTCGTTGGTCAACAGATAATGATGAATTAGCTACTTTAATTGCGGGACAAGAAGCCAACGCCAGCCTATATTTTTCTGCAGAACAACTGCCTAACGCAATTTACTCCCTTACTCTTCGAGTAACTGATGATGGTGATGAGTCGCTTTCAGTCACCCAAAACGCTTTCATTGAGGTAAATGAAGCACTGCCAACACTGAGTGCATCTATCGATAGTGATGGTGATTTAATTCCTGATGCTGAAGAAGGTCATAATGACAGTGATAATGATGGGATCCCAGATTACCTTGATGCGATTTCAGACTGTAACGTAGTACAACAACGTGTCATCGATCTAAATAACTTTTTAGTAGAAGGTCAACCAGGGGTATGTTTACGCAAAGGTGTGAGTACCTTAGAAAATCAAACTGGTGGTGTCGAATTGTTGGAGAGTGAATTACTGCAAGATGAACAAGCCAGTAATATTGGCGGTATCTTCGATTTTGTCGCCACAGGTTTGCCGCAAGCTGGACAAAGCTATCAATTGGTTATACCACAACGCCTTCCTATACCCGCCAATGCTGTCTACCGTAAACTCCAAGCCGAGCAAGGTTGGCAGGATTTTGTAATAGACATGAACAACTCAGTTGCATCAACACTTGGTGAGCGAGGTTACTGCCCTCCACCAGGAGGCGCGAGTTGGATTGACGGTTTAAATGAGGGGCATTGGTGCGTTCAAGTCACTATAAAAGATGGCGGGCCAAATGATGATGATAACATCGCTAACGGAACCATCATTGATCCAAGTGGGGTTGCGGTTCGAGCAAGTGACACTGTTTTGCCACAACCCACTGATGACAAAATTAAAATTCATCGTAATGGTTCAGCTACCATTGATGTCTTGAACAACGACACAACCTCTGATGGACAAAGTCTGTCAATTAGCCATGCAACCACCAATATTGGTCGTGTTTCGATTGTCAATAATCAGTTGTATTACACTGCTGCAAGTCAATTCATTGGTGAAGACAACATTAACTACAGCATTACGGATAGTGTTGGCGGTACAGGAAGTGCCAACGTGGCTGTAACGGTAATTAACAGCCAAGCCCCTTATGCCATCGATGATTTTAGCCAAACGAATGACCGCTCAATGATAACAATTAATGTATTAAGTAATGATTATGACCCCGACAATGATGCATTGAGCGTAGTCTCCGCAGTCGCTATTCGAGGAACCGTCACTATCAATGACCAAGAAGCCCTACTCTATACACCACCTCTTGGGTTTGAGGGTGAAGACTCAATAACTTACTTAATTCAAGATACGCATGGCTTAGAGGCAAAAGGGAAAGTAACAGTGAAAGTAACCCTAACACATGATGCAGTCGTATCGAATCAGTCCGGTGCGGGCTCGATGAATCTGATATGGCTATTTCTATTAAGTTTCTTAACGGCGATGAGATCCCACAAATTACAGTGTGCTTTTGTCGCACTTCTAGCCGTGAGTTTCAATAGTCGCGCAAATTGGTTTGTTGAAGGGGAATTGGGCATCAGCGAAGCCGATGATAGAAATATATCATCCACAGAAACACTCTACTCCACAGATACTTCTGACCGATTTTTTTCCGTAGCTGTTAGCTACAGTATCGATCCAGACTGGTCAGTTTCTTTACGTTATATCGACATGGGCTCAGGTAGTGCACGCTTGAAATCAACGACAACAACACCCACTCAGTATCACCAAAGTGTCGCATCTATTGCTCCCATTCTTGTACAGGGCTTTGGCTTTGATACTCGCTATCGCTTTTGGCAACAGGGAGATTGGTTTACTGATGTGACACTTGGTGTAATAAGCTGGGAAACAGAGGTAGAGAGTAAATATTTAGACAACAAGATTACGACTCAATTCGATGGAATCGATTCGTATGCAGGTCTAGGCGTTGGCTATACCGTAACAGATCGAGTGAGTATCACTTTAAAGTTATCTCGGTACTTTCTCGATGAGAATGACATCGATACTGCAACAGCTATCTTACGTTATCAATGGCCCCGATAAGCATGTTAAGCGATCAAAAATCGACTTGTTACATGCATTCATATTACGTACTTAAACACTAAGACTAATATGTCGATAATCTTTGTATAGCAATGCGAGCCTTAAGTCGTCATAACGGTGAAACAATAAAGTATTCATAATCTAAACAATTTCTTTATTTCTTACCTATTATTGACATAACCCCTCGCTATTATCAGCAAGGTCGTTGTAAAATCGCGCTAACTACCGACTCAACCTATTCAAACAATACCTGTTTATGACGTTTGTGGGTTTGTGTTTGCGAATTTTCACATTGCATATTAATTTCATGACAGAAGTCCATGGACCAAGATAAGTTTACTAACATCTATCGCTTACCAGGTTCGTTACAGATACGAATCGCTAAGTGGCAAAAGACCTTTCGCGGCACATCTGATTTAGTTCTTCATCAGGTGCTAGTGGAACGTAATAAGCAATTTAAGAAGCCGAGCTTTTTACCGAAGAGCTGGTTTATCACGCCTATTGACGAGAAAGATATCACCATCACTCATCATGGTAAGTATATCCAGACGGTAATGCGTACTATGCTCGACAGAAAAGTGTCGTACAAACGCCTTTTCTTATCACGTATGAACGCCGAAAAAGGCGAAAACGTGTTGCGTGAATATAAGCTCGAATGGGTGAGAAAACACAACCAAATCGCGAAGAAATACAACCAAATAAAGAAAAAGCAGTACATGAACTTTGCAAGGGAAGAAGAAGAAACACTATACCCTTCCATTCCTAAAGGAGAGTTCGATAAAACGCTTTGGAACAAGTTGGTGGTTTCTAGTTTTGGACCAGAGAAGAAATACAAAAACCCCCACTACGTCCGTAAAGCTGATTTCTAAAAAAATCCCCCGACTGCTCGGGGGACTTTTCGTTTCGCTCTCGATGATTTACCAATCGTAGGTAAGATTCGCAATCACATTTCTGCGATCACCATACCAACAGAAGCCGTCACACGTCGCGACATACTCTTTATCAGCTAGGTTTTTCGCCGCCACCTGAAGTTTGTAATCACCAATACGATAGCTTACCGTCGCGTCCATCAAGAAATAGCCTGGGACCTTCAACGTTTCAGTGTTGTCACCGTAGGATTCACCCGTATATCGAGCACCCAGCCCGAAAGATAAACCATCAAAAGTTCCTTCAAGGAAACGGTAATGTGCCCATGCAGAAGATACCGTGTTTGCTACTTGAGACGGCGTATTGCCAACCCAAGATGTATTTACATCCTCTTTGATTTCCGAATCCACATAAGCGATGTTACCAAGCAGAGTTAGTGACGGCGTCACGTTAGCAACCGCTTCTAATTCGAGCCCTTTGTTCTCTACCTTACCAATCTGAGTCAGCTCGTTGAGGTAAATACGAGCGAGGTTCTCTTTAGTTGCTTGATATGCAGCAACGTTAAAGTAACCATCAAACGAACGAGGTTGGTATTTCACACCAACTTCAAACTGATCACCGCTTTCCGGTTTAGCGGGTTTACCAGCACTGTCTTGTTGAATGATTGGGTCGAAGTATTGTGAGTAACTAAAGTAAGGCGTAAATCCAGAATCCGTGATGTACGCTGTACCTAAGCTTAACGTCCACTCTTCATTATCCACTTTGGTGCGTGAGCCTGTGGTTACGTTATGTACTTCATTACTCGTATTGTCATAACGCGCCCCCAATAACACAGCCCATTTATCGTTGATCAACATGTGATCTTGAAGATAGATACCAAGCTGTTCATTATCCACCTTAGTACGTTGTTTATCTGCGTCCGTTAGCGGTTGAAGTGTGGTTGAGTCAAGTAACCAAACGTTGTCTGAATAACTTGGGTTAAACACATCAAAACGTGGGTCAGGCAGCATACCAATTGGCGTTGTTAAGATAGAGTCACCGTCCGCAACCAATGGATCACTGGCAAAGTCTTTGCCATCAATGCTCACCATTTGGTAATCAATTCCCACCATGAGGTTATGTTCCACACTTCCCCATTTCATATTGTGTATCAGACGGTTATCAATATTAAACGCGTCTGATGATCCCTCTTCTGTGGTCGCTGCACGTAAAATACTCTTACGCTCGTTAAGCGGGTCAAGCAATGGACCTAGCCCTGGAACGTCTGCTGCATACACATAGGAGTACATCTGCCTCAGGTTCACCTCCATTTGGCTGTAACGCGTCGACTGCACAAAAGACGTAGTGTCGTTAAACCTGTGTGAGAACTCGTAGCCTAAAGAAAGCTGTTCACGCTCGAATGTTTCCCAATCCGTGTTTCCTATTGCAAGGCTATCACTGATCTTTCCATTTTTGTTTGGCTTTAATGTCCCCTCAACCGGTAAGAATTGCAGATACGGGTCGGAGTCATCTTTCTGGTAGCTAGTCAGCAAGGTAATTTCCGACATATCTGTAAATTTGTACGTCAGTGACGGAGCAATTAAGAACCGCTCAGCCTCGACGCCATCAACACGCGTGCCATTTTTTCTCGCCAGACCTTGAACACGGACCGCGAGCTTTTCATTCACTTCGGAGTTCACGTCTAACGAAATTTGCTTACGATCTTCAGAGCCAAATTCCAGAGACACCTGGCCAGAACCACCATCAAATTGTGGGCGTTTGCTTACTAGGTTGATCACCCCACCCGGTGGGTTTTGGCCATAAAGAACAGAAGCAGCACCGCGCAACACTTCTACTCGCTCTAGTGCAAATGGGTCTATCTGCCAACTGTAAAAACCTGATGAGTAAAGACGAGTGCCATCTTGGTACAAGCCGCTGTTTGCCTGTTTGAAACCTCGGATGATAAACCAGTCTTGCTTGTTATCTTCACCAAAGTAGTTGGTTTGAATGCTTGGCGTATATTGCAGCGCATCTGAAACACTGATGGATGCGCGATCATCCATTTGTTCGCGAGTCACTACAGAAACCGAGCGTGGCGTTTCATTGATCGCTAAATCCATTTTGGTTGCAGTGCGACTCTTAGCGCCAAGATAGCTAAAGTCGGGACCAACAGCACTGTCTTCTTCCAGGCCAATAACAACCAGATTTTCATCTTCTTGAGCAAGCACTTGAGGGGTAGCTAACACCATTGCAATAGCCATTAACGCTGGTGTCAGCATAAACTGCCGATTCATTATTTTCTCCTTTAGTCGGCAACCTTTCCAACCTTTTATAAGCAATATCAACGCACGAATACGATGAGGTTGGTTCCGGCATAACCACTGTTTTCCATAAATGCAAAAGCACAGAATGTGTTTTGCGAGCACTACTTAGTGGGTGATGAGAGCGATCACCCAGTCATAGAATTCTTATCAGTTGTCTTTGTTTGGGTTCGTCGTCTTGCCCAGTGGATTTAAACTCTTACAAACGACGTAACCCCCACATTAGGTACAGGCCCCCTATGATTGAGGCCATGAGACCTGCGGGTATCTCTTGAGGGTAAAGTACTTGCCTGCCTAGCCAATCTGCCAACAACATTACGCCAGCGCCAATTAAAGCCGCGCACAACATATGTTGAGATGCTTTATTAAATCCAAATAGACGTGCCAAATGTGGCGCAAGTAAACCGACGAAGCTGATAGGACCGACGACCAACGTTGCACTCACAGTGAGACAAGCGACAAGGAGTAACAGAACGGCACGGGAGCGATCTACATTTAGCCCTAATGCCTTTGAAGAAGAAGCGCCAATTGGCAAAATATCCAACCATCTTACACACACAAAGCTCAAGCCGATGAAGGTCAACGCCGACACGGCCAAAGGCAGCAAGGTATCCAAAGAAACGTAATAAGTAGAGCCAGAGAGCCAAGCTAACGCCTGATAACTACGTGGATCACCGGTAGCCAAAATAAAACTCTGTATCGCATTCATCAGCGCAGTAATCGCAATGCCTGTCAGCAAAATGCGCTCTGGTTGGAAGCCAGATTTTCTATTCAGTAAAACGATTACGAATATCGTAAGTAAAGCGCCGATCAAACCACCTATCGACAAAGTAACCACAGACGCGCCAACGCCAGTAAACATGGCAATAATTAAGCCAATTGCCGTACCAGAACTGATACCGATAACTTCAGGGCTGGCCATTGGATTGCCACTTAAGCGTTGAATAATGGTTCCTGCTATCGCCAACATAGCACCTGCAATCGCCGCGGCTAGGAGTCTTGGCGTTCGCCATTCTAAAAATAGCCATTCTTTAGTCGAGAAAAGCGACGTCCAACCTTGATTCTGTACAGAAACCGTACTGAAAAGAACCACGCCCGCCAGAATAATCAGAAAGGTAAAAGCGATGGCGTGTTTATTCAGCTTATTGACTCGTTCGGAGTGTCGAGTAAGTACTGTTTGGGTATGCCCTTGTGTCTTTTGCGACAACCGCGGCAGTAACCAAAGTAGGAGCGGAGCACCAAGCGCAGCCGTTGCAGCTCCCGTAGGAATAAAGCTAGCCATTAGACCGGGTAACTGCTGAATAACCAAATCGGTCAATGTCAATAACATTGCGCCGATCAACATCGATATCCAAAGCTTGTGCTTAATCTGATGAACACCAATTAAACCCGTGATTGCCGGAGCAGCTAGACCGATAAAACCGATGATACCAACCGTCGCCACCACCCAAGAGGTAATCAAAACCGCTAAACCCAGGCATGCAAATCTTAGCTTTGCTAGAGATACACCTAAGCTTTTTGCTCCCTGTTCCGATAACTCCAATAAAGTTAATGGCTTAGCAAACAGAAATGCGACCAGGCCGGCAATCGCGACACGTGGGGCCAAATAGCGAAAGTCATCCCACCCACTTTGAACTAAAGAACCTGCTCCCCAAATCATCAATCCATTAAGCTTCTCGGTATTCATCATCAAAATGACCGTACTTAGCGAAGCAAAATACAAGTTAATTACCAGACCGGAAACCACAACAACAGTTGGAGACAAAGCGCGTCGCCAAGATAACAACATCACCAGCGCCATAGACGTAACACCGCCAATCAACGCAACAAGGTTGGCTGAAAGATCCAGCAACCAAGGGGCGAATAACGTCGCCAACATTAAGGTAAAATTCGCACCACTTGCGACACCAAGTGTAGTTGGTGAAGCCAGTGGATTACGCAAGACTTGTTGCATCAATACGCCAGCGACCGCCAATCCTGCGCCCGAAATAATGGTCGTGAAAACTCGCGGCCACCAGCTAAAATGCAGTAAAACCGAATCTATCGATTGAAAATTTGGTTGCCAAAGGCTTTTCAGCGCAACCGGAAATGCCGCTGTGTTGTGCAGATGAACCACACCAACAAACAGAGTAAGTGCCGAAAGTAACACCACCAGCGTCAAAGGAACGGTTTTCATTCACGTTGCTCCTTTTCTTTTTCTGCAGCCACTAAGTGCGCAAATCGAACAGCAGAAGGCATCGAACCAAAGCTCCAAACGGGAGCGACTCGCATAACGGGATGGCCTGATTGCTCAACAATGTATTGCCAAAATTTATCACTCGCGAGTTGCTGCTCCCCTCCATGAGGAAGTGGCTCTACAATGACGAGCTGTGCTGAGATTCCTGCCAATTTATCAATCCCAACCATGTTAAATCCCCAACTGTTGGTTTCTTCTTTCCATGCATTAGAGAGACCGAGCTTGGCAATCGCCTGAGAATAAAGACTGTTTTCACCAAAAACGCGTACGTGCTTGGTATCCATAAATTGAATCATCAATAAAGGAGCAGAATCTGCATCTATTGTTTGCTTGAGTTTGGAAAGTTGCACCTCAGACTGTGCTATTAGAGTTTCCGCCTGCGCTTCTTTTCCCAACTCCTTTCCAAAAGTACGGGTAAATTGAGTGAGTACCGACCAATCCGTAATGCCTTTACCATAGAGATCGATGGTAGTCACAGGCGCGATATCAGCAAGGCGCTCTTTCATAGCAGAGAAATAAGGCGCAATAAAAATACGATCCGGCTTGAGTTCATAAATACGTTCGATATTAGGTTGCGTCCTCAAACCCACATCTTTGGTTTGCACTGGCAACAATGGCGCTTTTACCCAAGCATCGTAATCTTGCCCTTGCGCAACTCCCACAGGCACAACACCAAGTGCCAACATGGTTTCAGTTTGGGTCCAATCGACAGACATAACTCGTTGCGAGGTTGCATCAACTGGGAAGGTTAAAAAGAGAGCCGTAAGGGAGGCTACGTGCTTTAACCAAGAAAAACGAAGTATGCAGTTCATTGTCGACTCCGCTTAGCTTGGCATTGCTACTGGATATCCAGCGGGGTGATCTGAAATACGCATTTCAATGCCATATATTTCTTTCAGCTTGGGCTCAGTGAACACTTGTTGAACATCACCTTGTGCAATCAAATCACCTTGATGTAGGGCTACGATGTGGTCACAGAAGCGAGCGGCTAAATTGATGTCATGCAGAACAATGATGACCCCTAATCCAAGCTCTCTACTTAACTTAGCGATCAAAGAAAGCATATCGACCTGATGGCTAATATCGAGCGCCGACAGTGGCTCATCAAGTAGCAAGTATTCCGTCTTTTGAGCAAGTAGCATGGCCAGCCACACACGTTGTCGCTCACCACCAGAAAGCGTGTCGACTAAACGATCAGCATATTTCAACGTTCCAGTCATCTCCATCGCTTCTTCGACTATGGTTTTGTCTTTTGCACTTAAACGCCCTAACAAGCCATGCCATGGATAACGACCAAAACTGACCAAATCACGGCTAAGAATACTGTCCGTCATCGGTAAGTGTTGGGGTAGATATGCGATATGTTGTGCGAATTTTTTTGCGGAAAAATGATTAATATTGTCGCCGTGCAACAAAACATCACCGTCACTGTATGCCTGCTGCTGGGCTAACAACTTGAGAAGCGTGGATTTTCCTGAACCATTGTGGCCAACGAGCGCGTACGTTTTTCCAGTTTCAAACGTCAAATCAAATGCTTTCAACAGAGACTTTCCGTTAATATTGAACTGAAGAGCTTTGGCTTCTAACATCCCTACTTCACCTAATCCATTTAACTATCGGCATCGGTAATACGTGATTAACCCATTCACCTATCCGTTACGTTTCATTATTTCATTCAACAAAACGATTAATAAGCTTGGCTTTATATAACAAGGTAGATACAAATGCAAACCATTATTATTATCATTAGTTGATTATTTTATAAATTTAAAAGATGGTAAGGATCGGTGATTCAGATCGAGTGCGCTCCTTGCTTATCGATAAGGAAGATAACCAAGTGACTTCAAGAAGCAGGATTCAAAACGAAGGGGGAATTTACGTTTCGAGACGATTGGGCAAGCGGCTAAGTGATAGGCACTTGCCCATAAGATGAATTACGCTGCGGCGGTGAGAAAAAGTGGATGAGGTCCGCAGCCGTTTGATGACATTAGTGACGAGCGTCAGCGCCAAATTCTACTTCTTTATAGATATCGGCCAGCGACTTCTTACCTTGTCTGTCTTTGACTGAACGCTTCTTAGGTTGGTAATAATGCTCTTGGTCATGCAAAGCTTCTTCGTGTTCTTTTGCAGACTCTACGAATTCATCATTCGCAAGTGCTTGTTGGCGTAAGCGGTTTACTCTTTCAAGGGTTTCCCACAACATACTTCACCTCCAAACGAGTTACTGTATACATATACAGTATTGTTTATAATGACCTCCTAGTCAACATTTTGATTCCCTTCACGGTTTACTCCTCTACTTTCACATTAATCCCATGCCTGCATAATGCTCTGGGTATTTATGGATGATTTGCTTTAAGTAATCTTGATGATCACGTAAAGCGTTGACGCATTCTCTTGATAACAATCCCTGATACACAAGCTTTTCTAACTCTAATAACGCATATGGGATCGACCACGCCTGACGATATGGATGGTGGGTAGTCATCACATCGAACACATTAGCGACAGCGACAATTTTGGCCGCAATAGGAATATCGATGTCCTTCAATCCATACGGATAACCCGACCCATTTAAGTTCTCGTGTTGATATGTCATGATTTGGTGGAACAAGGCAATGCTTGGATGCACTGGGTTACCAATTCTCGCAACAATGTTATCTGCGGCTTCTATGCATTGTTCGATGTGCTCTTGTAGTCGCGATTCTTGCTCGCAAGATAAATGATGGCGACGGCAAACAATGTCGGCTGGTAAAGCGGTCTCACTCAAAGAGTGGTATCTCGCAAACATCCCAATCTGCTCCACCACTTCATCACAGAGTTGGTAACGGTCGGCAATGTGAGTGGCGATCACTTGACTGTAAAG
Organism: Vibrio sp. MOR3; assembly: GCF_001557775.1. Taxonomy (NCBI): domain Bacteria; kingdom Pseudomonadati; phylum Pseudomonadota; class Gammaproteobacteria; order Vibrionales; family Vibrionaceae; genus Vibrio; species Vibrio sp. MOR3. The sequence continues at coordinate 35,719 of NZ_LNRD01000008.1, read as the reverse complement.
TCCCATCCTCTTGCTATGAGAAAACACTTCGGGCGAATAGCCTGGCATCAAGCAGTGCATCCGTTCTGCAAGTATTTCGATTGCATTAACCACATGGTCCTCCGATTCCACAGCAAACTGTACCATTTCGAAATACGGTTTGAGGCCATTCAGCGCTTCTAAACTAAAGGCATTTGGTTGGATGGAGTTGAGGAACACAAAACCAGTAAAGGTTTGCTGATCATAGCAAGGGACAGCAACAGAGGAATGATAACCGTGTTTAAGTAATGTCTGAACACGTGAGCAATGGTTGATGTCGTAGAGATCGTTAACCACACGAGGGACGGCGTTATCAGCCGCGAGACTAAGATTGTGAAGCTTGCGCAAAGGCGCTTCATGATGCGCTAGACACCAAGTATCAAACTCACTTTCAGCAAAAGATTTTAGCACACCTTGCTTAGGGTGATATTTGGCAAACGACACCCTATCAATGCATGGCAAATGGACCTGCATCCTATTTTTCAATGTTTGCATTTGCTCATTAAGCGGCTTTGCAAACGGGTAAAAACTCCGGTGCGCCATACTTCACCTCCACACCCAAGTAGAGAAATACCGAAGAAAAGGCTCATTAAAGTCAGCGTATTTGATGTGATTAGAGCGGCTTTTCTCCACCTAAATTATCGACATACCACAATATAAGTGTACGAAATAAAAACAGTTTCCCGCCAATATTTTCACCGAATATTCTACGGTAATTTAATCCAGATCAAAAAAACCAGTGCGCTGTAACACACTGGCTTTCGTTTTATTCACCGTTTTTATTAACCAAGCGCAGGTAATACTCCCAGAGTAATCAATACTTGTGCCAAAACAATGCCTGTTCCTACAATCCCCGTTACCGCCAACGCACCTTGGCCTCCTGCAACGCGGTATTCACCAGTAAACTCTTCAGAGCGACGTACTTTCACCACCATCACCAGAGGTAAGAAAATCGCAAGGATTGCCAGCGCAATTGCAGCATAACCTAATGCCATAATAAAGCCTTGTGGGTAAAACAGTGCAAAGCCAAGCGGTGGCGTAAAAGTTATGACAGCCGCCACCAAACGGTTTGGTTTTTCACTATCGCCTTTGATGGTGTCACCCAAGAATTCAAACAGGCCTAAACTCACTCCCAAGAAAGAGGTCAGAAGAGCTAAGTCGGCAAATACACCAACAACACTGCCAAGATTGGACTGATGAACCGTTTGAGAAAGCTGTCCAATCAGTGCACTCAAACCACCATTTTCAACCAGTGTTTCTTGGCTTACGACGCCTAAAGTGACGATCTGCCAGAAGATGTAAATCACTAATGGAATGGTCGAACCCACAATGATCGCTTTACGTAGCGATGATGTGTCGCCGTCTAGGTAGTTCACAATCGCCGGAATACTGCCGTGGAAGCCAAACGAAGTAAAAATAACTGGGATGGCGGCAACAATCAGTCCTTGCTCTACAGGCATGCTTAATAGGTAAGATTCGGTCACATTTGGCGCAAGAAATGACAACACTGCAATCATGGTCACCATTTTAAGACCAAACAGCACGCGGTTTACTTTGTCTACAGTGCCAGTACCCACTGTCACAACCATGGTCACAATGAGAGTAAAAATGATGGTTGAAGTCGAACCTGAAATATCTAGACCAAACCATTCGGTGAGTCTGTCACCAAACTGAGCACCACCACCAGCGATATAAGCAGCACACAATGAGTAAAACAAGAAAAGCATGGCAAAGCTTGCAACCCACTTGCCCTTCTGACCAAGAATTTGTTTCGCTAGAGTATGAAGAGTTGCACTGCTATCGGCATACTGATGAAGCTCCAACATCAATAGCGCGGTAAACGCCATTAATGCCCACAGACCTAGCATGATCAGCAAGGAAGTCGTGAAACCAATACCCGCAGAGGCAAGAGGAAGTGCCAGCATACCGGCACCAATTGTAGTCCCTGCAATAATCAGGGTACTACCAAACACTTTAGATCGACTCATTGTATATTTATCTTTACAGCTTAATAAGATTTATTAGCATCAGATCGGGCAACGGCACCATAAACCTAACACCATGTTCGTAATGAAGCTGATTCTGTAGGATCTTTAGAATAATATCAAGTAAAGTGTAAGGATAAAAAACCACTACTGTACATTTTAATTTACAGCCATATCTTAAGTGCGAATTTCAGAAAGTAACTGAGCACATTCTTGCTCATTCATGAATTTGGGTACTGGGTAGTTCCAATGCGCTTCTTTCAAGATCAACGCCACTAACTCTTCTGTGTCCGAACTGTTAAGCACTGGTGTGTGTTTTTCGATGCCAATCGCTTTATACAACTCTTCGATACGATCGAGAAAGTTTTGGGCACTGGCAGAATCGGCGCTACTTCCTAACAAGGCGTCACTCAAAGCAATCAGTTGTGGCTCTATCTCTGGTAGCGAAAACTTAAGAACCGGTAACAAAGCAAGACCATTCGCCATTCCATGTGGCAATCCATATTTTGCTCCTAAGATATGGGCAAAGGCATGAACGTAACCTAAGCTCGCTTTGGTGAACGCTAACCCAGCATAATAAGATGCCATCGCCATTTTATGCCTTGCTTCTACGTCTTCCCCCTGTTCTACCACTTTAGGCAAATACTTAAAGATGAGTTTAATGGCTGCAACGGAATAGGCTTTTGTTTCTTGTGATGCATTGCGGGATACATACGCTTCAACAGCGTGCGTCAATGCATCAATCCCCGTATCCGCCGTAATCTTTGCTGGTAAGCCCAACAACAGATCTGCATCCAATGCCGCCATCAATGGCACGAGTTTAGGGTCCATTAACGGCGTTTTAAGGTGGGTAACGGGGTCGGAAACTACAGCGGCAATGGTCACCTCAGATCCTGTACCCGATGTGGTTGGGATAACAAATAAAGGCGCTGGTGTTCTCCAGACACGAAACAACCCCGCGAGTTTTTTGATGGGACGCTTATTCGTCACTTTAGCGGCAATCACCTTGGCACAATCCATTGCCGAGCCACCACCCAGCGCTAAAATCGCATCGCATCCGGATTCCAGATAAACATCTAAGCCACGTTCAACATGGTCATAAGTTGGGTCTGGCTTCACCTCTGAGAATACAACAACCTCTAATCCATTAGAGCTTGCGCGCTCTGCAACTTGCTCTGCCATTCCGATCTGGACAAGCCCCTCATCTGTCACCAACAACAATCGCTGAAAGCCCAGATCGCTGACCGCCTCACACAGTTCATTAACGGAGCCAGAACCCGAAAATAGCGTTGGTTTTGGCAGAGGAAGAACGTGAGCGGCCACTTTGAGTCCATTGGTATAACCGCGATAGAGAAAATGTTTCAGCATACAAATTCCTTTTGTGTTTTGGCTGAGCGTATGACTTAGTCATTCTAGATGTTTTTTCAATCACTTCGAGATCGAGAGCTCACAGAATCTTGTATTTGTTTCTCTCACAGCCCAACCCGACCAAACCAATGATTATCGACTATTCTATTACTTATGTACCAACGCTTGAGGACATGCCATGGGATACAAGCTGTTTGCTCTGATGGCCTTTTCTGGCTCAGTTTTCGCGAGTTCATTAGCGAGCTTTCCAGAAAACCTCGACAGACTTGTGCTTGTAAAACAGAGCGTTATTCCGGCCAGAGATGTAGTGTTGCCACCAAACACACCCACTTTTGTGCAAGAAACAGTGAAGATGTACAACTGGACGAATCAAGGAAGAGGCACAAACCTGAGCATATATGTCCCAAAACACAAAGTAGAAGCTTATAAAAAGCACGGCCCATATACCGATGGCTTAACGGCAGTTGCGATATACGAAGAAGAAAACATTATTTTTGTCACCGAGCATCTTGCTGGTGAAACGCTTTACGGGAGTTATGATCGGCAGGGAAACGACATATCCGATAGTCACCCCTCTCTGAGAATTGAAGCTTGCTATCGCTGTCATAACGGATACAAAGACATCTGCGTCAATGGTACTTGTGCGGTGCCCATCATTGATGTGTTTAATGAGTAATTCATATTGTGGGAACATCAATAAGAATAAAGATCTTCCTCTCGCATTTTGTTCTCGTCATTCTCATGATTGGTGCTTTGGGTTACTACAACTTTCATAACTCAATGGACACCATCATTAAAACGACGATCGTCTCTCGTGAGCAGAGTGCGAGCGCGCTAATTCATCACATCAGCGATGCGGTTCATGGCGGCAACTATGCAAACTTAATGTTGCCAAGCTTTAAAGGTGAATTGGAAATGCATACGGATTTGCGTTACCTCTACGTCAACGGCTATTCCTCAGTGTCGAAAACCCCAGTGTCCGTCACTTACAATAGAAATGCCCAAGAGATTTGGCGATCCGATTATCCCCCAACTTTTGAACAGGACTTAGATCAACGCATTGCCAGACTAACATCCGTGAAAAAAACAGGCTCACAATCGAGTGTAAAAGTGCAATACCTGCTCGCCCGACTCAATGACGCCCGTGAGCAGTACTATTTAAGTAAAGAGTTGGAAGAAGACCACACGTTGGATCTCTACCCTTGTCGGGTAATCGGAAAAAGCCACATAAGCTTTGAGAAAGACATCCTCTATATCACATTACCATTAAACGGGGACATTCAAGGCAACATTGAATTGCTTTACGACATACAGCTCGTAAGGGATATTCGAGAGGAATTTGTTGTCGATTCTATCCGCGAAATCGTGTTAGGAATGGCGATTTCTTATCCTCTTTTGTTGTTGCTTTCTTATCACATCTCTTCGCCAATCAACAACTTATCTACTTTTATGCGTCAAAATTTTGAAACCATCAGTTTGTTTCAAGTCCCTAATACCAAAAGAAAAGATGAAATCGGAGATTTAGCGCGCGCCTTTAGCCATCTTGTCGACAAAGTTGTCCGCAAAAACAGAGAACTCGATGACATGGTGAAGCACGACCCCTTAACCGGTCTGTATAATCGCCGTTCTCTTGAAGCATCATTTCGCTCATTGTGTTATCAATCGAACAAAATGTTCATCGCGTGTTTCTTTATCGATATCGATCACTTTAAGGAGTTTAATGATCATAGAGGTCACTTGCAGGGTGATAAAGCCTTGCAAAAAGTTGCGAAGACCTTGGAATCTTTCGCCGTGCAAACTCACGGCTATGCTTTGCGCTTAGGAGGCGAAGAATTTGTTGTGCTTGCCCCTGTTCACGATACTAGAGAGGCGTTAGCGCGAGGCAACCAACTGCGCGGACGGGTTAAACAACTGGAAATCATTCATCATGATGAGCCGATCATCAAGTATCTAACCATCTCCATTGGTATTAGCCTTTCAGAGCGCACGCAAGCCGACATCATAGACCCAAACCGCCTGTTAGATGAATCAGACGAAGCCTTGTATGCAGCAAAAGATCTAGGCCGCGACCAAGTCGTGCTCTATTCAAACGAAAGCAGGGACAGCGCCTAAACCCAGCCCCTCAAAATCATTCGCTTAAAAGGCCAACCTAGTAAGTCAGCTCTGGATCGACACAGTGGAAGATCTCACCACTGCCCTGACCTTTTTCCAGCATCTCAAAAAGTAAACGAGCCACTTCTTGGCGGTATACCAAACCATGCACTTCTTTAGGTTCAACCAACACACCATTGCCCGTCACTTCACCATCTTTCAAGCCGCCTGGACGAATGATGGTGTAATCCAAGTCGCTGGTTTGTAGCCATGCTTCCGCTAATGACTTCTCACGCACAACACCACCAAAACCCGCTTTAGAACGGTCAGAAAGGTATTTCCAGCTATCACCGCAACCAAGTGACGTCACTAGAACAAAACGCTTTAGAGAAGCCTGACACGCAGCGTCAACCAGATGTCGATGCCCAAGATAGTCCACTGGGATATCAGCACGGAAGCTACCCATGGTGCTGATGATAATGTCATCTTGATTGAGCTGTGCAACCACCGCGTTAACCTCTTCCGCAACAGTGGCATCACATGCAAACGTTGACTGACAAATCGCCTTTAATTCTGGGCTTTTGTCTGGATTTCTCGCCACACCGATAACTTCAGCACCTTTCTCTGCAAAATACTGTGCAATTGCCAAACCAAGACCACTACTTGCACCCCAAACCACCACTCTTTTCATAACTTACCTTCCACACAACAATGATAATGAGAATACTTTACATCACTAATTGGTGGCTTTTCAAAGGAAGTCAATCGAACACCTAAAATTCTTTCTAAATCAATACGTAGTTCAAAGAACTGAACGATACTTTTCCCCTAGTGATGAAATTTACGTGCGACAACCAGTATTATTCCCGCCATAACTATAAACACATCCTATGCTCGTCATATTTGCTATCAGTTCGCTGCTGCATTCCCTTAAAACTAGAAAAATGAGCATAGGGAAAACAAAAACGTCGGTATTTACCATGTCGGTTTTAACAAAGAATCAGGCTTATGATTCGTCGAGTAATCACGAATTTGAAGTCGATCTAAAACAAGCCCTTATCTGGGTGGCGCGTGCGTTAGATTACGTAGGCGTCGACGATTCTCACCACAGCCATCGGGTGGCTTACATCGCATACCAATGCGCTCTCGCTTTAGGTTGGGATAATCACCAAGCCGAGTTCTGTTACTTCGCGGGAATGGTTCACGACTGTGGCGTCTCAGAAACCCGCGAGCACATGATGTTGCTCGAACAGCTCGTCCCTCAAGACGCCAAAGCCCATTGCATTCGTGGTTACCACACACTTAAGCAGTGTCGCTTGCTGGCACAATTCGCTACTCCGATTCTTTACCATCACACGCACTGGGATGAGTTGGAACAGATTGATATTCCCCCTTTCGAAAAAAACGTCGCCGCATTACTCTATCTCGCGGACCGTTTAGATTTTATGCGCGCCCACTACGTCACTAACTGCCATAGTGATCTTGTCACTTTACATGAAGAACTGATCGCTGAATGTGTCTTGGTTAATGCAGGTACCTTGTTTCATCCCGAAATGTGCCGTGCCATGGTCAAACTTATCATGACAGACGCGTTTTGGTTCGCCATGGAATCCGAACACATCGAAACTATTGGAATGCAGTTTGAAAATATCGATTGGCTGCAAAAGCAATTAAATATCGAAGATCTCACCAGTTTAGGACTTTTCCTTGCAAGAATTGTCGACGCAAAAAGTTCTTTCACCTATCAACATTCACAAAAAGTGGCGGAACTGTCTCGTTACTTAGCGAAAAAAATCGGGTTGGATGAGCACGACCAAGAAATGATCTACATCGCAGGGTTGGTACATGACATTGGCAAGCTAAAAACACCAGATGAAATCCTTCATAAAGAAGGGCCACTGAACCAGCAAGAATACACTCGCATCAAGCGCCACACGATTGATACTGAACTAGCCCTGCACAAAGTATTTCCGAATGCCAAGATTGCCGAGTGGGCTTCCAACCATCATGAGCGGTTAGATGGTTCAGGTTACCCTTATCATAAAACGGCGGAAGCTTTGGATGTGCCTTCTCGTATCATTGCCGTTGTCGATGTCTTTCAAGCGCTTTCTCAAGACCGCCCATATCGAGGCCGTATGACATTACAAGAAATCGCAATCATCATGGGTGAACAAGTAGATTCGGGAAAACTCTGTGCCGACGTTTATCAGGTGTTATGGTCAAACAGGCAAGCGTGTTATGAGCTCTCAGTAGGTATGTAACGCCGAGCGTTCTAGACAAACCAAACAACAAAGGGACACCAAGTGGGTGTCCCTTTGTCTTCTTGAAATCAATGAAACCGCTTAGTGAGCGATATCAAGCTGGTTGTCTTTCACACCATTAATGCGGAACCAACCTGCAATGCTAAAACGCTCTGCATTTGTCGGTAACACTTCGTGAGGAAATTGCTCTGATAAGAATACAAACAAGCGACCAGAACGTGGTGGGATCGTCGCAATCACGTTGTCATTCAAATCATAAACCACCAACTCGCCAGCATCTTCTTCGCTCCACGATTCATTCATGTAGAACACGGTTGTTAGACGGCGATTTTCATTGCCTTTAAAGCAGTCGAGGTGTTTTTGGTAGAAATCACCTTTCTCATATTTCGCAAAATGCGCTTCGTACTCAAACAAACCGAGATAGAAGTAACGGTTTGCTTCTAAGCGAATCGCTTCCATCTTGTCTAAAAATGAGGTTACTGCCGAGCCCATGTCACGCTTCAACCATTGAATCTTATCACTACGAATCGATTCAACACGTGTCACATCGTCGTTACGACCAATACGTGCTTTCTTCCAATTGTCTGGAATACAGTCACGCAGCTCAGCCACTTCTTCTTGAGAAAGGAAATCATCCCAGATGTAGTATCCGTCCGTCGATAACGCATCGATCAGTTTGTTCATTCTATTTCGTTCACTTGTAAGAGTTAGGGCGGTCTATATAAGAAATTCGTGCTACAACAACAAATTCCATTTTTAATCGACACGACAAACCCTTGCTTTTCCTTATGTCCAGACATAAAAAATCCGCTCAGGAGAGCGGCCAGTTTTGAGTTCGATTATCGCACTTGCAATGCAATTGAACGAGGTCGAATTGGACGAATTCGTTGAATCACTGGGCGTTGTTTTTTCTTAAGTTGGATATGACACATTTCCAACACTAAACCAAACGCCATCGCGAAATACACGTAACCTTTGTTGATGTGAATAGCAAAACCTTCTGCCATCAACAGACCACCTAGCAAAACTAGGAACAGTAGAGCAAGGGTCTTAAAGCCCGGATAACGCGTCACTAGATTGTTGATTTTCTCCGCCGTTAACACCATCACAATCGCTGACGAAATGATCGCTGCCACCATGATTGGTACTTCGCTCGTTAGACCAACCGCAGTAATCACCGAGTCCATCGAGAACACAGCATCAACCGCAACAATCTGAAGCAGAACCACAGCCAGACCAGTACGAACATGAGTCGAGTGACCGTGCTCAGTGTGGGTTAACCAACTCCACAACTCTTTCAAGCTTTTCGCCAGTAGGAATGCACCACCCGCAATCATAATCAAATCACGACCAGTAAACGCATAGTCGCTGAAGCTAATTAACGGCTGAGTAAGTTGCATGATCCAAGAGATCGAGAACACCAAAACAATACGCGCCATCACCGCTAGGCCAATACCTAGGTTTCGGGCAAGTTTACGCTGGTGTTGTGGTAATCGTTCACACAGAACGGAGATGAATACGACGTTATCAACGCCTAAGACTACTTCAAGAGCAAACAAAGTAGCGAAGATAGCCCACGCTTCTGGTTGCATGAAAAGTTCTAACATGAGTACGCCTCCGGTGATTGGAAGTCATACAGTGAATTGTTCAGTCGACTAAAGGGGTCGTCCATTAAGTTTTTAAAACCTCTGTTACTTAGGAAACGCGAGTAAATCACCTCCTCCAGTTGTACGCAACTCCTTATTTTGTCAGGCTTGTGTAAAGCATCTTTCGTCCTCTAAGGGATATAAGCCATACTCACCCCATCAAGTGCCGAGTTGAGCCAAACTATTACATCGAACACGAAAAGAAACGCCTCTTTTTGCGTGCTTCAACAATCGTAAAAAAATGTTTCATAATAATATTTTGATATACTGAGAAAAATCACACGAGTTAGGGTCTGTTGACCTTTCGTGATGATTTTTGCAGCAGTTTGTAGATGTTTTATACAAGGCAGAGGCTTTGATATGTAGCTATTCTACCTGATAAGCCGATAACGCAGTAGAAAGCACCTACAAACGCTGCCCAAAGGGTTCGGCTAAAAGCGTTTTATTCTTTGTTGAGTCAATTTTACTTAGAGCCACTAGGCTTCAATCGACTCGCCGCGATTAAAACGCTTTTATCTCGAACAAAATTTAACCACGAAAGATAAACAGACCCTAGCCTTGCGAATGGATTACATAACACTCTCACGCATTAGCCTTAAACACCTTACTGTATTGCACATGCTGCTCACGACACATAGCGTGACTCAAGCGGCGGAACAGCTCTGCGTGACCCCTTCCAGCGTGAGCAAAACGCTCAGCCAATTGCGCGACATTCTTAAAGACGACCTTTTCTACCGCGATGGCACTCGTTTAGTCCCGACTCCGTTTGCTTTGAACATCGGCCCTTCTGTTCATGGCATTCTTTCCAGCATGAACGGTTTACTCTACCAAGGCTCGTTTAATCCCGCGTATTACGAAGGTCGCTTTTCTTTGGCAATGCGTGAAAGTACCTTCGAGATTTTCGCACCCATGCTGCAAGACTTGTCTCAGCAAATGGGGAGCCGCGCACAACTCAATGTGTATGCAAAAGAACAAATGAGTTTTGATTCTCTGATCCGTGGGCAAGTCGACTTTATGATTCTGCCGCACGATATCAGCCAACCACCAACGCACAACAAAGACTTGGTTTGGCAGACGATTCTAGAAGACGAAATGATCTGTTTAATGGGCAGCAATAACCCGCTAGTGAAAGAGGAACTGTCGGTAGAGAACTACTTGTGTGCGAGACACATTGGTATTCACGATAAAGATTTGTCCCAACCTTACTTTGAGCAGAACTTAACTCAACGTTACGCCAAACGCAGCGTCGCCATGCACGTGGCCGATTTTGGATCGGCTGCGGTAATGTGCCACCATTCAGATTATCTGTTTACTTGCTCGAAACTTTGGGCACGAATGGCGCTGCAAGCGAAGGGATTGATAGAGAGACCTTTGCCGTTTGAGTACGGACAAGTGGCGTATAGTTTGGTATGGAATAAAGCGAGCCTGAACGATCCCGCTTTAAGATGGCTACAACAACAAGTGCTTAAGGCTTGTGAAACCCTCGGTGGATGCCGCAAACCGAGAGTGAATAAACTCTAAACTGGTTCACCTTTACTGCGCTACACGTAGACCGATGGCATGGTCATTGGTCTGCTGACAAATTGACTTAATTGAGCGTGGAAGCGTTCCATTTCATCTTGGGAACATTTTTCCCATTCCAGAGCTTCACCCGTGACACCATGATGCTGAAAGGCATTCAAACGAATGTTGACCGATTCTGGCAACGATTGCAGATAATGCCCCACCGTTGCAACTTCCGTATCTAAATCGCTTTTACCCGGAATATGAAGCAAACGCACTTCGTACAACTTGCCTACTTGCGCTAAATACTGAATGGTTTGGAATACTCGGTGGTTATCTCGCCCGACTAACCAGTGGTGCGTTTCACTTTGCCACGATTTAAGGTCAATCATCGCACCATCCATGTACGGCAAGACTCTTTCCCAACCTACGGTGGATAAAGAACCATTGCTATCGATGAAACAAGTGAGATGCTGCAATTCAGGATCGTGTTTGATCCCTTTGAACAGCGCCATAATGAAAGGGAGTTGTAAGGTAGATTCCCCACCGGATACAGTAACACCGCTAATAAAAAAGCGCTGTTTGCGTATCAAATCGAGCATTGCCTCCACAGAGTAGTCAGAAATTTTAGGATTAGATTGGTGCTGACATATCTCTATACAATGGTCGCAGTGGGTGCACTCCTCTTTAAGCCAAACAACGTTGTTGCTTTCGTCGAACTTCAGTGCGCCAGCGGGACACTCACTCACACAATCACCACAATGATTGCAGTGATTGATAGTGTGTGGATTGTGGCAATTGATGCACTGGTAGTTACAACCCTGTAGAAAGATGACTAGACGGTTTCCCGGTCCATCAACACAAGAGAACGGAAGGATACGAGTTACCTTAGCCAAGAGGTTTTCCGAACGTCTAGTCATCTTATTCTTATCCGTCACCCATTACTTAGCGTAAGTCGGTGACATTTCGTGGCTCACCACACGTGGTGAACGCTCTAAAATACCGGTGTTCTTCGCCGCTTCTGCGCCTAGGAACGTCGTATTAGTACGTGACCCTTCTGCATCGAACTTTGCGATATCTGACAGTTTGACCATGTAACCCGTTACGCGAACCAAGTCGTTTGACGCAACGTTTGCCGTGAACTCACGGTATCCAGCATTCAATGCGCCTTTGCACAGGTTGAACATCGCTTCTGGGTTTGATTTCACTGTTTCGTCGATAGTCAGAATGTCACTGATGCCAGAACGGTAGTATTGGTGATGACCTGCCGTTGCTTGCACGTAAGACACTGGGTCTGGTTCGTTGCCGTAAGGAATACGAACGCCCGGTGTTACATCCAAATCTAGGCTGATACCGCCTTGTGCGTGCAGCAGTGCTTTGCCCTCTAGACCAAACTTCACTGGTGTGCTTTCGACCAATTCAGACAATTTTGCCGAGATCGCGTGACCGAGCTCGTTTGCCGTTGCATCTTGGCCGTAACGGCTTGCACTGCCCTCTTTTTCTAGTAACACATTCACTGCTTCTGCCATACCGTTGATGCCATACATTGGCGCAAAGCGAGATTCTTCGATCAAGCCTTCTTGCGCTAGAAAGCCTTTGAAGAACTCAGATTTTTCATGCAAATGTGAAGCGCGTGCGTCCATCAGCTCAACCATCAAGCCGTGATATTCTGGCAGCACGTTATTAAAGAAATCATCACGGTTGTCTGCACGATTCGCCGCTTCTTTTAGGTTCATACGCACTAACGTGTTTGAACCGCCAGCCAATGGCAAAGAGTTGTAGCAGCTCACAATACCAAAGCGAGCACCTTCGTAGGCATTCGCGTGCATTGGGTAATTCGCGATGTGTGGCTTGCTGCACTCACAAATGTTTTGTGTTGCTTGTTTTAACAAAGCGTCTGGTGTGACGGCTTCGTCGTACATGAACGTTAGGTTTGGCGCGATCTGTTTTAGCTCGGCGTCAACTTTCAAAATCGTGCGGCAAATGATGTTGTCCGTCGGACCAATGTTCACGTGCATAAACGCATCTGGCAATGTGCGATCCAGCATAATCCAGAAGTGTTTCAGTTTTTTGTAAATTTGCTCGTCAGTAAGATCACCGACGTAAGGCATCAACACATCATCAAGTTGACCTAGGTAAACCGGAATGCTGGTTACCGAAGGCACGTGATGGTAAAGGATGGTCAACATGTTGATCGCATCATCAAAATCTTCTGCTGGAGCTAACTCCAAGTATTCAGAACCTTGAGAAAGAAATTTTGCGTAGTCTGGCAAAACATAGCGCGGCTTAAACGGCGCGTGACCTTCAAACATGTCACATATGACGCCTTGCTGCATCGCTTGGCTTACCTCGTCAGAGACGGTCATATATGGAATTGTGGCTTCGGCTTCCAAAGCAAGAAAGTTTGATTTCTGTTTTGGAGACAAGTTGCTATCGGTCGCGATAGCAAGGAAACGCTGCTGAAGATCAGAAAGGCTTTGAGTCATCTAAGATGTTCCTGGAGAAAATACAACGAATACGCCCTTTCGAATCATTTGTTGATTTCAAATCATCGTTTGAGGGGACGCGTTGAATTTTACGCTCCAAGAGTCTTTGCCACTAATGAAAAAAACCAAAACTCCGATTTCCATTTTGGAAATAAGGTTTTTCTAATTTAGTCTATGATTTAATAGCTTAGATTAATCCGCGGTTATTTAGCTTCGATGCGCGGTCGACAAAGCCACACCAGCGCTGATGAAGACACCACCTGTAAGACGGTTGAACAATTTAGCTCTTCCCTTTGCAAATAACCAGTTTGATGTCCTCACACCGAGTAATCCATAGAAGGTTAACCAACTCAGCTCGAACACCACAAACGTACTAGCAAAGATCATGTATTGAGTGAATAGCGATGCAGAAGGGTCAATGAATTGAGGAAATAACGCGGTAAAGAATACAATGGCTTTCGGGTTGCTTGCACCAACGATAAAGCCACTTACAAACGCGCTGAGATAACTAGAAGAAGACTGTTCTAACTTTGCGTGAGAAAAATCCGTCTGTTTGGATCGTAGAGCTTGGATACCTAGCCAAACCAGATACCCCGCGCCACACCATTTGATGATGTTAAAGACCAACTCCGAAGAAGCAATCACGACGCCAAGGCCAGTAAAAGACAAAGTAAGAATGATGGTGATCGCGGCTAAGCTACCAAGTGCCGTCATAAAGGCGTGGCGAAATCCGCAGCTAACACCTTTGCTTAAACAAAGTAGCGAACTAGGCCCAGGAGAGGCAGTCAGGACAAGTATTGCGAGGGTGTAATAAATCCAAGTATCGAGTGGCATTGGCGCTCCTTTCCAATGTACGGATAAATGAGTGAATCACGTGGGATAACAGCCTTACTCAACGTTTCTATCCATGAAACATCACGTAGAGGGCTCCACATCATTCTGCTCATAACTGAACTAACTCAAAACCAGTCGTACTCCTCAATAAGCGTTCCGAGTAAGGAACCAGAGCGAGAAGCCAGAGCAACAAACATGCCTCCATTTATCTATCTTCTCGTTCACGTTGAGTTGTTTAGTTATGCAATCAACATACTGATAATATGCAATCGTGTAAAGTAATTACTTATTGGACAAGCATCACAAACAAGCAAACTGACTGCACATTAATCGTAGAATGGCTTCGGATCGACTTCTAACGTCGAAGGCGCCACTGCTTTTTCGATAGTGTGGGCGCTGTTTTTCAAATCGACCATTGCCACATCAATATAGCGTTTGTATTTGCGAGAGTAGAAACACTTCACTATCGGTTTCAGAGCTTGAGATTCATTCGATGTCCAGACAATACCGACACGCCCATCACTTAACTGAACAATAGAACCGACTGGGTAAACGCCGATGCAGTTAATAAATTTGTACACCAGTTCAGGATCAAGGTGGAATGGCGTCAAACTCAATAGGATTTTGAACGCCTCTGCCGAACTCATGCCCTTTTTGTAAACACGGTCTGCGGTCAATGCATCATAAATATCGACGATACAGCTCATGCGGCCATGCATTGGGATCTGTTCACCAGATAAACCTAGTGGATAACCGGTACCATCAAGTTTTTCATGATGCATTAAGCATACATCGCGACTCACATCGGCAAGCCCTTTCACACCCACGATAATTTCACCCGCAAACACCTGATGCAACTTCATATGCTCGAATTCTTCAGGTGTGAGTCGTGCTGGCTTATGTAAAACCTCATCATCAACTTTGATTTTACCCACATCATGAATAATCCCGCCGATAGCAAGCTGTTTGAGCGTTTCTTTATCCAAACCTAAATGCTTACCAAAAGATACCAACAAACATGCGACGTTAACGGAATGCTCAAGCAAATATGAATCTTTTTGGCGCAGTGCAGACACACATTGAAGCGCATCAGAATCAATAAATACGCTTTCGATCATGTCATCCGCCCACGATTCAATTTCGTCGACTTCAATGATCTTGCCTTCAAAGGTTTGGTTCAGCAGTTTTTGAGCTAAACCTTTCGCTTCTGCAATCAGTTTTTTGGCTCGCTTGTGCTGGGCTTCTCGGGAACGAAACGCGCGCTGAATTTTCGGTGTGGTAATAACGTCAGATGCCGCTAACGTGACATCATGTTCCTCTTCAACAGGGTTGAACACGCACTCCTGAGCAGAAAGTTTCTGATCAACCCACACAAACTTCACCCCACTGGCTTGCAGCTTTTTAATACCTTGCGAAGTAGAAACGCGTCCGGCATTGGCCAAGTTCACACGTTTATTTTGTTCGATTGCAGTAACGAACATACCGATACCGATATCTGCAATCGAAATTTTTATTGAGTCTTCTGGTTTGTACTGCATATCGCGAAACTTGTTAACATCTATTATTTAGCAAACGCATTATAAGGGATCTGACCATTCATCGTTATAAGAATTCACTATCAATTAAAATTAATGAGTATTAAGTCAATATATGAGACATTCGCCCCCCTAAAAACCACTTTTAATTTATGGACTTAGTCCAATTTATCATCATCTCTTGTCTGATTTTTGATAATTTGGGTGTTGAATCAATAACTCTTTCGTACAAATGGTATTTACTGTTGACTAAGTTTTATAAATGCCGATTATTAGTCGCATTACTCTAATATAATTTCTATTCCACATAAGCGAAGTCAGCTCATTAACATCACAGCTAACCAACCTGAATCGACTTGTTTCGTATGCAGTGTGAAAGGATAACCGCCCAAAATGTCATCAGCGTGTAGCTCGACTTATCTATTTATCTTCAACGCTGCTAGGATTGCGGAGGAAGCATCTTGACCACCAACAAGGTTGATCAAACCATTTCCGAACACGATCGTGAGTTTCTTCAGATCGTAGAGCAACGCTTCATCCACATCTTCGATGTGTTTAGTGAAGGACTCTTTTACATGGATGAGTTCGGCACTATGGCTTTCTATAACCAGCGATTCTATGAGCAATTTGGCATCAATGCGGGCCGTATCAATCTAGATAGATGGTTGGACTTAGTGCACCCTTTAGACAGAGAGCGTCTGTCTAAGCGTGTCGATGCCCATATCAACACCGACAACACTCGTGTCACCACTACCTATCGATTGCGTAAACCCAACGGACAATACGTATGGATTGAAGGTGTTGCGATGACCAAAGAAACCGAGCACGGCCACTATATGGTCGGCAGCCATCGCGATATCTCTGAGCGAAAACTAATGGAAAGCTACATTCATCAAGTGGCCTTTCATGACAACGCTTCCGGTATGGCAAACCGTGCACATCTGCTTCTCAATATCGATGAACTCGTGAAATCAAACCGTAGCCAAGCATCGATTTTTTATATCCAGATAGAAGAAATCAAATCTTACCTCAACCAGTATGGTAGTGAGCTGGTCGATGGCTTAGTCGAGAAACTATTGCAGACACTCAGCCATTTGCCTTCGCCCAACTGCACCGTTTACCGTGTTCATGATGATGATTTCGCTATTTTGGTGCTCGATGAAATACCACTCGAAGATTTGCACACTTATGCACAAACCATCAAACAGAATTATCATGATGCGGTAGTCGAAGAAGGCCAATATTTGGGCAGTAATATCAGTATCGGACTCTACCCTTCTATCGATCCTGAGCACTCAGCTGAAGAAATTGTCCGCAAGGCCGCACGCACCTGTCAATATGCCAGCGAGAAAAACAAAGATCGCATCGCGGTATACAGCCAAAAGACGCAACATGCGGTGGACCGTTACTTCTTTATTGAGCAAGGCTTGAAAAATGCACTTGAAGAGAAAACACTGAGCGTGAAATTTCAGCCGATTGTCCGAGCATCCGATTTACAAGTGGTCAGCTTCGAGTCTCTGGTACGTTGGCGCAGTAAAGAGTTTGGTGAAATCTATCCTGATGAATTTATTCCTGTCGCAGAAAATAAAGGCTTGATAGTCGAGCTGGGGTACCAAGTCTTTGAAAAAGCTTGCAAGTTCATTAAAAGCTATCGTGAACGTTATCAGAACCAAGTGCGTGTGAACGTGAACGTGTCGGTATTACAGCTTCTCAATAGTGAGTTTCCGAGCAAGATAAAAGCAATGGCGGATAAGGCAGGCGTCGAACCCAAAGCGATCGTTCTCGAACTAACAGAAACCTTTATTCTGGATAATAACCAAGCGGCTATCGCCCCCCTCAACACATTAAGTGAACTCGGATTTGCGCTCTCACTCGATGATTTTGGTGCAGGCTACAGTTCTTTGAATTGCTTCTTCGATTTACCGATGACGCAAATCAAGATAGATAAGTTAATGGCATGGAAGACTCTAACAAACCGTTCGTCTCGAGAGTACTTGAAATTCTTGATCAGCATGTGTTTTGAGCAGAACATTGAGGTGGTCATCGAAGGAATTGAAGATGCTAAAATGCGCGATTTTTTTGCTGAGATGGGTGTCGATTACCTGCAAGGCTTCTGGTTTTCTAAACCTTTATCTGTCGCAAGTGCGAGTCGATACACCTTGAGTCAATAATCACTCCAGTTAATCGCGAGAATGCATCCTGAGCTAAACATCCTACTCAGCTCAGGAGCATTCGATTATCTCAAGCGGTCAAACACGACATTCTGATCTAAGTGCTCGTGGTATTCGGTGTAGTCTAAGCCCATATCGAAGATGTACTTTGTCACCAAGTTTCTCACACACTCCACCAATTGCTCTGCCTGCCAAGGTTTTTCAAAGTAACGATCAATGCCCGCAGAATTAATAGCATTAATGGTATCTGTATGTGTCGCTTGCCCGGTTAGCAATACTTTTCGAGTGCGTAGAAAACGACTGTCTTTAGAAATTTCTGTTAACAATTCCACACCAGTTTTACCCGGCATCACATGGTCAGAAATAATAAGCGCAATCATCTCTCCGTCTGCATCTAACTCATCCATCAATTCAAGTACTTCATCGGCAGACTCGCAATCTTCAATGTTGAGCCATTGGCCTAACGACTGTAAGTCTTGCAGAACCGCGCTTAACACCTCTCGCTGGTCATCAACGCAAATTAAATTAAGCTTGTCCATGTTCATCCTCTACCGGTAGTTTAATTCTAAATATGGTTTTTTCGCTGTCGCTTTTCACTGCAATCGAACCGTTATAGCCCGCTACAATTCGCTTCACTATCGACAGCCCTAACCCTAATCCAAACGACAGGCCACCTTTCTTTGTGGTGAAGTTTGGTCGGAAAATCTTTCTACGTGTAACTTCGTCAATCTCAGGACCATTGTTGGTGATAGTCACTAGAATCTTGTTCTTGCTTACACGCGTTTGTATCTCAATCGCTGGTGACTCAGTCTCTCTTAGCGCGTCACAAGCGTTCTTCAAAATGTTGACCCAGATTTGCACTAACTCAGTTTGTGAGCCTACAAACAGAGGTAAATCAGCCGGACTAAAACGCACGCTGACACGTCTTAAATCGCTTTGTAGCAGAGCAAGCGCTTGGTTTATCGAGTCATTAACTCTAAGTCCCTCTTCTTTATCAATGTCGGTACGGCCTAACTGTTTCACTGATTTCACGATGCCAACGGTATGTTTTGAAGCAATACGCAAATCATGCAAATCACGTCCCATCTGCCAGTAACGAATCGCTTCTTCTGGACGCTTTAACCAATGCTCATTGAGATAATCGGTTGGCACAGCGCGAGCTAATTCTCGGGCCAGATCTTTTGGCAAACCATAGAACTTCTCAAAATGGCGCCCTCGCGTTCTTGCTTCACTCGATGAGATTTTCTGCCCTTGCATCAAACCGAAATCGAAGAACTGGCTTGCCTCAGGATGGACCTCTTCGAGCAATCCCATGATCACCGACTCCAAACGCTCTGATTTACTGCTCACCACACCAATGGCATTGTTGAGCTCATGGGCGATGCCTGCTGCAAGTTGGCCAAGTGTCGTCATTTGCTCTGCGGTATGCAGCTTTTGCAATGCCTTCTCTTTACCCAGCGCTTCTTGCATCGCTCGGCGTTGACGGCGAGAAAGCTCGTTGACCATCACCGGCATAAACTGTGCAGTTAAAGGACCATACTTACCTGCTTCTACCGCTGGCGTATTGCGCTCAATCCACGCTAATTCAACGTCCGTTTGTGCAATCACAGTCGAAGAGGCAGTCCACGTTCCAGAGAAGAAACTGTGTACGCCAATAAACGCGCCCTTAGACGCCGCAAACACCTGAGTCTGCTTTTTGCTATCCTCAGAAAAATAACCGGCAAGCTCGCCAGACAGCACGTAGTAGAGTCGCTCGTTGTAGCCGTCTTGCTCAATCAATACCGAGCCTGCCGATACCGTAATGCGACGCTCGATATGATTGAAATAACGCTCCACCAGCGTATCTAATTTACTTTCGTACATGACTTAACCAATGTGTCCAACGGTGTGAAGGATCCACACCATCAAGAAACTGAGCAATACACCTACTACACCTAACACGACACCAACACGCGCCATTTGATTACTTTGCACATGCCCTGTCGCATGAGCCAATGCGTTTGGTGGCGTACTGATTGGCAGAGACATACCAAGCGAAGCTGCAAAGGTCACTACGAGAATCAACGTCACTTCACCACCGAGTGGTGTTAACGATGCCATTGAGGTACCAAGCGCCGCCATGATTGGCATCAGTAAGTTGGCCGTCGCCGTGTGAGACATAAAGTTCGCCATAACCAAACACAAAAACGCAGCGCCAAACAGCACCACATAAGGCGAGAATTCATCAAATGGAATGCTGTGAACCACCAGCCTCGCCAAACCTGTCTTGTCTAGTGCAAGACCCAACGCAATACCGCCAGATACCAACCAAAGCACATCCCAAGAAATCTTCTTCAGATCTTCTTTGTTGATGATGCCCGTCAGTGAAAATACCGCGACCGGAATCAACGCTACCGTGTAAGAGTTCATGCCGTGCGCCGAGCCCATCAACCAGAGCAGAATCGTGCCTGCAAACGTGATATACACAATGATGGCTTTCGGCGTTTTCAAGAATTTACTCTTGATGTTAAGGTCAATTTTGGTCGTCTCAGCTTTGTAGAGAAAATCGATCAAGAACCATGCTAGCGCCATCATCACAATGACAAACGGCACGCCAAATACCATCCATTCACCGAAGGTAATAAGGTTATCACCCACTAGGTATTTCAATGCAATCGCGTTCGGCGGTGTACCTATTGGAGTACCAATACCGCCGATGTTTGCTGCGACTGGGATACACAACGCAAACGCAATGCGCCCTGGATCTTTCGGGCCAAACACCGCGATAACCGGCGTCAAGATGGACAACATCATTGCTGTCGTTGCTGTGTTCGACATGAACATCGAGAAGATTGCAGTAATCAGCATTAAACCCAGCATGACGTATTTCGGGTTTTGTCCGAACGGCTTAAGCAGTACGCGCGCTAAGTTGACGTCCAATCGATACTTGGTGGCCGCCATCGCGAGGAAGAATCCCCCTAAGAACAGCATGATGATTGGGCTAGCAAACGTCGCCATGATGTCACTGTATTGCAGTAACTCACCAAAATGAGGCTCCCCTTCATCAAGCCGAAAGAAAATCAGGCCCTTGTTGGAAACGAGCAACAACTCAAGCACGATGATCACCACAGAGGTGGCGTAAATTGGGATCGGTTCAAATACCCAACAGAGTGCAGCAAGCAAAAATATCGCGATAACGCGCTGCTGAATGATGGTCATACCTTCAAATGGAAACGCTGACAGTGGCATCAGCAAAATGAGCAAAGGGATCACCGTTGGGATGATGTATTTGAGATAAGGGCGCATAGTACTACTTCTCTTCCTGAGATGGTTTGCCGTGAGATAACTGACGTAAGGAGCTGTTTTAACTGACTTCCTTTTTCGCCACTCCGAAGAGAAATTATGCGCGCGCTTTTGAGGAGAAATTCTGGTGTTAGATCAATGAACTCTTATTCACCGCAGAAAACATGCGGTATCTGTGTTCAAGCTCACTAATTGAGCGAGGATTATTTATTGATCACACATCTTTTTTGTCTAACCGCCTTTCCATTACATAGTTGGTTAACGTAGCACCACGGACTTCGATTTGCTGCTCGTTTACAACAATAAAACCCATGTGCTCATAGAAAGGACGAGCGGTAACACTCACTTCTGAGTAGATTCGCGTCAGCCCTTTTGCCTTTGCTTGCTCGAGTACATGGGTCATCAATGCACGCCCTACGCCTTGCCCTTGATATTCATGATGGCAAAAAAAGTGGTCGACTAATCCACTAGGCTGCACATCGCTATAACCAACGATGACACCATCTAGCACAGCGACAAACGGCTGGATAGATACCATCTTCTTTAACCACAGTTGGGAATCAAATCCCTCTTGCGCCCAAGCCTTCACTTGTTGCTCGGTATAATCTCTGCGATTGACGTTTCGGACCGTGTTAAAGAAAAGAGCCCAAAGTTTCGGGGCATCTTCTTCTTGAAAGTCACGAATTATGATCATACGTCCTCCAATAAATCGATCTGCATTAATTGGCCACGTTCACCTGGTTCCCCCACCGGATGCCAGCCATTTTTGTAATAAAAACGTTCACCTGCATCATTACCGGGTATGTAGCGTAATCTCGCGTACGTACAACCACCATCAGCAAAACGTTTTAGCAAGAAGTCTTGTAAATGCTTGCCTAACCCTTTATTTCGAAACTTGGGTAGTAAATAAAGCAGATTAATGTAGCCAAATCTTAACCCTTCATCATCAAGAATTGGATGCCGGCATTCCAGTTGACCAATAATTTCACCATCTTTGCTCACATGAAAGAACCCCGCTTCAGGATCTTCTGCAATAGACGCAAACCAAAAGGCAATTTCTTGGGTATCAAACCCATTTTGATGTCCAAAACTCACCTCATACGCATCTTTGCGAAACGCGATGCATAAATCCAAGTGAAGAGATAAATCGACAGGGAGAAATTCCATTTAAGCTAACCCTTTTATTGCTTAATCATTCGCTATATAGATATTCGTTATTTTATATAACCATAAATTCAAGAATTTTATATTTCAACCGTCGGTCATTTAAAAACATGCTTTTATAGGAGAAGTTATTATGCATGCATCATCTGTTTCCCAAAAACCGACACAATTTGGTTATTACCTTGGCGTATTTGGCGTTGCCCTTGTTCTTATTTGGTTAGGTATTTATAAATTCACTCCAACCGAAGCCAAACTCATTGAACCTTTGGTGGTAAATCACCCTGCCATGTCTTGGCTATATGGCATCATTTCCGTTCAAGCCGTGTCTAATATCATTGGCTTAACCGAAATCATCGTCGCACTCGGCCTATTGGTTGGATTGAAAAAACCAACCGTAGCCTACTGGTCCGGTATCGCTGCAAGCGTTATCTTCCTCGCGACACTGAGCTTCCTAGTTACGACACCAAATACATGGAAAGTTTCCGACGGTGTTTTGATCGCGAACTTTTTCCTTGTAAAAGATATTCTGTTCTTAGCGATTTCAATCAGCGTGGTTGAGCGAAACAAACCAAGTTTGACGCCAGCTATCGCCTAGTTTTAGGAAAAGTATCGAGAGATAGAAAAGAGAAAGCGCCATGACGATATGGCGCTTTTGTTTGCCGTAAAAACGTTTAACTAGACATCATCACAGCTTATTGTCCACCCCAATAGTATCAGTAGAGCCTATTGATGAGTTTCTACATTAAAAACGAAGGCCAGTCAGAAACTGAGCAACAGCGAATAAAGGGACGGACCACGCGATGACGCTTCGATAAGGCAACATATGAACGAGGAGAGACGGATAACGTATCAGTTCCATTATTTGAAGGTGAGTAAGTAAATGCTGCTCTGGGCTTGAAAAACATGCCCAAAATCGCCGGGTAAAAGGGTGAGCACAGATAGCGTGCAAATAGCTGGAACAAATTGACCATATTCCTAGAAAGCCAACGAGCTCAACGAGGAAGAATGCTTCTAGGCTAATAGGTAACACGGTAGGTCCACTTAGCAATACAATGGCAATGAAAAGCCAAATCTTACGGTTCATATACGTTCCTTGTACTGTTCTTCCTTAACTCTTCCAATCCTTGGAGCGCTTTTAACGTCGATGACTCCAGAAGCGGCTTATCGTATTTTCGTCTGATGTTAAGTGCTTCATTAAACAGCGCTTCTGCCTCTTTCAATCGCCCCTGCTCTACATACAACTTGCCCAAATGCTGATAACTAAAGCTCAAATACAGCTCAGAGGCAAACGCTTGGCTTTGTATAAACACGCTCGTCGCCTCATCATAGCCCCCTATATACTGTTTTGATGTTGCGACAACGTGCAAAGCCCAAAATTGATGCTTATGGTCCAAAGCACTTTTCGCGACACGCTCCCCAATAGTTATTGATGCTCGGTAGTTGCCTAGCACTCGTAAGCTGTCAGACAACAAAATTTGTTGCCACTGTAACGCCTCTGAGTGCCTTCGAAACCAAAAGAGAAGACATTTACTCCCGCTTTTACACAATCGAGTAACCGCATCTAAGCTGGGCCTATCTCTTTGAAATTTCCTCATTGCCATTTCGGATTGTGATTTGTGCGTCCTCACTGCTATAAATGACTTTGCTTGGCTTACCATCAACAAAATGCAGCGCGGCATAATCACTGAGGCCGTAGCAGGTCGCATCAAGATGACTATGAGCAAAGCGCTCGAATAGGTCGTGTTTCTCGTCGTTCTCAATAAAGTGAGCAGATGCTAAACCTCGTAAAAGACCGATGCCTTTGATGATGGAGTAAGCCTCTGGATCGCTGTCTGTAATCCCATAATCAAACCAACAAATGGCGCCTGCACTCATCCCACAAAGTATGATGCCGCGGTTGTAACACTCTTTGAGAATGTCGTCGATACACCATTCTTTCCATAGAGCCAGCATAGAACGGGTATTGCCACCGCCAACGTAAATCACATCTTGCTCTAGCAACTTGGTTCGCCAGCCTTTCTCTAACTTGAACAGAGGAAAGTGTGTAAGGTGTTCGCTCAGCTTAGCATTGTGGAAACGGGTGATGACTTCTTCCGAATCTCCGGTGGCGGTAGAGAGATAACAGATTTTGGGGTTATTCTTTCCCACTAGTGACAAAATGTATTGGTCGAGTTGGCTTGGGAGCTCTCCCATCATCCATCCGCCTCCACCCAATACGACACAATGTTTTTCCAAAAGTTGACTTCCTTCTATTTTGGCTCAAACCGATAATGACCGGTTATAGGATAATCAAACAACATATCCTCCAGTACGACACCTCCTCCTATATTGTGAACAATCAAAGGTCGTCGTTTGTCTGTCGATAAGTCATCGGCAACGATACCAATATGAGGGAGGTTCCCAGGGAGCATCCACGTTACAATGTCACCAGGCTTGAAATTATGACCATCATTCGAGATAGGTATTTCTACCCCATGACGTTGAAAGAACATTTGTAAATTTGGAACTCTGCGATGATCAATATTTCTATCAGTACGAGTTAAGCCCCAGATTCGTTTGGATGGATATGCAGAAAAGTTATCTCTCATGTCTTCATGAACAAGGACTTGGAGATCGACACCTAGTTTTCTATAGCTACGAATAATAACATCGGTACACACCCCGATATCAGAAGCAACATCGCCATTCGGGTAGCCAATTTGGTAATAACTTCCATCATAAGTAATGTCGTACTGTGTTCGTTCTTTTGCTGCCTCAGCAAGCGAAATAGGTTGTTCTGCTATAGCTGGCAAGCTAACAAGAACCGCCCACATGACAATGAATTTTCCCATAACAAGTTAAAGTCCTTTTCATCAAAGCCACCCAATACTTCAACACTATTTTATCGGTTACAGAGAGATTGACTTTAGGTTGTTCGATAAGACCAATAAGAATTGCTTTTAAACTGCGTAAACTTCTCGGTAGAGTCAAATTCACCGACGGGCTTTTTATCTAATGTAGGACACGCTTCAAGTTGATTTCATATAATTTGTACGACCAGAATCAAAAAGCTACCCCGAGATTAGCTTTACGCTTTTCGACCACATGAACAACTTTCCCGGTTGTAAACAAGCAACGAAGCTACGAAGAGTGAATTCCTATCACTATGATTTACAAGTTATTTAACTCCCACCAACGACTTGGTTACTTCGCACCACGAATTTATATCAGACCACTTTTCTGTGATTGGGGCTTCTGAATTTCGAATTGTAATCGAATACAATACATATGCACCCCGTGCAATAGAAAAGGAATTATATGAAAACGCTTATTTATGACACGCTTGTCAACCTTGCTAACCAAGAACCGGAACACCACGCGAAAATACGCCAGAACCTTTATGAGCAGTTAGATCTGCCCTTTGATAAGCAGCTTGCTCTGTATGCATGTGCACTCGGTCCTGCAAGCTCTGGTAAACTGGAAAGTCGTCAAGGTATCGACAATGCGGTAGATAGTGCAGTTAGACTATTAGCGACTCCTGAACGTTAATCAACTTTGCACTTTTAACGGCCCTACTCCCCTGGCGGGCCGTTTTTCTTCAAGGAAATAAACTCTCCTCTGTCCTCAACCAGAGATACACTGCCCCATAATCCCAAACGCACTCCCCATCGCGATTGCCCAAGAAATTGACCGTAAAACACCGAAGTTCAATAAATAAAGAACATGGTAAGCGATTCTAAAAACGATATGCGCTAACGCTAAGAGCTGAATCTTCTCATTTACTGCACCTGTCGATATTGCAAGTAGAACAGCAGAGGCAAAAACTATCAAAGATTCAAAAGCGTTCTGATGTGCCGCTAATGCTCTAGCGCCAAATCCTTTCAAGCCAGCTTGCTGCTCGCGAGGGTAATTATTGTTATAGCCGCCCGCTTTATGCATAGCAATTGCCACAGGTATTTTGGCTACATAAGGTAAGAAAGCCGCTACGATTAGACAAAAAATCAAAATATCCATGTTTCATCCTAGTTGGTACCGCGAGAGGTTAATTCTAAAATTATGAGCGATACTTTCACTATAAGCCGGATTACTCATGATTTAGTACCTAATTTGACTGCATTAGTACAAGTCAATTGTAAACTCGTTCCATAAGCTGTTCCTTAGAAGTGGGCTCTCTATGGCAAACGTTTATACCGTAATGAATGGTAAGAGCCTTATCGATTAAGCGTCTTCATCAATAGTCTTAGGATTCGTATTCTTAGCTATTTGTATGAAGGTATATGAAATACCGCATACAAAAAATTTAGTCACCCATAACATCAAAGCGGAAATAATCAGCCCTAAACCAAACTGGATCCCAGATGCTATAGATGAAAATACACCAAAAGCAGCAAATAACGCTACAACAACCGTCAGGAAGACATCTATTTTCTTTAATCTGGACTCAAACTGTTCGACCTTTTTCATTAACACTCCTTGTAAACTTAAAGAACAAAGGTTGAGTACAATCCTACAGTTAATCATATCGTCAATGCAATTTTGAATTTAGTCCAGAAGACACATTGTGAAGCGTTAATGATGTAACATGGACACCATTGAAACAGGAATTACTTAGATTATTAGATGGTACGTATGTGGTTAGATAAATAAATTTTGAATCGTTTACTCTTCAACTTTGACGGCTGTTGCGTTCCAGTACGTAATCAGAACAACCAATACAGCCCAAGGCATTGCGAGCCAAAAATAGTAAGAAGCCTGACCATTTGTTAAGTGGTAATAAGAAACTAAAACAACACTAGCGAATATTGATATGCTATATGCAAACCACAAAGCCACACAAACATCATTATTAAACTTAGAAATTGAAACTCGGCGCTCTGCGCAAACCAAAAAAACCAAACCAAAAGCAATCAATCCACCCAAACCAAGGTGAATAAATAAAAGTGGAACTAAGATCCAAAACGACATATATACGCCCTTGAGTAGCCATACGTTTTGTTAAAGTGAGATCGCCATAATACAACAACCTCTACAAACCACGTTGAGAAAAAAGTAAACGCATGAAAAAATGCGACGCGCTGCGAGTCACTCTCAAATGCTTTGTTAGGCAAATTTACTTAGAGGCTGATAGCACACTCTTTTAAAATTACACCTTTCGCTAAAAGGGTCACTTCTCTAAATTGATTCATTGATCCAAACTGAGAAAAATAAGGTTTTACAAGATTACAAGACCCTCTTACAGATAAAGCCAGCCTTAAAAAAGCGACTGAGTCACTGGGATCCATATTTAACTGCCTTATAGATATTTGAAAAGCCTCTTCGTATTTTCCTTTTTGATAGTATTCGTCATATTGACTAGATAGCAATTGATATTCACTTTCTACTATATTATCAGAGGACGTTACTGGAAAAGAAATCGCAAATACTATGGTATAACTAACATGCCTAAGCCACTTGGTACTTTTGATAAGAATTCTTTCCACTGACCAGGATGGATTGTTGGGCAACCAGCTGAACCTTTCCATGTTGTTTTGTACCCCCAATGTACATGAATATAATTTGCTCTCTTCCCATATTCGGGAAAATTAGGATTTTCGTTCTGTGTTGGAACAAATTTGTTATTGTTAACCACCAAAGCTGGTATACCCTTATGCGTACCATACGTTAGCAAATATGCCCCCCCCCCCCCTTTGACGTATGGATATGCATCAAACCCTTTCAACGAAGCGTCGCTTGGTTTGTATGGGTTCGGAGTTGAGCTACCTTTATAAGTGCCGATAACTTCACCCTTGCTATCTACAATAGTCATCTTTTGCGTGTAAACAGTATCACTAGTGGTTCCTTCTTTATCAAAAATCACCTTCCATCCACTATTCTCCATGCTAATTTCTCATATATTAAACAGAGCTCAATCGTAGAGAAAAGTGCTGTAGAAGTACGAGGCAAACGACTTCTTTGCGATTTATGCACAAAAATTAATACTTCATTGCACGTTTTACGTTTGCTGGTGTACCTCACGAAAAGTAGACAGTACATAACTACATACTTTCGTACTCAACTGGGCTGACATGCCCCAACGCTGAGTGTCTTCTGCGATTGCAAAATACCTCGATGTATTCGAAGATGTCCATTCGGGCTTCTTCGACGGTTTGATAGTCTTCTGCGTATATCAGTTCGACTTTCAGTCGACTGTAGAACGACTCCATCACCGCATTATCCCAACAGTTACCCTGCCGACTCATGCTCGGTACACCTCCATGCTTGCGCATGAAGTCCTGATATTTATATGCTCTGTATTGTACACCACGGTCCGAGTGGATAATGACGCCCTTGGCGGCTTACGTGACTCAAACGCCATTTTTAGGGCATTGATGATGAGCTCGACGGTCATCGTTGTCCCTAGCAACCAACCCACAATGCGCCTTGAATGCAGGTCCATCACTGTCACCAAGAAGAGCCAACGGCTCTTCACCCAGATATACGTGATGTCCGTAACCCACTTCTGATTTGGCGTCTCAGACTCAAAGTCTCTTCGCAGTAAATTGTCGGCACATTCGTCATAGCAGCCACATCCTTGCTATATTTAAACCCTTTGCCATTACGTGCCCTGATACCTTTTTACTCATGATATCAGCCACATAATTCACGCAGCAAGCATAGCTTTCAGTGAACTCGTACTTCACTCTTGCCGCTTCGCGAAGTACGCCGAGACTTTTTAGGAATTTCATTTCATCTTTAAGTCGCTTATTCTCGGCCCTTAGCGCTCGAAGCTCTTCGGACTCTTTCTTCGAGTAATCAACACCGTCTAAAGTGTTAAACTGTTTATCAGATAGGCGTGTGAACTGGCGCTTCCAGTTCCGGATCTGCTGGGCACTGATGCCCAGCTCCTTAGCAACGGAGACAGCCGTTCGGTCAGGAAGACTGGCCAAGCGCACTGCTTCTTTGCGGAACTATTCGGTGTACGCTGGATTACGATGTTTAGCCATAAATCACCTCTCAATTAGACCCTAGATCTAACTTAGTAAAGTGTCTACTAAACGTGGGGGACTCGGTCACATAACGCCCTGCTAAGGGGTGAGCAACGCAATACAAAAGCCGCCGCATACCACCTTAATCACTAAATTCAAATCATAGTAAAAATGCCACGCGTTGCGAATCACTCTTGAGCAATTTGTTATATAAATTCACTCAATTTTACTCTTAATATGCTGAAAATACCCCTCAATTGAAGACCAAAGTAAAACTGATGATACACCTATTAACATTGAAAAAAATGCCAAGAAAAAGCGATTTACACTCTTATGACGTTCAATTCGAAATACAGCCATACGACATTCTTTTAGCTTGTCCGGTTGATTAGTGCAGTCGACCTTCTCGAAAGGAACATTGTATTGCTCTTCTAAGTAAAATTGAGCTTCTTTTGACGATAATGTATTTGCTTCAAGATGAGGATAAATTTGTACCCAACCAGTCAGAAATACGCCGAAAGTTACGATAAATCCTTTAAATAACATCGCATAGTTTTCATATGCATGCTTTTTAATTGCTTCACGGAGTTCCCTTATTTTCATATGACTCTCCTGAATTTACTGGTGTACCCCACAAAAAGTAGACAGTACATAACTACATACTTTCATACTCAACTGGGCTGACATGCCCCAACGCTGAGTGTCTTCTTCTACGATTGTAAAATACCTCAATGTATTCGAAGATGCCCATTCGGGCTTCTTCGACGGTTTGATAGTCTTCTGCGTATATCAGTTCGACTTTCAGTCGACTGTAGAACGACTCCATCACCGCATTATCCCAGCAGTTACCCTGCCGACTCATGCTCGGTACACCTCCATGCTTGCGCATGAAGTCTTGATATTTATATGCTCTGTATTGTACACCACGGTCCGAGTGGATAATGACGCCCTTAGGCGGCTTACGTGACTCAAACGCCATTTTTAGGGCATTGGTGATGAGCTCGATGGTCATCGTTCTCCCTAGCGACCAACCCACAATACGCCTTGAATGCAAGTCCATCACTTTCGCTAAGAAGAGCCAACGACTCTTCACCCAGATATACGTAATGTCCGTAACCCACTTCTGATTTGGTGTCTCAGATACAAAGTCTCTACGCAGTAAGTTGTCAGCAACATTCGTCATCGCAGCCACATCCTTGCTGTATTTAAACCCTTTGCCATTACGTGCCCTGATACCTTTTTCCTTCATAATATCAGCCACATAATTCACGCAGCAGGCATGGCCTGCTTCATTTAGCTCTTCGGCTATTCGCACTGAACCGTAACGTGCCCGATATTGGGCAAAGGTACACATGACGAGCTGTTCAAAGCGCTCTCGCCGCTTTGAACGCTCGCTCGGCGTATGATGACACCACTTGTAGTAACCACCTCGACTCACCTCTAACGTACGACACATTAAGCTAATCGAGTACTCGCCAGTATAGCTTTCAATGAACTCGTACTTCACTCTTGCAGCTTCGCGAAGTACGCCGAGACCTTTTTTAGAAATTCCATTTCATCTTTGAGTCGCTTGTTCTCGCGCATTAGCGCTCGAAGCTCTTCGGACTCTTTCTTCGAATAATCGACACCATCTAAGGTGTTAAACTGTTTATCAGATAGGCGTGTGAACTGGCGCTTCCAGTTCCGGATCTGCTGGGCACTGATGCCCAGTTCCTTGGCAACGGAGACGGCTGTTCGGCCAGGAAGACTGGCCAAGCGGACTGCTTCTTTGCGGAACTCTTCGGTGTACGCTGGATTACGATGTTTAGCCATAAATCACCTCTCAATTAGACCCTAGATCTAACTTAGTAAAGTGTCTACTAAACGTGGGGTACTCGGAAAACTAACGCCTTGTTAAGGTGTGAGGCACGCAATACCTAAGCCGCCGCATAACACCTTAACCACGAAAACCAACGCATAGTAAAAATGCCACGCGTGCCGAATCACTCTTGAACAATTTGTTATGTTTATTCCCCACGAGCAGACACCCTTTCAATGTAAAACCCAAGCCAACCCTGCTTACCACAAGCTTCTACAGTGCCGCCTATATCAATATTATCTCGCATCAGCTTTTTCGTAGGATACCAAAAAGTACGATTCGACTGAGGGGCTTCAATCGTGATATCACTGAGACCAAACATAACTCGCCTACCTTCTGCAACGTTTGAGAGTTTGCCGACATGACAATAGTCTTGCCCTGTCAAAATCGTGGTAATCAATAAAACACGAAAAAAAGGCAAAAGAAGAATTGCTATAATCGGATAAGCAAAAAGCCCAGAGAATATTAACACCTGCCATCGATTGAAACCTGATTTATGGCTAAGTCTATGAGCCATCACTGCCCACACGCTTTTTCCATTCACTTTCCCAAAAATTACAAATGCCAGATAGCAAGCTGAACAAACAGGCAAAAATAGATAAACAATGAAGTCAAAATACGCACCTGACATATCAAAT
Source organism: Vibrio sp. MOR3 (assembly GCF_001557775.1). NCBI lineage: Bacteria > Pseudomonadati > Pseudomonadota > Gammaproteobacteria > Vibrionales > Vibrionaceae > Vibrio > Vibrio sp. MOR3. The sequence goes on along the minus strand of NZ_LNRD01000008.1, from coordinate 3,935 downwards.
GGCAGTCTAAATACAATGATTGAAATACCAAAATAAATCGCGAAGAAGAGGCTAACATTGTTGATAGCAGACATTTTCATCCTTTAAACATAACGCCGCATTAAGGTGTGAGCAACGCAATACAGAAGCCGCCGCATACCACCTTAAACACCAAACACAACGCATAGTAAAAATGCCACGCGTTGCGAATCCCTCTTAAACAGTTTGTTAGCTGCGTTGTTGAATAAGATCTAAGAAATTAATATCAAAATGCCCTTCTTCATCTCTGACTCGGACTCTTTCGTTAAAAAGAGCATCGTCAATATTTGAATTTTCGGCAAAGATTTCCAAAAACAACGGTTTTATCGTTCTGCTCTGAATTGCAACAGCTAGAGCTTCATGAGCAAGGTTAATAAAAAACTCAGTTTTGTCATCGTCATCACTTTCATCAAGAGACCCCAGCACTTCCCAACCTTCAAAGATATCTCGTAACCTTGAGATATTTGAATTACCCACTTCAAAATCGGAGAGAATTATAAAGGGATTAGGAGAACAATTTGGATGACGCTCAAAATCCATGCCTTCTTTACTCCATACATTCCAATGTAAATCATAGTGCCAAAAAGCTACCGATAATGTCATATGAGAAAAGGACTTTTGATGAGCGTAAAATTTCAGCTCATCCTTACGACTGGTAAGCAATGTCTTTAACGCACTCTTATAGTACTTGATCAATCTTTTTTTATTGGTGAAAAAACGCCAAGCAAAAGGAACATGAGCCTTGAGTTCAAGTTCAGAACAGATATTGGTAGTAAGAACCACTGCACGCGCGATCAAATCAAATACTCCTTAATAGTTTTTATAGAGAAATTACCTCATAGTGTGAGCAGCTAACGCCCTGTTAAGGTGTGAGCAACGCAATACAAGAGCTGCCGCAAACCACCTTAAACACCAAACGCAACGCATAGTAAAAATGCCACGCGCTGCGAATCACTCTTAAACAGATTGTTAACTAGCGCTTTTTTATGCTCATTTTTTGCCAGTTGCTTCTTCGACCTGTAGTAGAAATGATAAACCTTGTGCTTTGGTATAAGAAAAATCATCAATAGTATCAAGAATTGAGTTCGTATCTTCTCCCATTTTTTGAGCTATCGATAAAATATTTTCAGGAGTTGGCATAGCCCACGCTTTTGCTATGTATGGCACCCAATGTAAAAACTTTCCAAATACATTATTCATCAGTTTAGAGTTACTTCTTTCAATTGCTTGCTTTAACTCATAAAGTTGAGGTTCTATTTGACTTTCAACTATAAACTTTGCCTCTCCTTTGAGATCGTCAATTTTCGCGTCTGACTCAAGAGCTCCTCTTAAATCACCAGTAAGTTTTTGCAATGACATACGGAAAGGCAACAAGTTATCTTTCAGTTTACTTCTTATCTCTAAAATTTCATCAGGGGTCGCTTGGCGGCAGTCTGGTATCATGATTTTTACACATTCTTCAGCCAAGACACTTGTTAACAACTTAACATTTTTATGATTTTCAGATAAAAACGGAACTGATATATCAGCTTTGTCGCTAACTAGTATGAAGTCCTTATCCTGAGCTAAGTTTAATGCCGTAGGGACTGTTCTCCATAGGGTTTCATTTTTAACTTCTGGATATTCTTGCTGAAATTTTTCATATTCCAGCAATGTTGGATTATTGCCTGATAAAAGACTTACAAGATCCTGTATAGGAAGTCCACCATTCCACAGTTGCTCGGTCATACTTGACCATAAGTTAGCCATCATATTGGGGTGAAAATAAATAGACTCACCAATTAGACTTTTATATTTATGTATAAATTGATAAAACTGAATTACTTGCCTCGCATCAGTATTAACATCGCCTGCAGCATTTGAAGTTACTTCATCCCCGTGAATGTAAAACTCCCTTTGACTACCATCCTGTGTCATAGAAGTAACAGTCGTATAATCTGGTATATTTTTAAAATATTCGGTGGGATTTTTCGAGTCATCAGCAAAGGTTACAAGATGTAATTCATCATAGATAAATAAGTATGTCATCAACGACTTTTGGCTGAAAATATAGCTATCTGGATAGTATATAGCTGAGTACTTTTTTGTCATAAAACTTCCCAAAATTAAGCTTGCCGTCCAAAATTTATCAAAACATTATACGGTAGTCATTGTGCTAGTTAACGCCTTGCTAAGGTGTGAGTAACGCAATACAAAAGCTACCGCACAGCGCCTTAATCACCATAAGCCACCGTAAAGTAAAAATTCCACGCGTTACGAATCACTCTTAAGCAATTTGTTAGTACATGCGCTACTTCTATTTATGCGCTCCAAGATATTGAAAACTGGCATAATATGAAAGGCTTTGAACACTGAAGTGAGACGGGCAGCTACAAAACTTTACCCCGATTGAAAGACGAAAGTTGGCTAGAAGAAAAACGCACTGAACTGCCCTACTTTCACTGGCTTCAAATTAGAAAAGGATTCGATCCTCGCACTTCGACGGCAATACCAAAGAAAGACAACTCTGACTTCGTAAAAACCACGAAAGAGAAGAAGCGCCAAAGAAATAAGGTAAGAGTTAGACACCGTAAACGGTGAAATCAAAGCAAACACTCCGCATATAGTGCCACCGGAAAGAACGTGAAAGGTACAAACTGAAAGGTGTAAAGACGAGTGCCAAAACAGATAAACACCAAAACTTATGACCTTTGATGTCAACCCGTACTAACGCCTTGTTAAGGTGTGAGGCACGCAATACCGAAGCTCCCGCAACCACCTTAACCACTAAAACCAACGCATGGTAAAAATGCCACGCGTGCCGAATCACTCTTGAAAAATTTGTTAGCTGTTTTTCCCCACGATGAGCTTTAGGTCACTTGCAAATGCCTCCAAACACGTTTGATCCGTGACAAATTCGAACTCTAACAGCTGAGAATTGGCACTATGTTCCGCAAAGGTTCCACTGATAATAACATGACCCAATCTGTTGATTTTAAAGTTAATAAAATGAACTCCGTACTCTTCGGTTAGTGTTACCGTGCCACTTAAGGTTTTAGACATTGAAATAATATCTTCTGCAAACTTAGCAACATTATCGAAGCGTACATTTCCAGAGTATGAGAAACCTCTGGACTTCATCGTTAGATTGCATTTTAAGGAAGTTCGATTTACCAGCTTGCAACTTTGAAGTGTGAGCGACTGTGTATCGTCATGAGTTTTTAGATGCACGACTTCTATATTTTCCATGGAGTCTCCAAACAGCTAACGCCTTGCTAAGGTGTGAGTAACGCAATACAAAAGCTACCGCACGGCGCCTTAATCACCCTAAGCCACCGCAAAGTAAAAATGCCACGCGTTACGAATCACTCTTAAGCAATTTGTTAGTACATGCGCTACTTCTATTTATGCGCTCCAAGATATTGAAAACTGGCATAATATGAAAGGCTTTGAACACTGAAGTGAGACGGGCAGCTACAAAACTTTACCCCGATTGAAAGACGAAAGTTGGCTAGAAGAAAAACGCACTGAACTGCCCTACTTTCACTGGCTTCAAATTAGAAAAGGATTCGATCCTCGCACTTCGACGGCAATACCAAAGAAAGACAACTCTGACTTCGTAAAAACCACGAAAGAGAAGAAGCGCCAAAGAAATAGGGTAAGAGTTAGACACCGTAAACGGTGAAATCAAAGCAAACACTCCGCATATAGTGCCACCGGAAAGATCGTGAAAGGCACTAACTGAAAGGTGTAAAGACGAGCGCCAAAACAGATAAACACCACAACTTATGACCTTTGATGTCAAACCCGTACTAACGCCCTGTTAAGGTGTGAGCAACGCAATACCGAAGCTACCGCATACCACCTTAAACACTAAACGCAACGCATAGTAAAAATGCCACGCGTTGCGAATCACTCTTAAACAGATTGTTATGCGT
>NZ_LNRD01000069.1:0-251 GCF_001557775.1 Vibrio sp. MOR3 | reverse complement strand
GTAAGGATGAGTTTTGAAGTCAGTATTCGTTGAGCCGAACAAAATCTTAAATTGAAGAGTTTGATCATGGCTCAGATTGAACGCTGGCGGCAGGCCTAACACATGCAAGTCGAGCGGAAACGAGTTAACTGAACCTTCGGGGAACGTTAAGGGCGTCGAGCGGCGGACGGGTGAGTAATGCCTAGGAAATTGCCCTGATGTGGGGGATAACCATTGGAAACGATGGCTAATACCGCATAATGCCTACGGGC
>NZ_LNRD01000068.1:0-252 GCF_001557775.1 Vibrio sp. MOR3 | reverse complement strand
CCCCTAGCCACAAGTCATCCGCTAATTTTTCAACATTAGTCGGTTCGGTCCTCCAATTGATGTTACTCAATCTTCAACCTGCCCATGGCTAGATCACCTGGTTTCGGGTCTATATCCAGCGACTAAGTCGCGCAGTTAACACTCGCTTTCGCTACGGCTCCCCTAGATGGTTAACCTTGCCACTGAATATAAGTCGCTGACCCATTATACAAAAGGTACGCAGTCACACCACGAAGGTGCTCCTACTGCTTG
>NZ_LNRD01000067.1:0-252 GCF_001557775.1 Vibrio sp. MOR3 | reverse complement strand
CCCCTAGCCACAAGTCATCCGCTAATTTTTCAACATTAGTCGGTTCGGTCCTCCAATTGATGTTACTCAATCTTCAACCTGCCCATGGCTAGATCACCTGGTTTCGGGTCTATATCCAGCGACTGAGTCGCGCAGTTAACACTCGCTTTCGCTACGGCTCCCCTAGATGGTTAACCTTGCCACTGAATATAAGTCGCTGACCCATTATACAAAAGGTACGCAGTCACACCACGAAGGTGCTCCTACTGCTTG
>NZ_LNRD01000066.1:0-252 GCF_001557775.1 Vibrio sp. MOR3 | reverse complement strand
AGCTTCAATAAAGGTGCTTTGGGAAGGGTGGTTTAAACTACAAACCATCCTTGAAGGCTACGAACTCGCAATGTCTCTTGATCACTAGACTTGTGATCAAGAGACAGGCACCCCGCAGGCTTTTTCTAAAGAGTGGCGCGTCCTGGAGGATTCGAACCTCCGACCGCCTGGTTCGTAGCCAGGTACTCTATCCAGCTGAGCTAAGGACGCACGGTTTTTGATATCAGTATTCCCAATATCAGGAGTTCACTA
>NZ_LNRD01000065.1:0-252 GCF_001557775.1 Vibrio sp. MOR3 | reverse complement strand
AAAGGGTTGGTAAGTCGGGATGACCCCCTAGCCTTAACAGTGCTCTACCCCCAGTAGTATTCGTCCGAGGCGCTACCTAAATAGCTTTCGGGGAGAACCAGCTATCTCCAGGTTTGATTGGCCTTTCCCCCCTAGCCACAAGTCATCCGCTAATTTTTCAACATTAGTCGGTTCGGTCCTCCAATTGATGTTACTCAATCTTCAACCTGCCCATGGCTAGATCACCTGGTTTCGGGTCTATATCCAGCGACT
>NZ_LNRD01000064.1:0-259 GCF_001557775.1 Vibrio sp. MOR3 | reverse complement strand
GCATGAAAGCAGTGCTTGCCTAAATCGATACCTAAGATGTGAATGGTAGACATATGGTTCACCTCGTTCTGAGAGCCTACTCTAAGCGTAGGGCTTGAGAGTGAGGCGGACCATATAATTAGCCCCGCATAAGCGCTGTCTCTTATACACAAATCCCCAAGCTTGTAGCTTGGGGATTTTTTTTGAACTCTTTCAAGTGTGTGTGATCTGATCACTTAGTAATCCTTACTGAAACACTAAGATGACACACTCAGACGCT
>NZ_LNRD01000063.1:0-262 GCF_001557775.1 Vibrio sp. MOR3 | reverse complement strand
GTATTCCCAATATCAGGAGTTCACTAAGGAAACCCTAAAGAGTGGCGCGTCCTGGAGGATTCGAACCTCCGACCGCCTGGTTCGTAGCCAGGTACTCTATCCAGCTGAGCTAAGGACGCGCAGTTTTCGATATCGGTATTCCCAATATCAGGAGTTCACTAAGGAAACCCTAAAGAGTGGCGCGTCCTGGAGGATTCGAACCTCCGACCGCCTGGTTCGTAGCCAGGTACTCTATCCAGCTGAGCTAAGGACGCCTTCGTGC
>NZ_LNRD01000062.1:0-278 GCF_001557775.1 Vibrio sp. MOR3 | reverse complement strand
GTAAGGATGAGTTTTGAAGTCAGTATTCGTTGAGCCGAACAAAATCTTAAATTGAAGAGTTTGATCATGGCTCAGATTGAACGCTGGCGGCAGGCCTAACACATGCAAGTCGAGCGGAAACGAGTTATCTGAACCTTCGGGGAACGATAACGGCGTCGAGCGGCGGACGGGTGAGTAATGCCTAGGAAATTGCCCTGATGTGGGGGATAACCATTGGAAACGATGGCTAATACCGCATGATGCCTACGGGCCAAAGAGGGGGACCTTCGGGCCTCTCG
>NZ_LNRD01000061.1:0-292 GCF_001557775.1 Vibrio sp. MOR3 | reverse complement strand
GTAACAAGGTAGCGCTAGGGGAACCTGGCGCTGGATCACCTCCTTATACGATGATTACTCACGATGAGTGTCCACACAGATTGATACGGTTTATAAGTAAAAGAGACGAAGATATCCCAATATCTTCGAAGTTTGGTTCTGCTTTTTAAAAGTGGAAACAAATAGCAGTGTCCCGTTCGTCTAGAGGCCTAGGACACCGCCCTTTCACGGCGGTAACAGGGGGTCGACTCCCCTACGGGATACCATTGGGTCGTTAGCTCAGTTGGTAGAGCAGTTGACTTTTAATCAATTG
>NZ_LNRD01000060.1:0-328 GCF_001557775.1 Vibrio sp. MOR3 | reverse complement strand
ATGGTTCTGAAGAGCTTACTTTTACAGCCACAGATCCAAGTGGTTTGGAAGTGAGTCAGAAAGTTGATTTCACAGTCAATGCCGTTGCCGATATTGTCGCTGATAGTGCAGATATCGTTGAAGATACACCAACCATTTTGGATGTGTTAGACAACGATAGTTTCGAAGGTCAATCACCAGTTGTATCAGTAGAAGCGGGCGATGGCCCTGCAAATGGCAGTGTGGTTGTGAACAACGACGGCACCATTACTTACACGCCAGACCAAGACTACAACGGTTCTGACGAGTTTATTTATACAGTCACCTCTGGTGGTGTTACTGAGACTAC